>NZ_JBFBAG010000014.1:0-189889 GCF_040682155.1 Amycolatopsis sp. NPDC051371
CGGTCTGGGCCGAAGGAGCGGACCGTCTGCCACGCCTGGTCGGGACGCACGTCGTACGTCTCGGCCAGCTGCGCGTAGATGGACTGGGTCAGCTCGAGCCGAGTGCTACCAGCGCGCCGGGTACACCACCTGGGCCGCGCCCTGGCCGCGCCGGACCGGTTCCGCGGCCGCCAGCCAGCGGCCGTCACGCAGGCGTTCCACGCCCGTCGCCGCGCCGATCTCCGCCGGCGCCGTCGAGAAGCCCTGGCCGCGGGCCTTCAGCACGGCCGTCTCGGGCAGGTCGAGGAACTCCTGCTCGACCTGGGCGGCCGCCGAGTTCCGCTGCGACGCCCGCGGCGCCGCGATCGCGTTCTCCAGCGACAGTCCGCGGTCGATGCGGCCGAGGAGCACCTGCAGGACCGTCGTGATGATCGACGCGCCGCCCGGGGAGCCGGTCGCGAAGAACGGTCGGCCGTGGTCGAGCACGATCGTCGGCGCCATCGACGAGCGCGGCCGCTTGCCCGGGCCGGGCAGGTTCGGGTCGGGCACGCCCGGCGTCACCGGCGTGAAGGAGAAGTCGGTCAGCTCGTTGTTGAGCAGGAACCCGCGGCCAGGCACGACGATCCCGCTGCCGCCCTCCTGCTCGATCGTCAGCGTGTACGCGACGACGTTGCCCCACTTGTCGGCGACCGTGAGGTGCGTCGTGTTCTCGCCCTCGTACGGCGTCGGCGCGGCCGTCGCGCCCGCCGCGCACGGCGCCGGGTGCTTCGGGTCGGCCGGCGCGACCGGGCTGGTCGCGGCCTTGTCCTTCGAGATCAGGCACGCTCGCGAGTCGGCGAAGCGCTGGCTCAGCAGTTCGCGCGCCGGGACGTCGATGACGGCGGGGTCGCCGATCCAGCGGTTGCGGTCGGCGAAGGCGAACCGCGTCGACTCCAGGAAGTACTGCAGGTAGTCGGTCTTGCTCGCGTGCTTGAGGTCGAAGTTCTCGAGGATGTTGAGCGCCTCGCCGACAGTGAGCCCGCCCGAGGACGGCGCCGGCATGCCGTAGACGTCGAGGCCTTCGTAGGTCGCGTGGGTCGGGGTGCGCTCGATGGCGCGGTAGGCGGCGAGGTCGGCGGTGCCGAGCTTGCCGGGGCGCACGTTCAGCGTCGAAGCGGGATCCTTCGGCGGCTGCTGCACCGTCTTGGCGATGTCGGCGCCGATCGGGCCCCGGTAGAGCGCGTCGACGCCGTGGCGCTCGAGCTGCGCGTACGTCGCGGCGAGGTCGGGGTTGCGGAAGACGGTCCCGGGGGTCGGCGGCGCGCCGCCGGGCAGGTACAGCGAGCGCGTCGACGGGAACGCGGCGAACCGCGCGGCGTTGTTCGCGATCTGCGTCTGGAACGTCGGGTCGACGACGAACCCCTTGCGCGCCAGGTCTTCGGCGGGCTTCAGGGACTTCGCCAGCGAGCGCGTCCCCCACTTGCGGAGGGCCTCGGACCACGTCGCGGGCGTGCCCGGGACGCCGACGCTGAGCCCACTCGTGACGGCGTCGTTGAAGGGCAGCGGCTGGCCGTTCTCGACGAACAGGTTCGCGTCGACAGTCTTCGGCGCGGTCTCCCGGCCGTCGAGGGTGTGGACGCGGTGGGTCTTCGCGTCGTAGTAGACGAGGAACCCGCCCCCGCCGACGCCGGCGGAGAACGGGTCGGTGACGCCGAGCGCGGCGGCGACCGCGACGGCCGCGTCGACGGCGTTGCCGCCGTCGCGCAGGACCTGGGTGCCGATCGCGGTGGCGTCGGCGTCGATGCTGGCCACGGCGCCCCCGAAACCGACGGCGACCGGGGACTTCGGCGTGGGGGTGGCGGCGGTGGCGGGTCCGGCGGCGACGGTCGTGAGGAGCGCGGCCGTGGCGGCGATGACGAGGGTGCGACTCCGGTGCGCGGGCATGCGGGCGAGTCTGCCCCTCGGACCAGGCACGTTCAAGACGCCAAAAGGCGACGCGCCCGCCTGGTCAGAATTTTACGAGTTTCCCCAGACTTCGAAATTGGATCACATGGCGGAGTGACGCTGCCCACGTCGCTGCCACAGAATCGTCCGGCGCGGCCCTGCACAGCCGCGCACAGCGAGGGCAACCGAAAGGACAACTGAAGATGACCGCACCACGCAGATGGCGCCGCCTGCTCGGCGCCGCTGTGGCCGTCTCGACCTCCCTGCTGGTCGTGACCGCCGCCGGAGCCTCGGCCTCGCCCGGCCTTCCGGACCAGGACGCGTCGAACAACCACGAGATGGGCGCGGCCATCCGCGCCCACGACGGCGTCGCCCCGGCCGGACTGGCGCCGGCGTCGGTGGACGCGAGCGTCCCCGGCATCGACGTCAGCTCCTACCAGGGCAACGTCAACTGGGCGTCGTACTGGAGCGCGGGCAAGAAGTTCGCCTACGTCAAGGCGACCGAGGGCACCAGCTACCAGAACGCGTACTTCAGCCAGCAGTACACCGGGTCGTACAACGTCGGCATGATCCGCGGGGCCTACCACTACGGCCGCCCGGACGGGGCCGGCGGCGCCGCGCAGGCCGACTACTTCGTCGCCCACGGCGGCGGCTGGTCGAAGGACGGCAAGACGCTCCCGGGCACGCTCGACATCGAGTGGGGCCCGAACAACGCGTGCTACGGCAAGACCCCGGCCCAGATGGTGGCGTGGATCAAGGCGTTCAGCGACGAGTACCACGCGAAAACGACCCGCTGGCCGGTCATCTACACGGCGACGAGCTGGTGGAGCCAGTGCACCGGCAACACGGGCGACTTCAGCTCGACGAACCCGTTGTGGGTGGCGCGGTACGCGTCGTCGGCGGGGACGCTGCCGTACAACTGGGGCTTCTACACGTTCTGGCAGTACAGCTCCTCGCCCATTGACCAGGACCAGTTCAGCGCGGACATTTCCCGGTTGAAGGTGCTGGCGACGGGCTGATCCCGACTTCCGCGGGTTACGCGGGTGGCGCGGTCGACGGAAGACTCGGCCGCGTCACCCACGCCGTGGAGGGAAACCCGTGCGCCTGACCGCCCTGCTCCCCCTGCTCACCGCCGTCCCGCTCTTCGTGTCTCCCGGGGTGGCCACGGCCGCGCCCGGCTGCTTCGACCCGTCCGTGCCGCTGACCGTGGAAGAGCAGCGCCTGACCGCTGCCTTGCCGGCCGGCGGCCCCGCGGTCGGGCCCGAGCTGGTCCGGCTGGCGGGCCTCGACCCCTTCGTGGCCGAGGTGAAGCACGACCTCTGCGCGGCGCGCACCCCGCGTCGTGCCGAACACGTCGTCACGCAGGCCGGCGACCGGCTGTGGCGGACGGCTGTCGACCGCGCGCAGGGCCGCCGGCCGGACCTCGGCACGCTCGACCGCTTCGACGACCGGCCGCTGTACTGGGCGCGGCTGCAGCTCAGCAGCGCGATCCGCCAGTGGACGTCGTTCCCGTCGCGGCGGGATGCGCTGCTGACGGCGTTCGACCGCGGCTCGCGCGGCCTCGACGACGTCCGGTTCCCGCTCGGAAAGACGCGGCGGGTCATGGTGAGCGGCTTCGACCCGTTCCAGCTGGACGGCCCGGGCATCACCATCTCGAACCCGGCGGGGGCGTCGGCGCTGCAGCTGGACGGGCGCGTCCTCGACACGCCGTCCGGCCCGGCCGTGGTCCAGGCGGTGAGCTTCCCGGTGGTGTGGGGGTACTTCGACCAGGGCATCGTGGAGGCGGCGTACGGCACGGCGTTGCGCGACCGCGCGCGGCGGCCCGACGTGGTGCTGACGATCAGCCAGGGCCGTCCCGGCCGCTTCGACGTCGAACGCTGGGCCGGCGCCTGGCGAGGTGGCTTCCCGGACAACAACAACGTGTCGGTGACGGGCGGGGTCCCGCCGGCCGCGGGCTGGCCGCAACCGGACGTCCAGTTCATCGAGACGACGCTGCCGTACTCGCGGATGCTCGAGGTGACCGGCGCTTACCCGGTCAACTTCAACCAGGCGTTCTGCGTGTGGCCGGACTCGTCGCACCCCGGTACCGGGACGCCGGTGTGCCGTTCGGACGCCCCGGCACCCGGGGAGATCGCGGCTTCGGGCGGGGGCGGGAACTACTTGTCCAACGAGTCGATGTTCCGCGCGAACCGGGTCCGGTTGGGCTTGGGCTTGACGTCGGTGGCGGGCGGTCACCTGCACACGCCGGTGCTGGGCCAGCCGGTGGGCTTGGCCGACCCCGACTTCGAGGCCCGTCGTCAGGCGATCGCGTCCGAGGTGATCGCGTTGACCTCCGCCGCGGCCGGCTCGCCTCGAGCGGTTTCCATGCCAGCGAAGGAATCTCCGCGGGCGGCGGTTGAGTCCCTGCCGGGCACGGTCCTCCCCCGGTGACGCCTTGTCGACTCCCCAATCGCGAGTGATGCCCCTCCAATCACAAGAGATGCCCGCTCAATCACGAGTGATGCCCCTCTGATCACGAGTGGTACCCCGGCGGACACGCGAGTTCGCCTCCCGATCACGCGAGTTACGCCTGCGATCACGTGAGTTCCGTCTTACATCACGCGAGTTCCGGGTTCCATCACGCGGATTCGGTTGTTCCACACGCGGAACCACCGTGCGCCAAGGGGAATCACCCGTGTCTGGAGGGAATCTCGTGTGATTGAGCGGGCATCACTCGTGACTGGAGGGGCATCTCGCGCGATGGGGGGTCGACACGGGTCGCTAGATCAGGTCCAGCGGGTCGAGCTGGATGCGGATCGGTTCCGTCGCCTTCTTCGCGTCGCGACGGGCCGCGGCCGCGTGGATCGACGCCGACAAAGCCTTGCCCTCCGCCCGGGACACCCGGACCAAAGCCCGTTCCCGCTCGGCATTGCCCTCTTCGTCGATCTCTCCGAGAGGAACCGGACCCAGCACCTCTCCCGACGGCGGAAGAGGCAAGTCCGACAGGAAACCGGCCACAGCGTCCGGACTCCCCTCCACACTCGCCATCCGCATCGCCGGCGGGAAGCCCAGCTCCTGGCGCTCGGCCAGCTCCTGCCCCGCGTGCCAAGCCGGGTCCCAGCGGACCAGGGCCTGCACCACCGGCATGCCCGCCTCGGCCCCGACGATCACCCGGCCGCCGGCGGAAGCCGGGCGGACCAGGGAAGCCGCCGCCATCCAGCGGCGCAAGGCCTCCTCCCCCGCCCGCAAGTCCTGACGCCCCAGCAGAGCCCAGCCGTCCAGCAACAGAGCCGCGCCGTAGCCGCCCTCGGCCACCGGTTCCGCTCCCGGTGTGCACACCACCAGCGCCGGCTTGCCCGGGACCGACGCCAGCACCTCCGCCGCTCCCGAAGTCCGGACCGGGATGCCCGGGAACGCGCGCCCCAGTTCCTCCGCCGTCCTCTTCGCGCCGACGATCACCGCGCGCAGCCTCACCGAGCCGCACGCCGTGCAACGGAACGCCGTCTCCGGGACGCCGCACCAGCGGCATGCCGGGGGCTTCGGCTGACCGTCCACCGAGCCGCCGGGCAACGCCAGCGGCCCCGCGCACCGGCGGCAGTGCGCCGGCGTGCGGCAGTTTCCGCAGGCCAGACCCGGGACGTACCCGCGCCGCGGCACCTGGACCAGCGTCGGCAAACCCGCCGCGAACGCTTGCCGCGCGGCTTCGAACGCCACCGCCGGCAGCCGGGCGACGCGGGCGGCCTCGTCGCGGGCGACGTCGAAGTCCTCGCCGACCGGGGTGACGCGGGGAGCCGCGGACCGCAGCACCGTGCGGTCGGCCGAGACCGGCGCGGCCCAGCCCGACTCGACCAGCAGCTGGGCCTCGGCCGTGCGGGCGAACCCGCCGACCAGCAGAGACGCCTTCGCCGCGTGCGCGCGGTCCATCAGGACGTCCCGGACGTGCGGGTAGGGCGCGTGCGGGTCGAGGTGCAGGTCGTCGCCGTCGTCCCAGACGACGAACAGCCCGGGGTCGTGGACCGGCGCGAACATCGCCGCCCGCGTGCCGACCACCACCCGCACCGCGCCGCGCAGCACCGCCAGCCAGCGCCGGTAGCGCTCGGCGGGCCCGAGCCCGGCGATCAACGCCACCACGGCGTCCTCCCCGACGATCGCCGCGCACGCCTCGTACACCCGGGTCAGGTCGCGGTGGTCCGGCACCACCAGCACCGCGCCGCGGCCGGCCGCCGCCACGGAACCGGCGGCTTCGGCGAGCCGGCGCGGCCAGTCCTCGCCCGGCAGGGCCTGCCAGACGGCGTTCGCGGGCTTGCCCTCGGCGAGGGCCTCCAGCAACGCCGGGCCACGCTGGTAGCGCGCCCAGGCCGCGGTGTCCGGCGCCTCCGGCGGAGCCGCGGGCGGCAGGGCCGGCTCGCCCTCGGCCTTCGCGTGACGCGGCGGGATCGCCAGGCGCAGGACGTCCGAGAGCGTGCCGCCGTAGCGGTCGGCGACCGCCCGGCACAGCGTGTGCAACGACGGCGGCAGCACCGCCTCGGCCGAGGTCACGCGGTCGAGGAACGCCAGCTTGCTGCCGTAGTCGCTGGTCTCGCCGCGCTCGATCAGGTAGCCGTCGACGAGCTGCCCGGCGAACCGGACGCGGACGCGGCAGCCCGGCACGGCGGTCTCGTGCAGCTTCTCCGGCACGAGGTAGTCGAAGGTGCGGTCCAGGTGGGCCAGCGGGATGTCGACGACGATCCGCGCGACCGGCCGCTCGGGCGCGGGCGACTGCGCACCCTTGGCCTTCTGCCCCGGCTTCGGCTTCGACTTCCGGGCACGCGACGGCGCCGCCGGAGCGGCGGGCGGCTTCTCCGGGAGGTCCCAGAGAGCGGCGGGCTCGGAGCTACTCACGCCGTGATCTCTACCAGACCCCTCCGACAGCCCGAGCGCCAGAACGCCGTGAAGGCCACCTCGAGGACCATAGAGTCCCTCAAGGTGGCCTTCACGGACCACGAACGTGTCAGGCGCCGGCCGCGTTCTTCAGCGCCTCGGCGCGGGCCGTGCTCTCCCAGGGGAGGTCCAGCTCGGGCCGGCCGAAGTGGCCGTACGCCGCCGTCGGCGCGTAGATCGGGCGCAGCAGGTCGAGGTCGCGGATGATCGCGGCGGGCCGGAGGTCGAAGACCTCGGTGATGGCCTGCTGGATCTTCGACGGGTCGACCGTCTCGGTCCCGAACGTCTCGACGAACAGGCCGACCGGGGCCGCCTTGCCGATCGCGTAGGCGACCTGCACCTCGGTCCGCGACGCCAGCCCGGCGGCGACGACGTTCTTGGCCACCCAGCGCATCGCGTACGCGGCGGAGCGGTCGACCTTGGACGGGTCCTTGCCGGAGAACGCGCCGCCACCGTGGCGGGCCATGCCGCCGTAGGTGTCGACGATGATCTTGCGCCCGGTCAGGCCGGCGTCACCCATCGGGCCGCCGATGACGAAGCGGCCGGTCGGGTTGACCAGCAGCCGCGCGCTGGAGGTGTCGATGCCCAGTGCCTCGATCTCGGGGCCGACCACGTGCTCCTTGACGTCGACGCTGAGCATCCGCTCGAGGTCGATGCCGTCGGCGTGCTGCGAGGACACGACGACCGTGTCGAGGCGCACCGGCTGGTCACCGGCGTACTCGATGGTCACCTGGGTCTTGCCGTCCGGGCGCAGGTAGGGCAGCACGCCGTCCTTGCGGACCGCGGTCAGCCGCTTCGACAGCCGGTGCGCCAGCGCGATCGGCAGCGGCATCAGCTCGGGGGTGTCCGAGCAGGCGTAGCCGAACATCAGGCCCTGGTCGCCGGCACCCTGGCGGTTGATCTCGTCCTCGTCCGACTCGACGCGCGACTCGTACGCGGTGTCGACGCCCTGGGCGATGTCGGGCGACTGCGAGCCGATCGCGACGTTGACGCCGCAGGAGTTGCCGTCGAACCCCTTGGCGGAGGAGTCGTACCCGATCTTGAGGATGACGTCGCGGACGATCGTGGGGATGTCGGCGTACGCCTCCGTGGTCACCTCGCCGGCGACGTGCACCTGGCCGGTGGTGATCAGGGTCTCGACCGCGACCCGGCTGCGAGGGTCCTTCGACAGCAGGCCGTCGAGGATCGAGTCGCTGATGGCGTCGCAAATCTTGTCGGGGTGTCCTTCGGTCACCGACTCCGAGGTGAACAATCTGCTGCTAGACGCGGTCACGGTGGCCGTCACTTCCTCACCTAGACGTCGGATGCCCCGCAAGTTAGGCACCCCTTATCAAATGCAAGCGTACTGACTATCGCTCGGAGGACGGTCAACGCTTCATGAAGCTCACAACAGCGTCCCACAGAGTGGACGCCAGTTCAGCCTTCGCGCCGAGAGGAATGGGGATTTCCGTGCCGTCGGAGCCGAGCAGCCAGCCCGAATTGTCCTCCGTGCCGAACGCCTTGCCGTCGCCGACCGCGTTGACGACCAGCAGGTCAGCGCCCTTGCGCTTGAGTTTCACGCGGGCGTGGTCGAGGACGTCGCCGTGCTCGTCGCCGGTTTCCGCGGCGAATCCCACGACGACCTGACCCGGGCGCCGATCGCGCACCAGTTCGGCCAGGATGTCCGCATTGCGGTCGAGCGTGATCACGGGGTCCGGCTGGTCGTCGGACTTCTTGATCTTGTGGTCGGCCCGGTTCGCCGGCCGGAAGTCGGCGACGGCGGCGGCCATCACGACGACGTCGGCCGATTCGGCCGCGGCGTGCACCGCCTGCCGCAGCTCCTCCGCCGTCGACACGTGCGAGACGACCGCGCCCGCCGGGTCCGGCAGCGCGACGGTGTGGGCGGTGACCAGGGTGACCTCGGCGCCGCGCTGGGCGGCGACGCGGGCCAGCGCGTAGCCCTGCTTGCCGGACGAGCGGTTGCCCAGGTAGCGGACCGGGTCGAGCGGCTCGCGGGTGCCGCCCGCCGACACGACGACGCGGACGCCTTCGAGGTCGCGCGGGAGGGCGTCCGGCCGGGCCAGCAGCAGCCGGGCGAGGTCGACGATCTCGGCGGGGTTCGCCAGGCGGCCCTTGCCGGTGTCGACGCCGGTGAGCCGGCCGGAGTCCGGCTCGGTGACGATCGCGCCGCGCGAGCGCAGCAGGGCCACGTTGTCGCGGGTCGCGGGGTGCTCCCACATCTCCGTGTGCATCGCCGGGAAGAAGGCGACCGGGCACCGGGCGGTGAGCAGGGTGTTCGTCAGCAGGTCGTCCGCGATGCCGTGGGCGGCCTTCGCGAGGAGGTTCGCGGTGGCCGGGACGACCAGGACCAGGTCGGCTTCCTTGCCGACGCGGACGTGCTGGACCTCGGGGACCTCGGTGAACACGCCGGTGTGCACCGGGTGCCCGGAGAGGGCTTCGAAGGTGGCCGCGCCGACGAAGTTCAGCGCGGCTTCGGTGGGGACCACGCGGACGTCGTGACCGGATTCGGTCAGCCCGCGCAGCACCTCACAGGCCTTGTAGGCGGCGATGCCGCCGCCCACGCCCAGGACGACCTTGGGTTTACTCACCCTCGGTGTGCTCGAGCAGGCCACCGTGGATCTCGCGCAGCGCGATCGAGAGCGGCTTCTCGCGCGGGCCCGGCTCGACGAGCGGGCCGACGTACTCGAGCAGGCCCTCGCCCAGCTGGGCGTAGTAGTCGTTGATCTGGCGGGCACGCTTGGCCGAGTAGATCACCAGCGCGTACTTCGAGCTGACCTTCTCGAGCAGGTCGTCGATCGGCGGGTTGGTGATGCCCTCGAGCTCTTCGTGCAGGGTCGCCTGAGTCGTCACTCGTGGTGCTCCGAATCCTGGGGAATACCGGCGGCAAACTGCTCGCCGGTAATCAAGTTTAGCAAGTGCTCGGCGGCGTCCCGCACGTCGGCGTTGACGACGCGGTGGTCGAACTCGCCGGCGGCGGCCAGTTCACGCTCCGCTTCCGCCAGCCGGGCCTGCACGGCGGCCTCGTTCTCGGTGCCGCGCCCGGTGAGCCGGCCGACCAGTTCCTCCCAGGACGGCGGCATCAGCATCACCAGCCGGGCCTCCGGCATGGCCGCGCGGACCTGCCGGGCGCCCTGCAGCTCGATCTCCAGGATCGCCGGGCGTCCCTCGGCGAGGGCCTTCTCGACCGGCTCGCGCGGGGTGCCGTAGCAGTTGCCGGTGAACTCGGCCCACTCCAGGAGCCGGCCGTCGGCGACCATCGCGTCGAACTCGGCGCGGTCGACGAAGTGGTAGTGCGCGCCCTCGACTTCGCCGGGGCGGGGCTTGCGCGTGGTCACCGAGACGCTGAAGTAGATGTCGGGCTCCAGCTTCCGCAGCTCGCCCACCACGCTCGACTTCCCGACCCCCGAAGGCCCCGATACGACGGTGAGCCGGTGCCGGGGGATGTCCCCCGCCACCGGCTCACTGCCGCGGTCGGCGCCCGGGGTCACCGGGCAGTCACGACCGGCGCCGTTCACTCGCCGCTGAACTCGGCCAGCAGCGCCTTGCGCTGCCGGTCGCCGAGGCCGCGAAGGCGACGGCTGGGGGCGATCTCCAGTCGTTCCATGGTCTGCTGCGCGCGGACCTTGCCGACGCCCGGAAGGGCCTCGAGCAGAGCCGAAACCTTCATCTTGCCGAGGACTTCGTTCTCCTCGGCCTGCTTCAGCACGTCGACCAGAGTGGTACCGCCCCGCTTCAGCCGCTCCTTCAGCTCAGCACGGATCTTGCGAGCGGCGGCGGCCTTCTCCAGCGCCGCAGCGCGCTGTTCCTCTGTCAGCTGGGGAAGTGCCACGTTTTCCTCCGGATAGTTCTCAAAACTGGGTGGGTGACGCGACGGTACCCACCCGTGAGCACCGGCCACAATGCGGGGGTGCCTGGTGGGACCCGGTTCCGGGCCCTGCTATTGGTCGTTTTCCTGCGGGTCGGCCAGCACTTCGGCGACCCGTTCGACCGCTTGGCGCAAAGCCGCTTGCTCCGGCCCGTGCTTCAGGATGTCCCGGGACGACGCGGGCAGCACGCCTGGCAGGGACGCACCGAAAAGCGCACGCAAATCGGCCACAGTGGCTCCCTGGGCCCCGAAACCGGGCGCCAGCACCGGTCCGTTGAGCCGCGAGAGGTCCAGTTCGCCCGGCGCAACCGTGGCGCCGACCACGACACCCACATCGCCGAGCGGCCCCGCGGATGCGTTGAGCGCCGCCGCCGAGTCGACGATCGCCTGCGCGACGGTGCGCCCGTCGGGCAGCTTCGCGTTCTGCACCGCGGCCGCTTCGGGGTTGGAAGTTCGCGCAAGCACGAAGATGCCGCGCCCCGCGGCGACCGCCGTTTCGGCGCATTGGACCAAAGAGCCGAACCCGAGGTACGGCGAAACGGTGATCGCGTCGGCCGCGATCGCCGCGCCCTCGGCCACGTATGCGGTCGTGTACGCCGCCATCGTGGAGCCGATGTCGCCGCGCTTGACGTCCAGCAGCACCAGTGCGCCGGCTTCGCGCGCGGTTTCCACGACCCGTTCCAGCACGCGGACGCCCGCGGCTCCGAAACTTTCGAAGAACGCCGACTGCGGCTTCACGATCGCCGTGCGCGCCGCCAGGACCTCCGTGGCCGACAGCGCGAACCGTTCCAGGCCCGAAGCGTCCACCGGGAGCCCCCAGGCCTCGAGCAGGCCCGGGTGGGGGTCGATCCCGGCGCACAGCGGGCCCCGGTCCGCGATGGCCTTCGCCAGCCGCGCCCCGAACCGTTCCCGCTCCGAAGACGCGGTCACGACTTCGCCTTCAGCGCCGCCTGCAGCTCCTGCAGGGACTTGACCCCGATGTCGCCCCGGATGAGCGCCTCGATGCCGTGCACGGCCGCCGCGGCGCCCTGCACGGTCGTCACGCACGGGATGTCGCGCGACACCGCGGCGGTGCGGATCTCGTAGCCGTCGACGCGCGGACCGCTGTTGCCGTAAGGAGTGTTGATCACCATGTCGACGTCACCGTTGAGGATGACGTCCACGATGTTCGGCTCGGCTTCGGTCGAGCCCTCGTAGTGCTTGCGCACCACGGTGCACGCGACCCCGTTGCGCCGCAGCACTTCCGCGGTGCCGGACGTGGCGAGGATCTCGAACCCGAGGTCCGCCAGCCGCTTCACCGGGAACACCAGCGAGCGCTTGTCGCGGTTGGCGACCGAGACGAACACACGCCCGGACGTCGGCAGCGAGCCGTAGGCCGCGCTCTGCGACTTGGCGAACGCCTTGCCGAAGTCGACGTCGACGCCCATCACCTCGCCGGTGGACTTCATCTCCGGGCCCAGCAGCGAGTCGACGCCGTGTCCTTCGGGCGTGCGGAAGCGGTGGAAGGGCAGCACGGCTTCCTTCACCGCGACCGGCGAGTCGGCCGGCATCCGCCCGCCGTCGCCCTCGGCCGGCAGGACCCCGCTCTCGCGCAGGTCCTTGATCGTCGAGCCGGTCATGATCAGCGCGGCGGCCTTGGCCAGCGGCACCGCCGTCGCCTTGGACACGAACGGCACCGTCCGCGACGCGCGCGGGTTGGCCTCCAGGACGTACAGGACGTCGTCCTTGAGCGCGTACTGGACGTTCAGGAGCCCGCGCACGCCCACGCCCCGCGCGATGGCCTCGGTGGAGCGCCGGACGGCCTCCAGGTCGGTGTGCCCGAGCGTGATGGGCGGCAGTGCGCACGAGGAGTCGCCGGAGTGGATCCCGGCCTCCTCGATGTGCTCCATGACCCCGCCGAGGTAGAGCTCCTCGCCGTCGAACAGCGCGTCGACGTCGATCTCGATGGCGTCGTCGAGGAACCGGTCCACGAGCACCGGGTGCTCGGGGTTGATCTCGGTGGCGCGGCTGATGTAGCCGGCCAGGGTCTCCTCGTCGTAGACGATCTCCATGCCGCGCCCGCCGAGCACGTACGACGGCCGGACGAGCACCGGGTAGCCGATTTCGTCGGCGATCCGCTTGGCGCCCTCGAACGACGTCGCCGTGCCGTAGCGCGGCGCGGGCAGCCCGGCCTCGGTGAGCACCTCGCCGAACGCGCCGCGGTCCTCGGCCAGGTGGATGGCCTCCGGCGGCGTTCCGACCACCGGCACGCCGGCGTCGGCGAGCCGCTTGGCCAGGCCCAGCGGGGTCTGGCCGCCGAGCTGGACGATGACGCCGGCGACCGTGCCGGACGCCTGCTCGGCGTGCACGACCTCGAGGACGTCCTCGAAGGACAGCGGCTCGAAGTACAGCCGGTCGGACGTGTCGTAGTCGGTGGACACGGTTTCCGGGTTGCAGTTGACCATGACGGCCTCGAACCCGGCCTCCCGCAACGCGATCGCCGCGTGCACGCAGGAGTAGTCGAACTCGATGCCCTGGCCGATCCGGTTCGGGCCCGAGCCGAGGATGAGCACCTTCGGCTTGTCCGGCTGCGGCGCCACTTCGGACTGCGCCTCGGGGTCGGACTCGTAGGCCGAGTAGTGGTACGGCGTGTTCGCGGCGAACTCGGCCGCGCAGGTGTCCACGGTCTTGAACACCGGCCGCACGCCGAGGCGGTGCCGCAGCGCGCGGACGCCGTCCTCGCCGGCCAGTTCCGGGCGCAGCGCGGCGATCTGGCGGTCCGACAAGCCGGTGCGCTTGGCGCGCCGGAGGAGATCCCCGGTCAACACGGGCGCGTCGCGGACCTCGGCACCGACCTCGCCGATGAGGGCGATCTGGTCGATGAACCACGGGTCGATGCCGGAGGCTTCGTGGACCTGCTCGACGGTGGCGCCCAGGCGCAGCGCGAGTTCCACTTCGTAGAGCCGGCCTTCGTGCGCCGTGCGCAACGAGTCCAAAGTGGACTCGACGGTGGCGCCCTCGGGATCGGGCAGGGTCCAGAACCCGGTCGCCTTCGTCTCGATCGAGCGCATCACCTTGCCGAGCGCCTCGGGGAAGCTGCGGCCGAACGACATCGCCTCGCCGACGCTCTTCATCGTCGTCGTCAGCGTCGGGTCCGCGCCCGGGAACTTCTCGAAGGCGAACCGCGGCATCTTCACGACGACGTAGTCCAAAGTGGGCTCGAACGCCGCGGGGGTCGCCTTGGTGATGTCGTTCTGGATCTCGTCGAGCGTGTAGCCGATGGCGAGCTTCGCGGCGATCTTGGCGATCGGGAAGCCGGTGGCCTTGCTCGCCAGCGCGGAAGACCTCGACACGCGCGGGTTCATTTCGATGACGACCATCCGGCCGTCTTCGGGGTTGATCGCGAACTGGATGTTGCAGCCGCCGGTGTCGACGCCGACCTCGCGCAGCACCGCGATGCCGACGTCGCGCATCACCTGGTACTCACGGTCGGTGAGCGTCATGGTCGGCGCGACGGTGACCGAGTCGCCGGTGTGCACGCCCATCGCGTCGACGTTCTCGATCGAGCAGACGACCACGACGTTGTCGTGCTTGTCGCGCATCAGCTCGAGCTCGTACTCCTTCCAGCCGAGCACGCTCTCCTCGATGAGCACCTCGGTGACGGGAGATTCGGTGAGCCCGGTCGACGCGAGCCGCTCGAGGTCCTCGGGCGTGTGCGCCATGCCGGACCCGAGTCCGCCCATGGTGAACGACGGCCGGATGACGACCGGCAGGCCGAGTTCCTTGACGGTGTCCCGGACCTCGTCCATGTCGTGGCAGACGCGGGAGCGCGGGACGTCGGCGCCGATGGAGCGCACGATGTCCTTGAACTTCTGCCGGTCCTCGCCGCGCTGGATGGCGTCGATGTCGGCGCCGATCAGCTCGACGCCGTACTTGTCGAGCACCCCGCGCTCGTGCAGGGCGACGGCGCAGTTGAGCGCGGTCTGCCCCCCGAGGGTCGCCAGGATCGCGTCGGGGCGCTCCTCCGCGATGACCTTCTCGACGAAGTCCGGCGTCACCGGCTCGATGTAGGTGGCGTCGGCGAACTCGGGGTCGGTCATGATGGTGGCCGGGTTCGAGTTCACCAGGGACACGCGCAGGCCTTCGCTGCGCAGCACCCGGCAGGCCTGGGTACCGGAGTAGTCGAACTCCGCGGCCTGCCCGATCACGATCGGCCCGGAGCCGATCACCAGCACGTGCTGGATGTCCGTCCTCTTCGGCATCAGGCCTTCTTCTCCATGAGCAAAACGAAATCGTCGAACAGGGGCGCCGCGTCGTGGGGGCCGGCCGCGGCTTCGGGGTGGTACTGGACCGAGAACGCCGGGACGTCGAAGGCCCGCAGGCCCTCGACCGCGCCGTCGTTGGCGCAGTAGTGGCTGACCTGAGCCGCGCCGAAGGGCGACTCGAAGCGCTGCCCGGGCTCGCCTTCCAGGGCGAAACCGTGGTTCTGCGCCGTGATCGCCACCGACTTCGTGGCGACGTCGATCACCGGGATGTTGATGCCGCGGTGGCCGTAGCGCATCTTGTACGTCCCCAGGCCGAGCGCGCGGCCCAGTACCTGGTTGCCGAAGCAGATGCCGAACAGCGGGATCTCGCGGCCCAGGACCTGCTTGGTCAGCTCGGTCGCGTGCACCGTGGTGGCCGGGTCGCCCGGGCCGTTCGACAGGAACACGCCGTCCGGCTCCACGGCCAGGA
Source organism: Amycolatopsis sp. NPDC051371 (assembly GCF_040682155.1). Classification (NCBI taxonomy): domain Bacteria; kingdom Bacillati; phylum Actinomycetota; class Actinomycetes; order Pseudonocardiales; family Pseudonocardiaceae; genus Amycolatopsis; species Amycolatopsis sp. NPDC051371. The sequence goes on from NZ_JBFBAG010000014.1 coordinate 15,380, forward strand.
CGTCTTCCAGCGACGCGGAAGAGGGCAGCACGTGCACCTCGATGCCGCGCTTGACCATCTGCCGCGGGGTGTTGGACTTGATGCCCAGGTCCAGTGCGACCACCCGGAAGCGCGTCTCCCCCGAAGGCGAGACCACGTACGGCTTCGGCGTGGTGACCTGGCCGGCCAGGTCGGCGCCCTCCATCTTCGGGCTCGCCAGGACCTCGGCGACCATCTCGTCGACGGTGCCCAGCGCGTCGCCGGAAAACACCCCCGCGCGCATCGCGCCGAGTTCGCGCAGGTGGCGCGTCAGCGAGCGGGTGTCGACCTCGGCGATGCCGACGATCCCCTGGTTCACCAGCTCGTCGTCCAGCGTCCGGCGAGAGCGCCAGTTGGACGGCGTGCGCGCGGGGTCGCGCACCACGTAGCCGTTGACCCAGATCTTCGAGGACTCGTCGTCCTCGTCGTTCCAGCCGGTGTTGCCGATCTGCGGCGCGGTCTGCACCACGATCTGCCCGTGGTAGGACGGGTCGGTCAGCGTCTCCTGGTAGCCGGTCATGCCGGTGCAGAACACCGCCTCGCCGAGGCTCCGCCCCTGCGCGCCGTAGGCGGCGCCGCGGAACACCCGGCCGTCTTCGAGTACCAGTGCGGCCTGAGCGCGCGCGTTCACTGGGCACCTCCCTTGATCTTGAGCTGTTCGATCCACTGTGGATAGTCGTCGAGGTCGTCGCCCCGGAAGCCGGTGTCGAGCTCGGCGTCGCCGGCCCGCCAGGTGAGCACCAGCAGCGCGTCGGTGCCCATCACCTTCCCGGCGATCTTGTTGTCCCGGCGGACGCCGGTGACGGCGTCGCGCGGGATCCAGAAGTCGGGCGCTCCGCCGCGTTCGACCGCGACGCCGCCGTCGTGCAGCCGCAGGACCGCGCCGGTGCGCAGGCCCGCGCCGCGGGTGACGACCCGGTTCTGCCACTCCCCCGCGAACGTCGTGGCGACGTAGACGCCGGTGGACTCCAGCAGCGCGTCGCCCGCGTCTTCGGGGATGGCGGGGAACGGCGGCACCTGCACGCTCTGCGAGCGCGCCTTGCGGCGCCAGCCGACGTACATGCCCCACAGGCAGAGCAGGAAGAAGGCGACGATCGCCAGCACCAGCCAAAGGCGTTCCATCAGCAGACCTTCCCGTCCCGCGCGGTGAGCCGCCCGCGCAGCAGCGTCGCGGTCACCACACCGGGGAGCCGCATTCCCTCGTACGGGGTGTTGGCGGCGATGCTGGCGAGCTCGGCGCCCCGGACCGTCCACTCGGCGTCCGGGTCGACCAGCGTCAGGTTCGCGGGCTCCCCCACCGCGATCGGGCGGCCCTGGTCGGCCAGGTTGCCGATCTCGGCGGGCCGCTCGCTCATGACGCGGGCGACGCCGCGCCAGTCGAGCAGCCCGGGGCGGACCATGGTCTCGGCCACGATGGACAGCGCCGTCTGCAGCCCGAGCATCCCCGGCCGCGCGGCGGTCCACTCGGTGTCCTTGTCCTGCACCGCGTGCGGCGCGTGGTCGGTCGCGACGCAGTCGATGACGCCCTCGGCCAGGGCCGCCCGCAGCTTCTCGGCGTCGGACTCCGTCCGCAGCGGCGGGTTCACCTTGTTCACCGGGTCGTAGGTGGCCAGGCGCTCGTCGGTGAGCAGCAGGTGATGGGGCGTGACCTCGGCCGACACCTTGGTGCCGCGGTCCTTCGCCCAGCGCAGGACGTCCGCGGTGCCCGAAGTGGAGACGTGGCAGACGTGCAGCCGCGCCTTGGCGTGCAGGGCCAGGAGGCAGTCGCGGGCCACGATGGACTCCTCCGCGGCGGCCGGCCAGCCGGTGTAGCCGAGCCGGGCCGCGCGCTCGCCCTCGTGCGCCTGGGCGCCGACGGTCAGCCGCGGCTCCTCGGCGTGCTGCGCGATGACGACGTCGAGCGCGGTCGAGTACTCCAGCGCGCGGCGCATCAGCAGCGGGTCGGCGACGCAGAGGCCGTCGTCGGAGAAGACCTTGACCCGCGCCTGCGAGTTCGCCATGGTTCCCAGCTCGGCGAGCTTCTCGCCCTTGAGCCCGACGGTGACCGCGCCGACCGGGTGGACGTCGACCAGGCCGACCTCCTGCCCGCGCCGCCACACGTGGTCGACGATCACGGCGTTGTCGGCGACCGGGTCGGTGTTGGCCATGGCGAACACCGCGGTGTAGCCGCCGAGCGCCGCCGCGGCCGAGCCGGAGTCGATCGTCTCGGTGTCTTCGCGGCCGGGTTCGCGCAGGTGGGTGTGCAGGTCGACGAAGCCGGGGAGCAGCACCTGGCCGCCGGCTTCGACGATTTCGGCGTCTTCGGGGACCTGGACGGCGCCGATCGCGGTGATCACCCCGTCCTCGACCAGGACGTCGACCGGGTCACCCTCGCCGTACGGGCGGGCGCCCTTGATCACGGTGCTCACGCGGCGGCTCCTTCACTGGCCAAGAGGTGGTAGAGGACCGCCATCCGGACGTGGACGCCGTTGCGGACCTGTTCGGTGATGGCCGAGGCCGGGGAGTCGGCGACCGCGCTCGCGATCTCCATCCCGCGCAGCATCGGGCCCGGGTGCAGGACGACCGCGTGGTCCGGCAGGAGCTTCTGCCGCTTTTCCGAGAGGCCGTAAGCGATCGAGTACTCGCGTGCGCTCGGGAAGAACCCCCCGTGCATGCGCTCCGCCTGGACCCGCAGCATCATCACCGCGTCGACCGCGGGCAGCTCGGCGTCCAGGTCGTGCGAGACGGTGACCGGCAGGCTCTCGACGCCGTAGGGCAGCAGCGTCGGCGGCGCGACCAGCACCACCTCCGCGCCGAGGGCCGAGAGCAGGTGGATGTTGGAGCGGGCGACCCGGCTGTGCAGGACGTCCCCGACGATCGCGACCCGGCGGTCCTTGAGCGAGCCGAGGCGTTCCCGCAGCGTCGCCGCGTCGAGCAGCGCCTGGGTGGGGTGCTCGTGGGTGCCGTCGCCGGCGTTGACCACCGAGGTACCGGGCTCGGCGAGCCACTCCGAGAGCCGCTGGGCGGCGCCGCTGGCGGGGTGCCGGACGATCACGCAGTCGGCGCCCGCGGCGGCCAGCGTCAGGGCGGTGTCGCGCAGGGACTCCCCCTTGTTCACCGAGGAGCTGGACGCGGAGACGTTGATCACGTCCGCGCTCATCCACTTCCCGGCGATCTCGAACGACACCCGCGTGCGCGTCGAGTTCTCGTAGAACAGGGTGATCACCGTGCGGCCGCGCAGCGTCGGCAGCTTCTTGACCTCGCGGCCGAGCAGGGTGTGCTTCAGCTCGTCGGCCGTGTCCAGCACGGCCGTGGCCAGCGCCGGGTCCAGCCCGTCGGTGGCGAGCAGGTGCTTCACGAATCTTCTCCAGGTACTTCTTCGGTCGGGCCGCTTTCCGATGGACGGAGCAGCACCGCGTCGCGGCCGTCGATCTCGGCCAGCAGGACGGACACGCCCTCGGTGCGGGCGGTCGGCACGTTCTTGCCCACGTAGTCGGCGCGGATCGGCAGCTCACGGTGGCCGCGGTCGACCAGCACGGCCAGCTGCACCGCGCGGGGGCGGCCGTGATCACGGAGGGCATCGAGCGCGGCCCGGATCGTGCGGCCGGAGAAGAGGACGTCGTCGACCAGGATCACCACCCGGTCGTCGATGCCGTCCGGGGGCAGCTGCGTCTGTTCGAGCGCGCGCGGCGGGCGGCGGCGGAGGTCGTCCCGGTAGAGGGTGACGTCGAGGGCGCCGGTCGGCGGGCGGACGCCGGAGAACTCGCCGATCTTGTCGGCCAGGCGGGCCGCGAGCGGAGTGCCGCGGCTGGGGATCCCGAGCAACACGGGCGGGGTAGTGCTCTCCGCACCGTTCGCGGTTTTTTCGATGACCTGATGGGCCATTCGGGCGATCGTGCGCGCGACATCGCCGGCCGTCAGGAGCTCGCGCTCCCCGGCCGAACCAGCCGCGCCACGCGGACGTGACGACACTTCGGACTCCTTCCCCGCCTCACCGGACGGGTCCTTAAAGGACGTCTGTTCCCCTGCTGGTCGGGGCTTTCCCACCGACAGTAGCAGGCACTTTGCTCAGTCTTACGGGTGGTGTGGCGTGATTCGCGGCAAGCTCCTGCTTGACCTGGTGACAACAATGCGTAACCATTACTCTGAGTATTCGACTCGAAGAGTCCCCTGGACCGGTCACCCCGACCGGGAGGGGGTGGAGAACGGAGAACGACCAGATGGGCGATTACGCCAAGGCGCTCGGGGCCAAGCTCCGCGGGATCCGCCAGCAGCAGGGCCTGTCCCTGCACGGGGTCGAGCAGAAGTCCGGTGGGCGCTGGAAGGCCGTCGTCGTCGGCTCGTACGAGCGTGGCGACCGTGCCGTCACCGTGCAGAAGCTGGCCGAGCTGGCCGACTTCTACGGCGTGCCGGTGGTCGAGCTGCTGCCCGAGGGCCGGGTCCCCTCCGGTGCGGAGCCCGCCACCAAGATCGTGATCAACCTCGAGCGCCTGCAGCAGCTGCCGGCCGAAAAGGTGGGCCCGCTGGCCCGCTACGCGGCGACGATCCAGAGCCAGCGCGGCGACTACAACGGCAAGGTGCTCTCGATCCGCACCGAGGACCTGCGGTCCCTGGCGATCATCTACGACATGACCCCGGGCGAGCTCACCGAGCAGCTCATCGACTGGGGTGTGCTCCCGCCGGAGGCGCGCCCGTCCAAGGAGGACTGATCGGGCTCGTTCGGGGGCGAGCCCTGCTCGCGGAAAGCGCGAGCCGAGCCTCTCTCCGCCGTGTCTTGTGGGGGCGCAGCCCCCACACCCCGCCCGGGGCAAGCCCCCCGGACCCCCGGTCGTGGTCACCTTGACCGGAACCGCCTGACCGGGGGGCCAGGCGGGCCTTACAGAACGGCGCGGAGGCGGTCGGCGATCGTGCCGATCCGGCCCAGCACGCCGTTGACGAACCGCGGCGAATCGTCCGTGGACAGTTCCTTCGCCAGGCCGACGGCCTCGTCGATCGCGACCGGGTCCGGCACGTCCTCGGCCCAGAGCAGCTCGTAGACACCGACCCGCAGCACCGCGAGGTCGACCTTCGGCATCCGCTCCAGGGTCCAGCCCTGCGCGTGCTCGGCCAGCAGCTCGTCGATCTGCGTCTTCCGGCCGGTCACGCCCTCGACCAGGTTGATCGTGTAGTCCGCGATCGGGTCGACCTCGGTCGCGCCGACGCGGTCGGCCAGCAGCGTCACCGCGTCGGTGTCGCGCTGCGAGGCCTCGTACAACATCTCCACCGCGCGACGGCGCGCCTGCCGCCGGCTGATCGCGCCGCCGCGGTTGGGGTGGGGTTTCGACGTCGGCATCAGCTGGAGACGCGGCCCAGGTAACGGCCGTCGCGGGTGTCGACCTTGATCTTCTCGCCGGTGGACAGGAACAGCGGGACCTGGATCTCCGCGCCGGTTTCCAGCGTCGCCGGCTTGGTGCCGCCGGTGGAGCGGTCGCCCTGCAGACCCGGGTCGGTGTGCTGCACGAGCAGCTCCACCGAGGTCGGGAGCTCGATGTAGAGCGGCACGCCCTCGTGCACCGCGACCTGCACCTCGGTGTTCTCCAGCAGGTAGTTCGCGTTGTCGCCGACGGTCTCGGCCAGCACCGTGATCTGGTCGTAGGTGTCGGCGTCCATGAACACGAAGTCCTGGGCGTCCTTGTACAGGTAGGTCATGTTCCGGCGGTCCACCGTGGCCGTCTCGACCTTCGTGCCCGCGTTGAACGTCTTGTCGACCACCTTGCCGGTGAGCACGTGCTTGAGCGTCGTGCGCACGAAGGCACCGCCCTTGCCCGGCTTGACGTGCTGGAACGCGGTGACGGTCCACAGCTGGCCGTCGAGGTTGAGGACGAGCCCGTTCTTCAGGTCGTTGGTCGTGGCCACGAGCTTGGAGTCTCCTGTGTCGATCTCGGTTCGGGGCCGCCGTCAGACGACCACGAGGTTCTTGGTGCTCAGGGTGAGGAGTTCGGGCTCCCCAGCCCGCACGACGAGCGTGTCCTCGATGCGCACGCCACCGCGCCCCGCGAGGTAGACGCCGGGCTCGACGGTGACCGCCATACCGGCGGACAGTGTACCGACGCCCGTCGCGGCGAAGCTGGGCGCCTCGTGGATCTGCAGGCCGACGCCGTGGCCGAGACCGTGCGCGAAGTGCTCGCCGTGGCCCGCGTCCGCGATCACCTTCCGCGCCGCGGCGTCCACATCGGACACCTCGGCACCGGGCACGACGGCGTCGACCCCGGCCGCCTGGGCGGTGTGCACGAGGTCGTACACCTCGCGCTGCCAGTCCGCGGGCGCGCCGACGACGAAGGTGCGGGTCATGTCGGAGTGGTACCCGTCGACGGTCGCGCCGAAGTCCATCTTGACGAAGTCGCCGCGCTTCAGCTGGGCGTGCGTCGGCTGGTGGTGCGGGATGGCCGAGTGCGCGCCGGCGGCGATGATGGAGGCGAAGCTGGGCTCGGCCGAGCCGTGCTCCAGCATCCGGTTCTCCAGGTCACGGGCGATTTCCAGCTCGGTCCGGCCGGGTCGCAGGCCCCCGGCGGCAAGCAGGTCGTCCAGCGCCCGGTCGGCGGCCGCGCACGCCTGGCGCAGCGCCTCGACCTCGGCTTCGTCCTTCACCACACGCAGCCGCTCGACCAGCCCCGGGGTGCGTTCGAGCTGCACCTGCTTCCGGAGCGCCTCGTACTCCTCGACGCTGACGTGCTGGCTCTCGAAGCCGACCCGGCCGTAGGTCTTGGTGTCCTTCGCGGCGTGGTTCACGAGGGCGGCGGCGCTGGCCCGGTCGACGACCTTGTCCAGGTCGGGCACCTCGGCGGCCGACTGGGTCGTGTAGCGGCCGTCGGTGCAGAACAGCGTCTTCCCGTCGCCCTCCGCGTGCAGCAGCACGGCGGCGTTCGAGCCGGTGAACCCGGTGAGGTAACGGATGTTGAGCAGATCGGTGACCAGCAGCGCGTCGACACCGGCTTCGGTCAGAAGCCCGCGCAGCGCCGCCCGGCGTCGTCCATGGGTTTCGGGCACGGGTCCAGCCTAGTGGGCGCGTGCCAGGCGACTCGCCAGTAACCTGGCCTACACTCCGCAGGATGAGCGCTTGGGTGATCCGCGGACTCGGGATGGCGGTGCTCCACGGCGTCGCGCTGACGCTGCTGGCCAAGTACGCCGTGTACCACCCGACGGACCAGACCCTCATGGTGTCGCTGGCCCTGGCGGTCCTGGTCGGCGCGGCCGCGCTGTGGAGCGCGCTGGACGCCTGGCGGGACGTCCCCGACCGCGGTCGCGCGTGGTTCATCGCGGCGCTCGTGACGGGGGTCGTGTCGGGGATCCTGTACGTCATCGGGCGGGCGGTGTTCGTCGACCAGACGGGCGTGTCGGAGCTGGGCGGGGCGCTGACGGGCGGGGCCGCGTTCTCGGCGCTGCTGGTGCTGATTCCCGCGGGGCTCGGGCTGTTCGTGGGCGGGCGGATCGGGCGTTCCCGGCCCGCCGACGAAGACGACACCGACGAAGAGGCGCGCGAAGCGCCTTCACCGCGACCGTCTCGCCGGGTCAGGTCGTCCGAGGCGGAACCCACGCCACGACCGCGCCGCCGGGCTCAGGCGGCCGACGAGGAACTGACGCCACAACCGGCTCGCCGGGTCCGGCTGTCCGGCGAAGCCCCGTCACCAAGGCCGTCTCGCCGGATTCAGCCGCGCACCGGGGAGCCCCGCGCCTAGCGCTGCTTCCGGGCGTCAGCCGACCAGCGATACGCCTTGCGGGGAGCCGTCCCACTGGGCGGGGGTCACCGGGCGTGCCGCCGAGCCGTTGCCGGCCACGATCCCCGCGTCCGGTACCCGCCACAACCGGCGGTCGTCGAGGACCAGCGCCAGCCCGCGGCCCGGCGCCTGGAACGCCTCCGCGCCCGAACGCAGCCGCGTCGCCACCGGCAGCGCCGCCACCTCGGGCGGTTCCTTCTCCAGCAGCTCGCCGGCCAGGGCTGCGGCCACGCCGCGCCGGTCGACCCGCACCCGCTGCCCGGCGCGGACCAGGTCCATCGTCCGGTCCGGCGACGGCATCGTCACGCCGTCGAACGTCGCGGCCACCCGGCCCGGGTTCGCGCAGGCCTGGCTGCCCAGCAGGTCGAGCCCGTAGTGCCGCAGGGCGGTCGGTGCGCCGGCCCCGCCGATCGCGGTGGCGCGCACGACGTCGAACGGCACCCGGTCGCACGGCGCGGCGGTCGACAGCGGCGCGTGCCCGTCCGCGCGGCGCACCAGCCCCGGCCCTTCCTTCCACGGGCCCGGGATGACGACCGGCCGGTACGGGTTCTCGGTGAAGTCCGCGGTCCAGAACGTCAGCGTCGTGCCGGTGTCGGTCTCGTGCGCGATGACGAACGCGTCGAGCGCGCCCACCCACATCAGGTCGGAGCTGAACCCCTCGACCACCGACCGGCCACGCGGCGTGGCGGTCGTGGCCACCGGCACGAACCCGCCGACGTCGAGGGCCTGCACCCCGGACCCGAACGCGGGATCGTGCGACCGCAGCACGAACTGCCCGGCGCCGTTCCACGCGGCGGCGCGGCCGGTGGTGTCGGTGAACATCAGGTAGAACCAGCCGTCGAGGTAGACGGCCGAGGGCTGCCCGGCGCCGTAGACGTTGGCGCGGTGCACGTCGTGCGACGGCCCGAGGATCGGCTTCCCGCCCGCCGCGCGGGTCCAGTGCACACCGTCCGTGCTGGTCGCGAGCCCGACGGCGTTGCCGAGCGCGTGGTCACCGGCCGCGCCGGTGTAGTAGAGGTAGTAGGTGGTGCCGACGCGCAGCACCGAGGGGTCGCAGGTGTGCATGCCGTCGAACTGCCCGGGCGCGCCGGAGAACACGGCGGCCGGAATCCCGCCGCTGGGCCCGGCGAACGGCCCGTCGATCGACTGGGCCTGGGCGTAGAGGATGTCGTCGCCGGCGGGTCCGGCGCCGCCGTACTGGCTGCACCACCACATCCGGGTCTGCCCGCGGTCAAGCATCACCGAAGGCCCGTAGTCGTAGACGGCGTCCGCCCCACCGGCGGCGATCACACCACCACTCTCCCGGGGGTCACCCGAAGCGAGCTTGACATCGACCGGCCGCGGCGGAGCGCTGCTCTTCCCGCCGGCGATGGCCGGGTTGTCCCCCGCCGCCTGGGGCTGGGCGTAACCCTCGGTGCACCCGGCGACGAGCAGCCCGGCCAGGACACTGGCGAGCAGGGCACGAGCGGGTCGCCGACCCCCACGACGAAACGGGTGCACGACATCGGAGTGTAGCGAGACTCCCACCCGTCCGAGTGGTGGCACACCTGGTCGGTGGTCCTTCGATCGCGGGGAAGATCGCGGAGGGGCAACGGTTTTCGGAGTCCGAGCCGGTCAGACCCGGTGGCGGCGCGGTCAAGCGGTGGCCGGGGGCTCGCGCCGGCGGTGACGTCTTGAATGAGTCATTCAGGGCTTCGGAGGTCCTGAATGACTCATTCAAGACGTTTGCCGAGCAGCCGGCGAGCCGAACCGGCCCGACGGATGGCGGGCGTCGGTGGCGAAGGGTCAGGCTCCGGCCGGCGGGCCTTCGAGCGCGACCAGCTCGACCTCGAAGCCGGCGTCGTTCTCCAGATAAGCCGCGTAGTGCGCTTCCCCGCCCGCGTACGGATAGCGATCACCGAACAGCGGACGCCAGCCGTGGTCGGCCGCGCGCGTCGCCAGGTCGTCGACCTCGGCTCGCGTTCCCACGTGCAGCGCCAGGTGGTTCAGGCCCGGCCGGGTGCGCTGGTGCTCCGGGGCGCTCATCGCCGGCGATGCCTCGACCACGACGTACGTCCCGCCGAGCCGCCAGCTGACGCCCGCGGGCCAGCGCTGGAACTCCCGCCACCCCAGCTCGCCGAGCAGCCAGCCCCAGCTCCGCTCGGCCTCGGCGAGGTCCGGCACCCACAGCTCGACGTGGTGCGGCCGCCCGTGCGCCGGCGCCAACGACACGAGCACGCGGTGCAGGTCGCCGTAGTGGATGCCGCTGCCGACGTCGAGGAAACCCAGCCGGGTCGCCACTTTCCGGCTCGCCGCGTTGTTCTCGTGCACCAGCGCCCAGACCGCCGGCAGCCCGAGCGCGTCGAGGCCGTGGTCGAGCACCGCCCGGGCGGCCTCGGTCGCCAAACCCTGCCCCGCGTGCGCGCTCGCGACGTAATAGCCCAGTTCCGCCACTCCGCCGGGCAGCTCCCACGACGGCCGCAGGTGCGCGACGCCGATCACCTCGCCGTCGCGCTCGATCACCCAGTGGCCCTGGCCGGCCGGGCCGCGGTAGTCCAGCCGGCGGTCGACCATCGCGCTCGCCGCGGCCGGGTCGGAGAAGTCCGCGGCGAAGAACCGGCTCATCTCCGGGTCGGAGAACACCTTCACGACGGCTTCGCGGTCGGCCTCGACCAGCTGACGCAGCTTCAGCCGCGCCGTGGTCAGCGTCGGCAGCGTCATCCCGGGTGCGCGGCGAGCCACCGCAGGGCGAGCGGGTAGCCGTCGACGCCGAGGCCGGCGATCACCGCGGTCGCGATGTCCGACAGCACGCTGTGGTGCCGGAACGCCTCCCGCTTGTGCACGTTCGTGATGTGCAGCTCGATCAGCGGCGCGGACAGCTGCGCCGCGGCGTCGCGCACCGCGATCGAGTAGTGCGTCCACGCGCCGGCGTTGAGCACCACCGGGTTCCCGCCGTCGGCGGCTTCGTGCAGCCAGCCGACCAGTTCGCCCTCGTGGTCGGTCTGCCGGACCTCGACCTCGATCCCCAGCTCGTCGCCCGTCTTCACGCACAGCGCCGCGAGGTCGTCGTGGGTGGCCGAGCCGTAGACCGACGGCTCGCGCTTGCCGAGCCGCCCGAGGTTGGGGCCGTTGAACACGAACGCCTTCACAGCAGCACGCTCCCGCCGGCCTTCGGGGCGTCGGCGGCGATCGCCGAGTACGCGGCCGCGAGCAGTGCCGGGTCCGGGCCTTCGAGCCGGCCGGGCTTGCCCAGCGCGTCGAGGACGACGAACCGCAGCACTCCCGACCGGGTTTTCTTGTCGCCCTTCATGGTTTCCAGCAGCTGGGGCAGCGCGTCGGCGTCGTACGTCGTCGGCAAGCCGAGCAGCTTGAGCACGGCGGCGTGGCGCTCGGCGGTGGCGTCGTCGAGCCGGCCGGCCAGCCGCGCCAGCTCCGCGGCGAACACCAGCCCGACGCTCACCGCGGCGCCGTGGCGCCACCGGTACCGCTCCCGGCGCTCGATGGCGTGGCCGAGGGTGTGGCCGTAGTTGAGGATCTCCCGCAGGTCGGACTCGCGCAGGTCGGCGGCCACGACGTCGGCCTTGACCTGGATCGAGCGGCGGACCAGCTCGGCGAGCACGTCGCCGCCCGCGTCGAGCGCGCCGGCCGGGTCGGCCTCGATCAGCTCGAGGATCCGCGGGTCGGCGATGAAGCCCGTCTTCACGACCTCGGCCATCCCGGCGACGAGCTCGTTCGGCGGCAGCGTCTCCAGCGTCGCGAGGTCGACGAACACCGCGCTCGGCTCGTGGAACACCCCGACGAGGTTCTTGCCCGCCTCGGTGTTGATGCCGGTCTTGCCGCCGACCGCGGCGTCGACCATGCCGAGCAGCGTCGTCGGGACGTTGACCAGCTTCACGCCGCGCATCCAGGTGCCCGCGACGAACCCGGCGAGGTCGGTGACGGCGCCGCCGCCGAGGCCGACCACGACACCGCGGCGGTCCAGCCCGATGCGGCCGAGCACCTCCCAGCAGAAGCTCGCGACGGTGAGCGCCTTGCCGTCCTCGGCGTCGGGGATTTCGACGCGGTGCGCGTCGAGCCCGGCCGCGATCAGCTCCTCGCGGATGGCCTCGGCCGTGGTGGTCAGCGTCGGCGGGTGGACCAGCGCGATCTTCGAGGCGTCGGCCAGGTGCGCGGCGAGGTCGCCGAGCAGGCCGCGGCCGACCACGACGTCGTAGGGACGGGCGGTGGCGACGGGGATGCGCACCGGATCGGACACGAGGTGACTCACTCCTTGGCTTCGGCGGGGACGGCGAGCTCGGCCGCCAGGCCCGCGACGATTTCGGCGGGCGTCCGGTCGTCGGTGACGATCTCGAAGGTGGCGACCTCGCGGTAGACGGGCACCCGCTCGTCGAGCAGTTTCTTGAACGTGGCGCGGGGGTTCACCCCGGCCAGCAGTGGCCGCGCGCTGGACAGGCCGGTGCGCTGCACGCCGGCGGCGAGGCCGACGTTGAGGAACACGACGGTGTGTTCGGCCAGCCGCGCCCGGGTGCCGGGCGTCAGCGGGGCGCCGCCGCCGAGGGAGAGCACGCCGTCGTGCTCCGCCAGCCCGGTGGCGACCGCTTCTTCTTCCAGGGCACGGAAAGCGGGTTCGCCGTCGTCCGCGAAGATGTCGGAGATGCTGCGCCCGGCGCGCGCGACGATGTCGTCGTCGCTGTCGCGGAACTCGACGCCGAGGGCGGCCGCCAGCAGCGGGCCGACCGTGCTCTTGCCCGAGCCGGGCGGCCCGACGATCACCGCGCGAGGGCTCACCAGCGCTCCTCGAGGGCCTTCAGGTACGCCTCGGCGTTGCGCTTGCTCTCGGCGAGGGAGTCGCCGCCGAACTTCTCGAGCGCGGCGTCGGCGAGGACGAGCGCCACGACGGATTCGAGCACGACCCCGGCGCGCGGCACCGCGCAGACGTCGGACCGCTGGTGGATGGCGACGGCGGGCTCGCCGGTCTTGACATCCACTGTGGACAGTGCTTTGGGGACGGTCGAGATCGGCTTCATCGCGACGCGCACCCGCAGCGGCTCGCCGTTGGTGATGCCGCCTTCGAGGCCGCCCGCGCGGTTGGACCGGCGGGTGACGCCGACCGGGCCGGTGCCGCGGTCGATCTCGTCGTGCGCCTGGCTGCCCCAGCGGCGGGCGGTGGTGAAGCCGTCACCGACCTCGACGCCCTTCATGGCCTGGACGCCCATCAGCGCGCCGGCGAGCCGGGCGTCGAGCCGGCGGTCCCAGTGGACGTGGGAGCCGAGGCCAGGCGGCAGGCCGTAGGCGAGGACCTCGATCACGCCGCCGACGGTGTCGCCCGCCTTCCGCACGGCGTCGACCTCGGCGACCATCGCGTCGGTGCCTTCCTGGCTGAAGGCACGCACCGGGCTCTCGTCGATGGCGGCCAGGTCGGCGGCGACGGGCAGCGGGCCCTCGGGCGCGTCGGCCCCGCCGATCGAGACGACGTGGCTGAGGATCTCGACGCCGAGCAACTGCTTCAGGAAGTTCCGCGCGACGGTGCCGAGCGCGGTCCGCGACGCCGTCTCCCGCGCGGAAGCCCGTTCGAGGACGGGGCGCGCCTCGTCGAAGCCGTACTTCTGCATGCCGGGCAGGTCGGCGTGGCCCGGGCGGGGCCGGGTGAGCGGTTCGTTGCGCGCGAGGCCGTCGAGGATCTGCGGGTCGACCGGATCGGCCGCCATGACCTGCTCCCACTTGGGCCACTCGGCGTTCTCGATCTGGACCGCGACCGGGCCGCCCTGGGTGAGGCCGTGGCGCACGCCGCCGAGGAAGTCGATGTGGTCGGTCTCGAAGCCCATCCGCGGGCTGCGCCCGAAGCCGAGGCGGCGCCGGGCGAGCTGCTCGGTGACGTCGGCGGTGGTGACACCGACGCCGGCGGGCATGCCTTCGAGCACGGCGGCCAGCGCGGGTCCGTGCGATTCACCTGCGGTGATCCAGCGCAACATGGGCTCAATCCTGTCACGGGGGCCGGGCGGGCCCGAAGAGTGTTCCGGTCACGGCGCACCCGGGAAGAGGGCGCACAGCCAGGTGGCGGCGAGGAGGGCTGGGCCGTGGGGCACGCGGTGGCCGCCGAAGGGACGAATGGGGGGTGGGATGGGCGCTGGTCGGGTGCCGGGTGACGGCGGTGGATGCGGGCCGAGACGCCGGCCGGCTGCCGCTGCCGGGTGCGTGGTGGGTTCCGATTGCGCTCGGCCTCTTGCTCGCCGTTGGCCGGCGCTCTGGGCGATCGCGACGGCCAGGCTGAACAGGGCCGACAGGATCGCCGCGAGGGCGAGCGCGGGCCACCCCGCCGCGCCCAGAACTGCGCCCAGGCTGCCGGATAGCTTCACGTCGCCCGCGCCGAGGCTGCCCGGTGCCGCGCGGGCGACCAGGGCGTGCGCGCCGCCGAACAGCAGGGCTCCCGCCGCCGCGCGCGCCGCCAGGGACGGGCCGCCACCGCCGAGTGCGGCCGCTCCGATCGCGGCGCCGAAGAGGGGGTAGGCGGGCAGGGTCAGCGCGTCGGGCAGGCGCAGGTGACGCAGGTCGGCGAGGGCGAGCGAGACGGCGATGATCGTCAGCAGGATCGGCACGGGCAGCCACCAGCCGGGACAGCCGCCGGACAGCCAGAGCGCGGTGACGAGAGTGACACCGGCGGCGGCCAGCGCGGCGGCGCGCCGGACCGGGATCGGGGCCTCGGCCCGGCCGAGGGCCCACGCCGACAGTGGCGCGGTGGCCGCTCCTGCGGCCGCCGCGGTGGTGAGGACGAAGATCGTCGGGGGCATGGGTCCAGGGTGCTGCGGCTCGGCTGAGCTGGGCAAATGCCGGGCGTAGCGAACGGTCCGTTCGCTACGTTCCGGGCCGGGTTTCATTCCTGTGGGCGACACGCGAGGCCACGGACGCTCGCAAAGCACTCAGGCCGAGAAGGCACGAGCATCGACGAAACCGAGAGTTGCGGGCCGCGAAGGTCACCCGCGAACGGGAAACCAGGTGACTCGTCCGGGACCCCCTGCGCCCCGGACGAGCCACCACCCCTTCACAAGGTCAACCTGAGCAGCGCCCGCCCGCTCCCCCCGCGCACCTCCAAAGCCGCCAGATCGGTCCTCTTCAACGCCGTCCCGATCACGATCCGCGCCGTGTTGTCCGGGACCGCCTTCCACGTCGCCAGCTGGGTCTCGACGCCGGAGCGCGAGATCGCCACCAGGACGTACTCGCCACTGCTGCGCTCGCCCGTGTAGCTGCACGACATGTCGACCTGCGTGCCCCACTCGAACGCGTCCAGGCGGGCGTCCGCGCGGACCGGGAACTGGCCCAGTGCCGTCATCGCGATCGACGGCGGTGGGGCCGCGGGAGGCCACGCCGCCACCACCGCCAGCGCCACGCACGCCGAGACCGCCACCGCCGCCGACACCGACGTCACCGCGAGCCGGATCCGGCGGCCGCGCCGGACGCGGCGCAGGACCGTCGGCAGCAGGTCCGGTGGTGGCGGCCCCGCGTCCGGCAGCATGACCGGAGCCGGGGCGTCGACGCGGGCCAGCAGGCCCGGCAGCCCCGCCAAGTCCCGCACCGAGGCCGCGCACCGGTCGCACGTGCGCAGGTGCTGCTCGAAGCGCTGGCGGTCCTCCGGGGAAAGCGCCCCGAGCACGTACGCCGCGTCGAACGTCGCGAACGGGTCCTCGCTCACTGGGTCACCCCCCTCTCCTCGAGCACCAGGCGCAGCGCGCGCAACGCGTAGTGCGTCCGGGACTTGACCGTTCCCTCGGCCACGCCCAGCCGCGTCGCCGCGTCCGCCACTGAATAGCCCTGGAAGTAACACAGCACGAGCACCTCGCGGTGCCGCTCCGACAGCTCGGCGAGCGCCTCGGCGACCAGCCAGCCCTGCACCGCGCGGTCGGTTCCGTCGCCGACGGCGCGCTCCGGCGGCCGGTCGGTCACCACCTCCGACCGGGCCGACGCCGAGCGCCAGCCGTCGATCGCGATGCGCCGCGCGACCGTGAACAGCCACGCCCGCGCCGAACCCTGCGACTGGTCCAGCACCGCCGTCGACCGCCAGGCGCGCAGCAGCGTCTCCTGGACGACGTCCTCGGCCCGGATCCGGTCGCCGGAGGTCAGGTGGAGCGCGTACGACCACAGCGCGCCCGCGTGTTCCTCGTGCAGCGCGCGCATCAGCGCGTCTTCGGCGACTTCCCCCACGGAACTCAGGCCGTGACTCGACGCCGGTCCTTCACGAACATCAGCGCCAGGCCGCCGACGATGCAGACCGCCTCGGTGATGACGCCCCAGTACTCCGGCTGGCTGTTGAACTGGTCGTGGTTCCCGGCGAACCCGACGGTCGCGGCGAGCACGTACGCGCCGAGCGTCAGCACCCCGAAACCGGCCGCGCCCAGCGCGGGCAGCCAGTGCCGCCAGGCCAGGACCGCGATCGCGAGGACCACGCCGCCGATCGCGTCGAGCAGGAACAACGGCCCGACGATGCCCGGGTAGTCCTCGGTCCAGAGGAAGTAGTGCACGCCCGCCGAGCCCAGCAACGCGGCCGCCACGACGATGCGCAGAACCCAACTCACCATGATCGATCCTCCACTCCACACCCACTCGGGTACATACACGAGACAGGGGCCGATCCGGTTCACCGCGGATTGAACCGAAGGGGTGTCGATCTCGTTTAGTGGGGCATGACTGCCGAAACCCACTCCCGCCGCACCGTGCTCACCACGGGTGCCGCCGTCGCGGGCGCCGCCGTCGGCGCCGTCGCGCTCTCCGCCTGCGGTTCTTCGGACGACGCCAAGTCGGGCACCGCGCAGGCGCCGATCGCCGCCGGGACGCCGCTGGTCGCGCTCGCCGACGTCCCGGTCGGGCAGGCGAAGGCCGCCAAGGCCCCGGACGGCTCCGACGTGATCGTGGCCCGGACGTCCGAATCGGCCTGCGCCGCGTTCAGCGCGATCTGCACGCACCAGGGCTGCACGGTCGCCCCGCAGGGCGCCGACCTCGTCTGCCCGTGCCACGGCTCGGTCTTCAACGCGCTCACCGGGGAGGTCAAGCAGGGCCCGGCGAACAAGCCGCTGCCGTCGGTGCCGGTCAAGGTCGAGAACGGGAAGGTCGTCACCGGCTGACGGGCCGGGCGGCGTGAAGGGCCCTTGGGGACGTCTGTCCACAAGGGCCCTTCATGTGACAAAACCGCCTCAGGCGTCCCAACCGAACAGCCGGTCGCCCGCGGCGACGTCGCGCTCGCCGTCCAAACCGGACAGCACGTCCGCCGAGGCGTCCAGCGCGACGACCGGGACGATCGCCGAGTAGCCCGCCGCGGTCACCGCTTCCGGGTCCCAGCTGACGATCGGCTGGCCGGCCCGCACCTGCTCGCCCTTGACGACGTGCAGCGTGAAGCCTTCGCCCTTCTCCTTGACCGTGTCGATGCCCAGGTGCACCAGCACGGCCTTGCCGTCCTCGGTCGCGACGACGTAGGCGTGCGGGTGCAGCGTCGCGACGGTGCCGTCGACCGGCGCGACCGCGTCGGACCGGCCGCCCGACGGTTGCACGGCGACACCCGGTCCCACCATGGCCTGCGCGAAGACCGGGTCCGGAACCTCGGTGATCGGCACGACGCGCCCGGCGACCGGGCTGAGGATCTCCAAGCTCACAGCAGGTCCTCGATGTCGCTGGCGATCGTGTCCGCCTCCGGCCCGACGATGACCTGCAGGGCCGACGACCCCATCTTGACGACGCCCATCGCGCCGGCCTTCTTCAGCGCGGCCTCGTCGACGAGACTCATGTCCTCGACCTCGCAGCGCAGCCGCGTGATGCAGCCCTCGATCTCGGTGAGGTTCTCCGTGCCGCCGAGTGCGGCGAGGATCTTTTCGGGCCTGTCATCCGCCATCGCGGTCTCCTTGATCACTGTTTGTTCCCAACCTGACGCGAACCGCGTGTCCACCTGTACTACGCCGTTCGTCGGCATGCACCCCGCCGCGGGCCACGAACGGATAACGGTGGTTGACACCCGTCCGCGTGGCGGAGCATCCTGCCCCATCAGATCATTGGTCTAGACCGGAACGTACCAATGTTCCGGGCCGGACGCGAGCACCGGTCCCCGGTGACGCGAGAACGAGGAGGGTGACGCCGATGAGCGCGGCAGCGCACGTCCCGCCACCCGACCGGGTCGTCAACGGGCCCACGCCCAAGCACGCCCAGCTGCGGGAAATCCTCCGCCGCACGGTGGAGCGCGAGCTCCCCCCGGGTGCGCCGATCCCGTCGGAACGTGAACTCGCCCAGCGCTACGGCGTGTCGCGACTCACGGTCAGATCGGCGATCGGCAAGCTGGTCGAGGAAGGTCTGCTCGCCCGGGTCCGCGGCAAGGGCACGTTCACCGCGGCCCGGCGGATGGAGCTGCAGCTCTACCTCATGTCGTTCACCGACGACATGCGGAGGCGGGGGCTGACGCCGACGACCGAAGTGGTCTCGGCGGCCACCGAAGTCCCACCCACCGCCTCGGCGCACGCCCTCGGGCTGACCGAGGGCGCCCCCGCACACCACCTCGTGCGGTTGCGCCACGCCGACGGCGTGCCCCTGGCCGTCGAACGCGGCTGGTACCACGCGGGCCGGGCTCCCGGCCTGCTCGAGCTCGACCTGACCCAGTCCATCTACGCGCAGCTGGCCGAGACGTACGACGTGCGTCCCGACCAGGCGTGGCAGACGGTCTGGGCCGAAGGAGCGGACCGCGAGACGGCCCGGCTGCTCGGCATGCGTGCCGGCAGTCCCCTGCTCGTGTTCCGGCGGGTCTCCAGCGCGAACGGCGACCCGATCGAAGACATCACGTCCTGGTACCGGGGAGATCACTACCAGGTGACCATGCAGTTGGACCGGAACACCCCGGAGCCCGGTCAACCACCCCACTATGGAGGATCCAGATGAGCTCCACCACCGCGGAAGGGGCGACGAAGAAGGGCGGCGGAGGCCTCGCCGGTCTTCAGCGCTTCGGCCGTAGCCTCATGCTTCCCATCGCCACGCTCCCCGCGGCCGGCCTGCTGAACCGGTTCGGCCAGGACGACCTGCTCGGCAAGGACGGGCTGGGCTGGGACAAGGTCGCCGCCGTCATCGGCGGGGCGGGCAACGCGCTCTTCGACTTCCTGCCCCTGCTCTTCGCGATCGGCATCGCCGTCGGCTTCGCCCGCAAGGGCGACGGCTCGACCGCCGTCGCGGCGGCGGTCGGCTGGGTCGTCTTCAACCGCGTGATCCAGGCGATCGCGCCGATCAGCAGCCAGACCGGCTACAAGCCGAGCTGGGACGGCTCACCACTGCACTGGCCCTACAGCGTCCTGACGGGCATCGTGGCCGGCATCGTGGCGGCCCTGCTGTGGCAGAAGTACCACCGCATCAAGCTGCCCGCGTGGCTGGCGTTCTTCGGCGGCCGGCGGTTCGTCCCGATCGTCACCGCCTTCGCCATGATCATCCTCGGCGTGCTCTTCGGCCTGGTCTTCAAGTACGTCGACGAGGGCATCCAGAACCTGGGTTCGGCGATCGTCGGCCAGCCGGTCGTCGGTGGCGGCATCTACGGTTTCTTCAACCGGCTGCTCATCCCCGTCGGTCTGCACCAGCTGCTGAACGTGCCGGTGTGGTTCATCTTCAACGGCGGTGACCTGACCAACTTCTTCAACCACGTGCAGGGCTCGGGCACGTTCATGACCGGGTTCTTCCCGATCTTCATGTTCGCCCTGCCCGCGGCGGCGCTCGCGATCTGGCAGACCGCGCGTCCGGCGCAGAAGAAGATCGTCGGCGGTGTGATGATCGCGGCCGCGCTGACCTCGTTCATCACCGGCGTGACCGAGCCGATCGAGTTCTCGTTCATGTTCGTCGCGTGGCCGCTGTACATCTTCCACGCGATCATGACCGGCCTGTCGCTGGCGCTGGTGAACGCCCTGGGCATCAAGCTCGGGTTCTCGTTCTCCGGTGGCGCGATCGACTTCGCGCTCAACTCGAGCCTGGACACCGCGCACAAGGCGTGGCTGCTCATCCCGATCGGGCTCGTGTTCGCGGTGATCTACTACTTCGTGTTCCGGATCGTCATCACGAAGTGGAACCTGCGGACGCCGGGTCGCGAGGACGACTCGGTCGAGGCGGACCTGGATCGCACCGCCGCGAAGTAAGATCGACAGCGACGTAACACCCCGTAGGGAGAGGACGAACATGCCGGAGAAACGCGTCGCCGTGGCGAGCAAGGTGGGCCTGCACGCCAGGCCGGCCGCGCTGGTGGCGAAGACGGCCGCGGCGCAGCCCGTCGCGGTGCAGATCGCCAAGGCCGGCGGAAGCCCGGTGGCCGCCGGCAGCGTGCTCAACCTGATGACGCTCGCCGCCGGGTACGGCGACGAGGTCGTCATCAGCGCCGAGGGCGAAGGTGCCGAGGAGGCCGTGGAAGCGGTCGCCCAGCTGGTCGCCACCGACCTCGACGCCTGAGTACTGATCCGGCCAAAAGCAGGCCAGACCCCGAGCGGGACGGGACTGTCGCCACGGAGCCATCCGGCCGTGGCTGTGGTCGGATCAGTACTCGACGGCACAGTACTCCACGCGAAGGCCTTCGCACCGGTCCCCGACACCGGTGCGAAGGCCTTCGTGGCGTTTCGTAGGGTGGACGCATGGAGAGCGTGCGCCTGATCGACGAGTGGCCGGTGGACAACGCCGCGACGGCCGTGGTGTCCGCCGACGGGAGCGTCGTGGGCCGCCACGGCGACACCGCGCGGAAGTTCAAGCTGGCCTCGGTCAGCAAGCCGCTGACCGCCTACGCCGCGCTCATCGCCATCGAAGAGGGCGTCGTCGAGCTCGACACGCCGGCCGGCCCCGAGGGCTCGACCGTGCGGCACCTGCTCGCCCACACCTCGGGCCTCGCCTTCGACGCGCACAAGGCGATGGCCGAGCCGGGCACGCGGCGGCTCTACTCCAACGCCGGGTTCGAGCAGCTGGCCGACGCGCTGGCCGAGCACTCCGGCATCCCCTTCGCGCAGTACCAGGCCGAAGCGCTGTTCGGGCCCCTGGGGATGACGAACACGACCCTCGACGGCTCGCCCGCGTCCGGCGCGGTGTCCACTGTGGACGATCTGGTGGCGTTCGCCGCCGAGCTGCAGTCGCCCAAACTGCTCGACGCCGCCACGGTGACCGAGGCGACGAACGTCGTCTTCCCCGGCCTGTCCGGGGTGCTGCCCGGCTTCGGGCACCAGAAGCCCAACGACTGGGGCCTCGGCCTCGAGATCCGCGACCACAAGAGCCCGCACTGGACCGGCGCGAACAGCTCGCCGCGCACCTTCGGGCACTTCGGCCAGTCCGGCACGTTCCTCTGGGTCGACCCGGACGCGGGCGCGGCCTGCGTCGCGCTGACCGACCGCGCGTTCGGCCCGTGGGCCGCCGAGGTCTGGCCGCGCTACACCGACGCCGTCCTGGCGGAATTGAGCGTGTGAAGGCCCTCCTCGCCGCTCTGCTGCTCCTGCTCGCCGCCTGCAGTGCTCCCCCGGCGGCACCCGCTCCCCCGCCGGCGTCCCCGGCCCCCGCCGAGGCCCCGCCCGCGCTGGGCACGAACGGCGCCGCCGTGCCGGCCCTGCGCTGGACGCCGTGCCACGGGAAGTACCAGTGCGCGGCCGCGGCCGTGCCGCTGAGCTACCGCGAGCCGAAGGGCACCGCGATCACGCTCTCGGTGATCCGGTTGCCGGCGAGCGACCCGGGCCGGCGGCTCGGCTCGCTGTTCGTCAACTTCGGCGGCCCGGGCACGGACGGCGTCGGCGAGCTGACGCGCTTCGCCGACCGCTACCCCGACGAGGTGCGCGCCCGCTTCGACCTGGTGAGCTTCGACCCGCGCGGCATCGGCGGGTCCACGCCGATCAGCTGTCCCGGCGCCGACCACGCCCCTGCCCCGGGTTCGCCGCTGCGGCAGCCGGACGCGTTCTTCGCGGCGAGCGCGGCGCCGGGCAAGGCGTGCGCGGCCGGGTCGGGTGCGCTGCTGAGCCACCTGTCGACGGCGAACGTGGCGCGCGACCTGGAACTGCTGCGCCAGGCCGTCGGCGACGCCGCGTTGAACTTCTACGGCTACTCCTACGGCACCTACCTCGGCGGCACGTACGCGAACCTGTTCCCGGACAAGGTCCGCGCGATGACCCTCGACGGCACGCTCGACCTGGTCGCGAACGCCACCGGGAAACCGGGGCAGGAGAAGGAGCCGGTCGACGTCCGCGCCGACGTCGCCGGGGCGCAGCAGCAGGAGCTGGACCAGTTCTTCGCGGTGTGCGCCGCGGCCGGACCGAAGTGCGCGTTCTCCGGCGGTGACCCGAAAGCGAAGTTCGCCGGGGTCTTCGCGCGGGCGTCGCACAGCACGGGCATCGGCTCGCTGATGAAGACCGTCGACAGCGCGTTGTACCAGTCGGGGCGGTGGAAGCGGCTCGCCCAGACCCTCGCGGCGATGCCGTCCGACCCGGGGCCCGCCGCGCCGGTGCTCGACCCGTACGTGCCGACCCACTCCCCCGGGTTCCTGGCCGTCCAGTGCGTCGACAGCGACAACCCGGGGTCTGCCGCGGACTACACGGCTCTGGCCGCTCGGGAAAGCGCGCGTCAGCCGTACTTCGGGCTGGGCGCGGTGTACTCGATGGCCCAGTGCGTCGGCTGGCCCGCGCACGACGAGGACCGGTACACCGGGCCGTGGAACCGGGCGCGGAAGAACCCCGTTCTCGTGCTCAACAACCGGTTCGACCCGGCGACCCCGCTGCACAACGCGCGGGCGACGGCGGCGGAGCTGGGCGACGGCCGGGTGCTGGTCGTCGACGGGTACGGCCACACGTCGCTGGACGCGCCGAGCGCGTGCGCCTCGGCGGCCGTGGTGCGGTACCTGACAGACCTGGCGGCGCCGGCCGAGGGGGCCACCTGCGCGCCGGACGCGGTCCCGTTCTCGTGAGTGAGAAACAGGGTTAGAACCCTGTTTCTCACTCACGACCCGGCCGGGCTCGCCGTTCAGCCGAACGGACGCCCGCGGCAGGGTCTTTGGACCCTGCCCGGCGTGCTGCGCGAGTGGTGTCATGGTTCTCGTGCGGGCCCGCCGCCGGGCCGGTGCGGGGACCTCGGGCCCCGGCGGGCCGCACGCCTTACTCCATCAGCCGGATCGGTTCCCCCGCCTGGAACGCCGCGATGTCCTCGACGGCGTCGCCGTAGAAGATCTCGTAGGTCTCCCGGGCGACGAACCCGAGGTGCGGCGTCAGGACCGCGTTGTCCATCGTCCTCAGTGGATGGTCGGCGGGGAACGGCTCGGTGTCGTAGACGTCCAGCGCGGCCGCCCGGATCTCCTTGCGGCGCAACGCGTCCACCAGCGCGGCTTCGTCGACGATCGGGCCCCGCGAGGTGTTCACCAGCAACGCGCTCGGCTTCATCGCGGCGAGCTCGGCCGCGCCGACCAGGCCGCGGGTGCGCCCGCTGAGCACGAGGTGGATCGAGAGCACGTCCGAGCGGGCGAACAGTTCCTCTTTGGACACCGCGGTGACGCCGTGCGGCTCGGCTTTCTCCGGCGTCAGGTTCTGGCTCCAGGCGATGGTCTCCATGCCGAAGACCTGCCCGATCTTCGCCGCCCCGGCCCCGAGCCGGCCGAGGCCGAGCAGCCCGAGCGTCTTGCCGTGCAGCATGGTGCCGACGGTCGTCTGCCAGCCGCCTTCGCGCATGGACCGGAACTCCTGCGGCAGGTTCCGCGACGCGGCGAGGATCAGCGCCCAGGTGTGCTCGGCGGTGGGTTGGCCGAGGTAGCCGGTCCTGGACACGACGACGCCGTTGCGTTTCGCCGCGGGGACGTCGATGGCGGCGTTGCGCGGGCCGGTGCTGACCAGCAGCTTCAGGTCGGGCAGCCGGTCGAGCACCTCGGCGGGGAACCGGGTGCGCTCGCGCATCGCGACGATCACCTCGAAGCCCTGGAGCTGCTCGACGACGTCGGTGAGGGGGTCGGTGAAGACCGTGATGTCGGCCTTGAGCGAGTCCCAGTCACCGAAGGTCAGGGCGACGTCCTGGTAGTCGTCGAGAATCGCGATCCGCATGATCTCACCGTAGGCGACAGGTCCGGGCCGGCGCAGGCCCGCACCCGCCGCCGGGAGGTCGCGAGGTTCGTGGACAGCGCGGCTGCCGGCGCAAACGTCTTGAATGAGTCATTCAGGTCTTCGGAGGTCTTGAATGACTCATTCAAGACCTGTGGTCCGGGCCGTCTAGCCGCGGGGCACGAACACGTCCACGCGGACC
Organism: Amycolatopsis sp. NPDC051371; assembly: GCF_040682155.1. NCBI lineage: Bacteria > Bacillati > Actinomycetota > Actinomycetes > Pseudonocardiales > Pseudonocardiaceae > Amycolatopsis > Amycolatopsis sp. NPDC051371. The sequence continues at coordinate 39,349 of NZ_JBFBAG010000014.1, forward strand.
AGGTGGTGGTCGGAGGCGTCGTTCAGCCGGGACAGCGAGTCGCTCGGCACCGGCCAGAACACCTCCGCGTGCCACGGCACCAGACCCTTCGACGGCAGCACGTAGTCCGTCCGCAGGTTGCCCGGCGCGACGTCGTTGAAGTCTCCCGTGTCGGAGAACGGGTCGCTCTCCTGCCCGACGTTCGCGCCGCCCTGGGCCTGAGCCGCCAGTACCGCGCCGCGGCTGCCCGGGTGCGTCTCGATCACCCGGCGCGCGTCCAGCAACTGGTCGATCGCGCCAGGGACGCTGTCGCCGTCCAACGGGTCCGAGTTGTTGTCGCCCGCCACCACGAACCGTTCCGAAGCGCCCAGGCCGCCGCGGTGGCCTCGGTCGTCGTAGAGATAGCCGCCCTTGCCCGGCGTCACGTAGTCCGCCCAGAAGCGGATCTCGTCGTTGTTGCGGGTGCCGTTGCGGTCCTCCGGACCGTCGAAGCTCGGCGGCGTCGGGTGCGAGACCAGGAAGTGGACCGTCGAGCGGCCGATCTTCAGCGGCAGGTCCCAGTGCGACTTCGACGACAGCCGCAGCACGTTCAGCTCCGCGGGGCTGTACCAGTCGTGCGGCGCCGGCGTGGCCGGGTCGTCCGGCAGCAGCGCGCCCGGCATGTCCTTCCACAAGAACTTCTGGAACGTCCGCACGTGCGCTAGGTCGATCGGATACTTCGACAGCACGAGCAGCCCGTACTGGCCTTCGAACGTGCCGAAGCCCTGGGCGTCGTTGCCGAGGCCGATCGTGCCGTCGCGGTCGAGGTCGAAGCCCGTCGACACGCCCGTGTTGACCGGCGCGGTGTAGGCGTACGGGTAGTCGATCGGCTTCGCGCCGTGCTGGCCCACCGCCAGGTAGTTCTTCCGGAACAGGTCCGCGGCCCGGTTGCCCGGCACGTAGTCGAACTCGTTGATCAGCTGGACGTCGGCGCGGTTGCGCTGGACGACCTCGGCGACCTCCTGCGCCTGGGCGTTGCCCGGCGTCGAGAGGTCGGTCACCAGCTGGCCGGCGGACGCGCGGTTCAGCGAGGCGTTGAAGGTGGCGAAGCGGACGTTCTGTCCGAAGCTCGCGGAAGCGGTGGCGGGCACGGAGAGCCCGACCAGCACGGCTACGGAAAGCCCGGCGGCGATGCGGTTCACGGTGGTACCTCCCAGTCGGCGGCCACCCTATGCCGGGAACCGCCCGGATGGGTGAGCGGAAGGTGAACAGCCGACGTGACCCAGCCCTCTTGAACACGTTCAAAAACGGCGCTACGGTACTTCTTGAACACGTTCAAAACAAGGAGGAACCATGGACCGGATAGTCGTCGCGTACGCCCTCTACCTGCTGATCAGCATTCCGTTGACGGTGCTCGTGGCCCGCACGCTGAGCCGGCACGGCCGCACCTTCCTCACCGAGGTCTTCGCCGACAGCCCCGGCCTGGCCAACGCCGTCAACCAGCTCCTGGTCGTCGGCTTCTACCTGGTCAGCCTCGGCTTCGTGACGCTCTTCCTGACCAGCCACGCCGAGGTGCCCACCGCGCGCGAGGTGTTCGAACTGCTCTCGGTGAAGGTCGGCGTCGTCGCGCTGATCCTCGGCGCGATGCACCTGGTCAACGTGCTGGTCTTCAACGCCATCCGCCGCCACCACCTGGCCCCGAAGCAGGCCCCGCGACCGGCACCGCTGCCCTACGCCGGCATGCCGCAGGCCCCGCCCTTCCCCGCGCCCTGACGTGCCCGGCGCTAACGTGCCGCACGTGGCCAAGAGCGAGGAAACGCGGTCCCTGATCGTCACGACCGCGATGCGGCTGTTCACCGAGAACGGCTACGACCGCACGACGATGCGCGCCATCGCCGCCGGAGCGGGCGTCTCCGTCGGGAACGCCTACTACTACTTCTCCTCGAAAGAGCAGCTGATCCAGGGCTTCTACGACGAGATCGCGAGACAGCACCTCGACGCGGCCCGCGACCGGATCGACGGCGAGACCGCCTTCGCCGCCCGCCTGAAGACCGTGCTGCTGTGCTGGCTGGACATCGCCGAGCCCTACCAGCGCTTCGGCACTCAGTTCTTCGTCAACGCGGCCGACCCGGAGTCGCCGCTGAGCCCGTTCAGCGACGACTCCTCGGCCGCCCGCGAAGCGTCGATCGGCCTCATGCGCGAGGTCGTCGACGGCTCCGACGTCAAGCTCGACCCGGAGCTGCGCGGTCAGCTGCCCGAGCTGCTCTGGCTCTTCCAGATGGGCGTGGTGCTGTTCTGGGTCCACGACCGCTCCGCCGGGCAGAAGCGCAGCCGGATGCTGGTGGAGCGCAGCGTCCCGCTGCTCGCCCGGCTGGCCGCGCTCTCCCGGCTTCGGGTGTTCCGCCCGGTCAGCCGGGAGATCGTCGACCTGATCCAGGATCTCGCCAAGAAGGACTGACCGCCCGGAAGTAGAGGAACCGCGGCTTGGTCCGCAGGTTCTCCGTCCACTTCGGATCGGCGTCGGCCGCCTCGGGCACCGGCATCGGCTCGACCAGCCGGTCGACCGCGAAACCGGCGTCGCGGACCGCGCCGAACGTCCAGCTCAGCGGGCGCCGGTAGAAGCTGACCGGATGCGGCTTGCCGTCGAGGCCGAAGTCGTCTTCGAGCAGTTCGAGCTGGAAGTAGTCGTCCTTCTCGAACCAGTGCCAGTCCTCGCCCGGGTGGTGCACCGAGAACACGAGCACCCCGCCCGGCTCGAGGACCCGGCGGAACTCGGCGAGGGTGGCCGTCCAGTCCTTCAGGTAGTGCAGGACGAGCGACGCCGTGATGACGTCGATCGAGCCGTCCGGCAGCGGCAGCGGCCCGCTGACGTCCACGACCTCGAAGCGGGCGACATCGCCGAACTTCCGCCGCGCGACCTCGACCATGCCCGCGCTGGCGTCGACGCCGAGGACGTCGGCGCCCCGCCCGGCGAGCAGCGCGCTGAGGTGCCCGGCCGCGCAGCCGACGTCGAGCACCCGCTTGCCCTCGACCGCACCGGCCAGGTCGACGATCGCCGGCCGGTCGTAGAGCGCGTTCGTGACGGACTTCTCCGCGTGCGACGCGTAGGCCTCGCTGTAGCCGTCGTACTGCTCGGCCCGCGCCCGGCCGAGGATGGCCTCGACGACCTCGGTCTTGGCGTCGGCGTACTGCTGGATGTACGTCCACTCCCGCGCGGCCAGCTCACGCTTCGTCGTCGCGTAGAGCTCCAGCTCCTCGGGGTGCGACCGCAGCCGGTCGCGGAAGAGCCGGTAGCGCGGCGTCTGGCCGTTGCCCGGCGAGTACACGTGCAGGTTGATGTTCGTGTCCGGGCCCTTGAAGCAGCGGTGCTTCTCCCAGTCCGGCTCGCGGATCACGAGCCGGTAGCCCGCCGCCTCCAGCGCGGGCACGTACGTGTCCTCGTCATCGGAGTCCGGGACCTCGAGGAGGATGTCGACGCAGGGCTTGGCGCACAGGCCCGGTACCGACGTCGACCCGACGTGTTCGAGCACGAGCACCCGCTCCCCCAGCACGTCCCGGATCCGGCCGGCCTCGCGCTCGAAGAGCTTCGGCCACTCCGGGTCGTAGTCGGCGAGCGTGACCGTGGAGTTGAGCTTCGGTCGTTCGCCGACCCACGCCGAGTCGTTCTCGGCCTCGCTCCGCGCTTCTTGACTGCTCATTCCGGCAGACCCCCTTCGTTTTGGGCAGTCGGCCAGAATATCAACTTCGGGCAAGTGGTTTTACGTGATCGGCAGCGGCAGCAGGTTCCCGGTGGCTTCGCGCAGGGCGTCGCGCATCGCCGCGCGCGGAGCGGGCCGCCCGGTGAAGTGCTCCGCCTGGCCGAACGCCTGGTGCAGCAGCATGTCCAGGCCCGTCGCGAGCCGGCCGCCCCGCTCGGCGACCGCTTCCGCCAACGGCGTGGGCCACGGGTGGTAGATGACGTCGAGGACGTGCCCGATCGCCGCGAGGTCGGCCACGTGCGCGGCGACGGCGTCCGGCGGCACGGTGTTCACCAGCACTGCCGCGGAGCCCAGGGCCGCGAAGTCCGTCTCGGACCAGCGAAGCACGTCGACGTCGAGCGAAGCCCGCTTCGCCGCGTCGAGGGTTTCGGCGGCCCGTGAGGGATCTCGCACGACCAGACGCACCTGCCGCACGCCCAGCGCCGCGAGCCCGACGACCGCCGCGGCCGCGGTGCCGCCCGCGCCGAGCACCACACCGGTGTCGCCGGGCGACGGCTCGTAGCCGCCCGCCGCCCGCAACGCCCCAGTGACCCCGTCGACGTCGGTGCAGTCCGCCAGCCAGCCCTTCGCGGTGCGGACCAGGGTGTTGGCGGCGCCGACGGCGGCCGCGCGCGGGGTCACCTCGTCCGCGTGGTCCAGCGCCGCGCGCTTGCCCGGCATGGTGACCGAAAGCCCGGCCCACTCCGGACCGAGGCCGCCGACGAGGCCGGGGAGCTCCTCGGCGCTCGTCTCGATCCGCTCGTACGTCCAGCCGGTCAGGCCGAGCGCTGCGAACGCGGCGCCGTGCAGCACCGGGGACAGCGAGTGCGCCACCGGCTTGCCCAGCACCGCGGCCCGGCGGGACTCAGAAGACACCACGCTGCTTGGCCAGGTTGATGTTGGCTTTGTGGTCGTCGAACGAGACCGCGAAGCAGGACAGGCCGTTCTTCTCGCACTTGACGAAGTACAACCAGTCGCCCGTCGCCGGGTGCACCGCCGCCTGGATGGCGTCGGGACTCGGCACCGAGATCGGCGTCGGGGTCAGGCCCGCGTTCTTGTAGGTGTTGTACGCCCCGGCCCGGAGGCGGTCGTCGTCGTTGGTCGCCAGGGTCGGCCGGTCCAGGACGTAGTTGACCGTGGAGTCCATCTGCAGCCGCATGTTGCTCGCGAGCCGGTTGTAGATCACCCGCGAGAGCTTGCCGAAGTCGGCCTTCACGGCCTCGCGCTCGATGATCGAGGCGATGATCAGCGTCTGGTACGGCGTCATCCCCGGCCCGGTCGACTGCGGGCTCAGGCCCGCGTTCTGGATCGCCTCGGTCGAACTCCGGACGAGCTGGCCGATGATCTCCTGCGCGGTCGCGCCGGGCCGGACGTCGTAGAGGCCCGGCGCGATCAGGCCCTCGAGCCTGCGGTCCTTGCGGTCGGCCTTGTTCGCGGGCTCGATCGCCCAGTCCGGCACGCCGAGCGTCTTGAGGTCGGCTCCGTCGACGACCTTGCGCAGGTCGTCGGCGCTCACGCAGGTGCTCTTGCCGTCGATCTGCGCGCACGACGCCTTCGCCATCAGGCTGTACACGCCGGGCGTGACCTTGCCGTCGGGCTGGGTGATGTCGTCGAACTGGGTGTACGGCCGGATCTCCAGCTGGCCCACCCGCGACCCGGTCGCGAGGATCCGGTCGACCGCGCTGGCCCCGGACATGTGCGACTTCATCACGTAGAAACCGTGCTGGATCCGCGACAGTTTCGGGTTGTCCTCGCCGGCCTTGACGAACGCCTTGCCGCTGGCGACGACGCCCGCCGTGGCGAGCTTCGCGCCGATCGCCGACGTCGAGTCGCCGTCGTCGACCTGGAACAGCACGTCCCCGTCGCCGGAGCCTTCGAAGTCCTCGTAGCCGAAGATCTTGTTGAAGCCGTAGTAGGCGCCGCCGCCGAGCAGCACGATCACCACGAGCGCGGCGACCCAGCCGAGGGCACGCTTGCCCTTCTTCTTGCGCGGCTTCTTCGGCTCTTCCTCGTAGTCGTCTTCGTACTCGGCCTCGTCGTCGTAGCCGTCGTAGTCGTCGGCGTACTCGTCGTAGTCGTCGTACTCCGCGTACTCGCCGTCTTCGGCGAGGAACTCCTCGGGCTCCTCGTGCGACGGCTCGGCCGGGGCCTGCGCGGGGATGATGTCGGTCACCGGCTCCTCGCGCACCGGCGGGGGCGGCGGGCGACGGCGCCGAGGCGGCTCCGCACCGGGTTCGGGCACGCCGAGAGAGCGGTCACCCGGCTGGACGGGCCGTCGCGGGGATTCCGGGGCCGCGCGACGGGGGTCGGCGGCGGCGTCGGGATCCAACGCCGCGCGACGCCGGCGCGAGTCGCCGGCCTCCTCGGGATCGGGTGCCGCGCGGCGCCGCCGCGGGGCGGCTTCGGCCGGGTCGGCAGCGGCGCGACGCCGGCCGGACGGCGGCTCGACGGCCTCGCCGGAGCCCGGCGTGGCCCGGAAGCGGGCCAGGTCGGCCACCTCGTCCGAGGCGCCCCGGGAGCGGCGTGGGGCCTGGCCTTCGTCCGGCGCGCCGCGGAGCCGGGCGGCCTGCGCTTCGGCGGCCTCTTCCAGGTCGAGCATCGCCTGGTGGCGGCGCGCGGCGTCGGCTTCGGCCAGCTCTTCGGGAGTGGGACGGCGACGGCGTGCGTCCGCCTGCTCGTCCGGCTCCGGCGCGGGACGGCGGCGGCGCGGGGCCGCTTCCTCCGCGGCCGGGGCCGCCCGCCGGCGCCGGGGTTCGGCGGGCTCGCCGGGGTCCGGGGCCGCCCGCCGGCGCGAGGCCGGGGCGTCGGCGCCGTCGTCGAGACCGTGCCGGGCCCGGACCGGGGCCGAGCGCTCGGCCTCCCGCGGGTCGAAGTCTTCGTCGGCCGGGGGCAGCGTGCCCGGCGGCTCGAGGCGGCGACGGCGGCCGGACGGCGGTGCGTCGCGGCGCGGGTCGTAGCCCGGCTCGGGCCGCGCCCGGCGGGACGGCTGGGGCAGCTCGGGGGAGCCACTCTCGCGGGAACCACTGTGCCGCGAAGGCTGCGGAAGCTCCTGGTAGCCACTTGCGTGGGGGTCGTGCGGGTCCGCACGACGCGGTGCGGGCCGGGACGGCGGCGGGGTGGCCGGTCCAGGCTCGCGGAGTCGCCTGCGCCCGCGTGGGGGCTCAGGTGGCTGCTCGTTCATCGGTCTCCCTCCCGGGCGCGGTGCGCAGCTGCGGCGTCGATCCAGGCCTGCAGGATCTCGACGGCGGCGGCCTGGTCGACCACCGCTCGCTGCTTGCGGCCTTTGACCCCGCGCTGGGAGAGGATGCGGGATGCGGTGACCGTGGTCAGCCGCTCGTCGCCCAGCCGGACCGGCACGGGCGCGACGCGCCCGGCCAGGCGTTCAGAATACGCGATCGCCAGCTCGGCCGCCGGACCCTGCCGGTTGGCGAGCGTTCGCGGCAGGCCCACGATCACCTCGACCACCTCGTGCTCGGTGACGAGGGCGGCCAGCTGGTCCAGATCACTGTCGTCGGTCGCATCGCGGGAGAGGGTAACCAATGGCGAGGCGAGCACGGGGGCCGGATCGCTCAGCGCCACCCCGACCCGGACGGATCCGACATCCACTCCGAGCCGACGGCCGCGGCCCGGATCGTCCACTCCGGGCCGATCCAGGCCGCGGTCTCCGCGGTTAACCAATGCCGGCAATCGCCGAACGCAGGGCCGTGACCGCGTCGGCCGCGCCGGCCGGGTTCGTGCCACCGCCCTGGGCCATGTCGGGCTTGCCGCCGCCGCGGCCGCCGATCTTCTCGGCGAACGACGGCACGAGCTTGCCCGCCGCGATGCCCTTGTCCTGCGCCGCCTTCGTCGTCGCGACGACGAAGCTCAGCTTCTCGCCCGCCGGGGAGAACAGCGCCACCACGCCGGGTCGCGAGCCGAGCCGGCCGCGGATGTCGGAGGCGAGCGCGCGCAGGCCGTTGCCGTCGACGTCCGGGACGACCTCGGCCACCACCGTGACGCCGTTGATCTCCTGCGCCTTGTCGATCAGGGAGCCCGCCGAGCCCAGCACCTGCTGGGTCTTGAGCTGCGTGATCTCCTTCTCGGCGTTCTTCAGCCGGGTCAGGACGTCCTCGATGCGGCCGGGCAGCTGGTCCGACGGCACTTTGAAGGTGTTCGCCAGCTGCGACACCAGCAGCTGCTCCTTGCGGACGTACTTGAGCGCGTCCGTGCCGACCAGCGCCTCGACGCGGTGCACACCCGAGCCGATGGACGCGTCGGAGACCAGCTTGACCAGGCCGAGCTGGCCGATCCGGTCGACGTGCGTGCCACCGCAGAGCTCGCGGGAGTACTCGCCCATGTCGACCACGCGGACGTCGTTGCCGTACTTCTCGCCGAACAGCGCGACCGCGCCCAGCTCGAGGGCCTTGTCCTTGGTCGTGGTGAAGCTCTGCACCTCGACGTTGGTCTGCAGGTAGTCGTTGACCTCCTGCTCGACCTCGGTCAGCACGTCCGCCGACACCGAGCCCGGCGTGGTGAAGTCGAACCGCATGCGGCCCGGCGAGTTCAGCGAGCCCGCCTGCGCCGCGCGCTTGCCGTACGCGCCGCGGACGGCCGCGTGCACCAGGTGCGTCGCGGAGTGCGAACGCTCGATGGAGAGGCGGCGGTGCGCGTCGACCGAGCCGGTGAGCTTCGTGTCCAAGCCGACCTCGCCCTCGGTGACCTCGACGCGGTGCACGAACAGGCCCGGGACGATCTTCTGCACGTCGAGGACCTTCAGCTCGACGCCGTCGCCCAGCAGCACGCCGGTGTCGGCGACCTGGCCACCGCTCTCGGCGTAGAACGGCGTCCGGTCGAGCACCAGCTCGGCCTTCTTGCCCGCCGAGACGCTACGGACCGGCTGCCCGTCTTCGAGCAAGGCGACGACCTTCGCCTCGGCCTGGAGGTCGGTGTAACCGAGGAACTCGGTCTCGCCGTGCTGCTCCAGGACCTTCCGGTACTCCGAGAGGTCGCCGTGGCCGGTCTTGCGGGCCGCCGCGTCCGCCTTCGCGCGGGTCCGCTGCTCGTTCATGAGCGTGCGGAAGCCGTCCTCGTCGACGGTCAGGCCCTGCTCCGACGCCATCTCCAGCGTCAGGTCGATCGGGAAGCCGTAGGTGTCGTGCAGCTGGAAGGCCTTGTCGCCGGCGAGCACGTCGCCGCCGCCGCGCTTGGTCTCCTCGGCCGCCATGTCGAAGATGCGCGAGCCGCTCGTCAGGGTCGAGAGGAACGCCTCCTCCTCGATCCGGACGACCTCGTTGATCCGGTCGAAGCCGCCGACCAGCTCGGGGTAGGTCGGGCCCATGGTGTCGCGCACGACCTTCGCGAACTCCTGCAGCACCGGCTCCTGCACGCCGAGCAGGCGCGTGGAGCGGACGATGCGGCGCAGCAGGCGGCGCAGCACGTAGCCGCGGCCGTCGTTGCCCGGGGTGACGCCGTCGCCGATCAGCATGACGCCGGTGCGCGCGTGGTCGGCGATCACGCGGAAACGGACGTCGTCGGCGTGGTTCGAACCGTAGCGGCGGCCGGAGAACTCCTCCGCGCGGCCGATGACCGGGCGCACGAGGTCGGTCTCGTAGACGTTCTCGACGCCCTGCAGGATCGTCGCGACGCGCTCGACGCCCATGCCGGTGTCGATGTTCTTCTTCGGCAGCTCGCCGATCGGCTTGTGCCCGAGCTTGGGGCTCAGGTCGCCGCGGACGTCCTGCATGAAGACGAGGTTCCAGATTTCGATGTAGCGGTCCTCGTCGGCGACCGGGCCACCCTCGCGGCCGTACGCCGGGCCGCGGTCGTAGTAGATCTCCGAGCAGGGGCCGCCGGGACCGGGCACGCCCATGTCCCAGTAGTTGTCCTTGCCGTCGCGCTCCTGGATGCGCTCGCCCGGCAGGCCGGTGAGCTTGCGCCACAAGCCGGCCGCCTCGGCGTCGTCGTTGTAGACGGTCGCCCAGATCCGGTTCGGGTCGAGGCCGAAGCCGCCTTCGCCCTGGGGCTTGGTGATCAGCTCCCAGGCGTTCTCGATGGCGCCTTCCTTGAAGTAGTCGCCGAAGGAGAAGTTGCCGGCCATCTGGAAGAACGTGTTGTGCCGGGTGGTCTTGCCGACCTCGTCGATGTCCGGCGTGCGCACGCACTTCTGCACGGAGGTCGCGCGCGGGTACGGCGGCGGCGCCTCACCGAGGAAGTACGGCTTGAACTGCACCATGCCGGCGTTGACGAACAGCAGGTTCGGGTCGTCGAGGATCAGCGGCGCGCTGGGCACGCGCGTGTGGCCCTTGCTCTCGAAATGGCGCAGGAAACGATCGGTGATTTCGTGTGTGTCCACGGGTCAGTCCTTGCTGTGCTGTTCGTCACCGATCCAACCACAGTCACGGCCGATGGCTTTCGCGGCAACGGTCGCTTCCGCTCGAAGGGCGGCCTGCTTTTGGTCGGATTGGCGAGTGGTGGCGGAAACGGGTCGGCAGCGACGGCGGAGGGCTCCGGGCGGGCCCGGATCAGCCCTCCGCCCGGCGAGCTCGCCGGACCGGGCGCCGGGCGGCGGCGTGCCGTCCTTCGGCGCGGGGCGCCGTGACGCCCGCCCGCTCCTCGACCATGTCGTGCAACTCCTGCTCCCGCTCGTTCATGCCCGCGCGCACCTCGGCGCCGAACGAACCCACGGCGCCCGCCAGCTCGCGCACGGCACCGCCCAGGTTCGATGCTAACCCGGCCGGAGTGGCCTGACGAGCGGTTTCGGCGGCCTTGCGGGACAGGGCGACGCCGGCGACCACGCCGACGCCGAGCCAGAACAGCCGCTTCACTTGCCGGCCTTCTTCGCGGCCTTCAGCGCGGTCTTCTTCTTGCGCGCCTTGATCGCCTTGCTGAGCCCGTAGGACAGCGCCGCGGTCTTGACCAGCGGGCCGCCCAAGGTCGCGGTGAACACCGACGTCAGCGCGGAGACGTTGCCGGTGACGGCCTGCGCGTTCGACGTGATCCCGTCGACCCGCTCGAGCTGGGCGTTGACGTGGGTGATCGTCTGGTTCGCGCCGATCAGCAGCGGGTCGGTGTTGCTGTTGGTGCGCTCGATCGCCTCGGTGGCCGCGTCCAGCGTCTTGCCGAGCTTGAGCAGCGGGATCGCCAGCAGGGCGACCAGCACCACGAATGCTCCCGCGGCGATCAACGCGGCGATCTGCCCTGCCGACACGAGCCCTCCTCGGATAACGGGTCTTGGGTGCGGATGAGGTTACCGCCTGGCCGGGTCCCCGACCGTGTCACCCCGCGCGGGCCGGAAAACGCGTCGCTCCGGCGGTCGCGGGGCGGTACACCTGGGCGATGGGAGACGACGACGGGCCTGGCCGCCGGGTGCTCGCCGGGCCGGGCGGAGCCGCGGCCGACGTGCTGGCCGCGTTGCCCGGCGCCGACCTGACGACGGTCCAGCTGGAGGTCGCGCGGCGGCGGGCGGCGAGGCTGGCCGGCCCCGACGTGCTGCGCCGGCACCGGACCGACCGCTTCACCGGCCCGAGCCCGCTGCCCTTCGCGTTGCTGCGGCGGGTCGAGGACGCGCTGCTGGCCGCGGCGTCGGCGTTCGATTTGGTGCCGCTCTCGCCGCTGACCCCGCTCGGCACGCACTCGGCGGTGACCGGGCTGGCCCAGCACCGGGTCGTCCCGACCGGACGCGGCACCGAGGTCGCCGCGGATCCGACGACGGGGCTGGCCCTGGAGGCGGCGGTCCGGCGCTCCTCGTCCGCTCTCGTGCGGCTGGCGACGGTGCAGCGCGTGGTGCGTGCCCAGCCGGTCCCGGCCGGGTTGTTCGCGCACTTCTCGCTGTTCGGCGCGGTGACGGCCGGGCGCGACCCGGGCGACCTGGGCTTCGAGCGGCAGCACGTCGTCGAGCACGCGCGGCTCATGGCCGCCGGGTGCCGCGCGCTGGGCGCCACCGCGGTCTCGCTGGGGGTGACCGTGCTGGACCCGCGGTTCGAGGGCCTTCTGGACGAGGTGCCCGACGTGCCGGTCCGGCCGTTCCCGGAGCGCGAAGGCGGGCGCGGCGGGTACTACGAGGGCCTCTGCTTCAAGGTGTTCGCGTCGTTCGACAGCGAGCCGGCCGAAGTGGGTGACGGCGGCTTCACGCCGTGGACGCGCCGGCTGCTGGGGAACGCGAAGGAGCGGTTGATGACGAGCGGCCTGGGCGTGGACCGCCTGGCGACGCTCCTCCCGGCTTAGCGCCCCAAGGCGGCCTTGGGTGCGTTGAACGCACCCAAGGCCGCCTTCGGTGCGTTCAACGCACCGAAGGCCACATTGGGGCGCTCGGAGCCTGAGTCAGCGCTCCTTGCGGACCGCGCGGTAGAGCACCGCCATGTCCTCTTCGCCGTGGCCGGCTTCCACCGCCGCCTCCAGGTGCGCCAGCACCGCGCGAGCCCCCGCCACGTCGACGTCGGAGCCCGCCGCCTCGACCACCAGCCTCGCGTCCTTCGCCGCCAAGCCCGCCGGGAACGCCGGTGCGTACTCGCCCGCCAGCATCGCGCCGCCCTTCACGTGCGCGTAGCCGACGTCGAGGCCGCCGCCCTTGATCGTCTCCAGGAACAGCGCCGGGTCCAGACCCAGCGCGCCGGCCAGGCCGAGGCTCTCCGCCGTGCCGTTCGTCAGCGCGAGCACCCACGCGTTCATCACCAGCTTCAGCCGGCTGCCCTGCCCGGCCGGGCCGAGCCACTGCGTCTTCACGGCGACCGCGTCGAACACCGGGGTCGCCGCGGGGCGGGCCTCCTCGGGCCCGGACGCCAGCACCTGCAGCTGCGCCTGCTCCGCGGGGGTGCGCGTGCCGAGCACGGGCGCGTCGACGAACACCACGCCCGCCTTCTCCGCCGCTGCGGCCAGGCGGTCGGTCCAGTCGAGGCCGACCGTGCTCATCTGCAGCCACAACGTGCCCGAAGCGGGCGAAGCGGCTTCGAACGCCGAAGCGACCGCGGGGCCGTCCGCGAGCATCGTCACCAGGATGTCCGCGCCCTCGGCCGCGTCGGCGGCCGAATCGGCGACGGTGGCGACGTCGGCGAGGGGCTCGGCTTTCGCCCGGGTCCGGTTCCAGACCCGGACCTCGAGGCCCGCCTTCGCGATGTTGGCCGCCATCGGCGCGCCCATGATTCCGGTTCCGAGAAACGCGACGCTCATGTCCCCATCGTGCCGAACGCGCGGCGGGCCCGCAGTTCGGTCAGTAGTCGCCGAGGAGGCAGAACGGGTGCCCGGCCGGGTCGGCGTAGACGCGCCAGCCGCGGCCACCCAGGTCGGGGTCGAGCAGCCGGCCGCCGTTCGCCAGCACCTGGTGGTGGGACTCCCGGAAGTCGTCGACCTCGAAGTCGAGGTGGAACTGCTGTGGGAACGCCGGGTCGGGCCAGCGCGGCGGCCGGTAGTCGAACGACCGCTGGAACCCCAGGACGATCCCGTCGACGTGCAGCGTGGACCAGTCCTGGTCGACGCGCCACCGCGGGTCCGGCCGGTCCACCTCGCCACCGAGCACGGCTTGGTAGAAACGGGCCAGCACCACCGGTTCCGGACAATCCAGGACGATGCACTGCAGTGTCGCGGGCACGGGAGCGCCTCCTGCGGTCACGGCGAGCCCGATTCGTGGCCGCCTCAAGGCGCGAAGCTTACGAAACCCGATGATCTTGCCTTCAGCGGGCCACGACGGTGATCAGGTTCCCGATGATTCTTCCGCCCGGCTCACTTCTCCCCGCGGATCGTCCGGCGCAGCTTCGGGACGCGCTCGGCGAGCGTGCGCTCGGCACCGCGCTGGGTCGGCTCGTAGTAGTCCTTGCCGACCAGCTCGTCCGGCGGGTACTGCTGCGCCAGCACGCCTTCCGGGACCCCGTGCGGGTAGCGGTAGCCCTGCGCGTTGCCGAGCTTCTTCGCGCCCGCGTAGTGCCCGTCGCGCAAGTGTGGCGGGACGGTGCCGGCGAGCCCGGCGCGGACGTCGGCCAGCGCGGCGTCGATGCCCGCGATCACCGCGTTCGACTTCGGCGCCGTCGCCAGGTGCACGGTCGCCTGCGCCAGCGCCAGCCGTCCCTCCGGCATGCCGATGAACTGCACGGCGTGCGCGGCCGCGACCGCCGACTGCAGCGCCGTCGGGTCGGCCATCCCGATGTCTTCGCTGGCGTGCACGACCAGCCGCCGCGCGAGGAACCGCGGGTCCTCCCCCGCCTCGATCATCCGGGCCAGGTAGTGCAGGGCGGCGTCCACATCGGACCCGCGGATCGACTTGATGAACGCGCTGATGACGTCGTAGTGCTGGTCGCCGTCGCGGTCGTAGCGCACCGCCGCCTTGTCCACAGTGGACTCGACGGTCGGCAGGTCGATGGTCTTCGCCTCGGTCGCCGACGCCGCGTCCGCCGCCGCCTCCAGCGCCGTGAGCGCGCGCCGCGCGTCCCCGCCCGCGAGCCGGACCAGGTGGGCCCGCGCGTCGTCGGTCAGCGTCAGCTCGCCGCCGAGGCCGCGCTCGTCGGCCAGCGCGCGCTCCAGCAGCTGCGTGATGTCCTCGTCGGTCAGCGGGCGCAGCTGCAGCACCAGCGATCGCGACAGCAGCGGTGAGACGACCGAGAACGACGGGTTCTCGGTGGTCGCCGCGACCAGCAGCACCGTGCGGTCCTCGACCGCACCGAGCAGCGCGTCCTGCTGGGTCTTGGAGAACCGGTGCACCTCGTCGATGAACAGCACGGTGTTCTCGGCGTTGTACTGGCGGCGCCGGCGTGCCTCCTCGATGACGCCGCGCACCTCCTTGACGCCCGCCGACAGCGCCGACATCGCGACGAACCGGCGCCCGGTGGCGATCGAAACCAGGTTGGCCAGCGTCGTCTTGCCCGTGCCGGGCGGGCCGTAGAGCAGCACCGACGCCGGCGCGGCGCCCTCGACCAGCCGCCGCAGCGGGGCGCCTTCGCGCAGCAGGTGCTGCTGGCCGACGACCTCGTCGAGCGCGCGCGGACGCATCCGCACGGCCAGCGGCGAGCTCGCCGGGTCCGCCTGCCGCTCGTCCGCGTTCGACGTCGTCCGCTCAGGCGGCGGCGCGATGTCGGCGTTCACGGTGAAGAGCTCGTCCTGTGCCACACGCATGACGTTAACCGAAGCCACCGACAGAACCCTTGCCCCGGTCCACGCGAGAGCGCTACCGTCGGAATGACTGGTTGACCTAAAGTGCGATTCCGGTCAACAGGTCAAATGTTCAACGAACCAGCAGGTGGACGCACATGAGTCATCCCAACCGCGAGCGCGCCGACCGCATCCTGGACGCGGCGGGCGAGCTGTTGCTGCGCATGGGCTACCGGAAGGTGGCGGTCGACGACATCGCGCGCGCGGTCGGCATCGGCAAGGGCACCGTCTACCTGCACTGGCGCAACAAGGAGCTGCTGTTCCAGGCGCTGATGATGCGCGAGTCGGCCGACCTGACCGACGAGATCCTGGGCCGGATCAAGGCCGACCCGGCGATGATCCTGCCGCACCGGATGATCCCGGCGTCGTTCCTCGTCACCCACCGGCGGCCGCTGGTGATGGCGATGCTGCGCGGCAACGCCGACATGTTCGGCTCGCTCGGCGACCTCGCCCTGCGCAAGCAGCAGGACGAGCTGCGCACGCAGTTCGAGGAGGCGATGCTCCGGCGCGGGCTGATCCGCTCGGACGTCCCGAACCTGACCTACGCGCTCAACGCCTCGACACTCGGCTTCTACCTGGGCGACACGCTTTCCGACGAGTTCGACGGCATCCCGCTCGAAGACAAGGCGGAGGTGCTCGCCCACATGATCCGCACCGCGTTCGAGCCGTCCGGGGAGCCCGATCCCGCGGCGGTCGCGGACGTGGCGGCGGAACTGGGTTCGGCGCTCGAGGAGCTCGTCTCGGGCTACCGGCAAGGGATCTACGCACACGATCCCACCAAGGCGCCCGGCTGATCCCGGGCCACACAGGGGAAAGAAGGGGCGGACATGACCACTACACAAGCGGACACCTGGGGACTCCACGAATCCCAGTTCTGGCTGCGGGGGAAGCAGCCCGAGGACCGCGTGCACCACGCGGCCGACCTCGGCTTCTGGAACGTCTACGGGCACCCGGAGGCCGAAGAGGTCCTGCGCGACCCGGCGACGTACTCCTCGGACACCACCCGGCTGGTGCCGAAGGACCTGCTGCCGGACGCCGGCGTCGACTTCGAGGAGATGCAGGCGGGGAACCTGCTGCAGCTGGACCCGCCGCTGCACAACAAGATGCGCAAGCTCGTCAGCCGGGCGTTCACGCCGAAAGTCGTCGCGGACCTGGAGCCGCGCATCGCCGCGGTGACGAACGAGATGCTCGACGCGGCGGGCGGTGACGGGCGGCTCGAGCTGGTCGAAGACCTCGCCTACCCGTTGCCGGTGATCGTCATCGCGGAGCTGCTGGGGGTCCCCGCGAGCGACCGGCACCTGTTCAAGGGCTGGGTGGACAAGCTGTTCGACTCCTCCGAGCAGTTCTCGCTGAAAGAGCAGACCGAGGGACGGCAGGACGCGGTCAAGAAGTCCCTGGAGGGGCAGAAGGCGCTCGTCGAGTACCTGGGCGTGCACGTCGACGAACGGCGGAAGCAGCCCCGGGAGGACCTGCTGACGAAGCTCGTCGAAGCCGAGCTCGACGGGGAGAAGCTGACCCGCAACGAGGTCGTGAACTTCGCCAACGTCCTGCTGCTGGCCGGGCACATCACCACCACGATGCTGCTCGGCAACGCGGTGCTGTGCCTGGACACGCACCGCGAGTGGGACGAGCGCGTGCGCGCCGACCGGTCGCTGGTGCCACCGGCGATCGAGGAGTCGCTGCGGTACCTGTCGCCGTTCGCGGCGGTGGCCCGGGCGACCACGCGCGAAGTGGAGCTGGGCGGGACGACCGTGCCCGCGGACCAGATGCTGATGATCTGGGTCGCGGCGGCCAACCGGGACGACCGGGTGTTCGCCGAGCCGGACACGTTCAATCCGTTGCGCGACCCCAACCCGCACCTCGCGTTCGGCCGCGGGATCCACTTCTGCATCGGGGCGCCGCTCGCCCGGCTCGAAGGCCGGGTGGCGCTGAACATCCTGTTCGACCGCTACCCGGCGCTGCGCACGATCCCGGGTGAGCCGCCGAAGTTCCAGATCAACCCGAACATGACCGGGGTGCGGGAGCTGCCGCTCACCACGGTGTAGCCCGGTTGCGCCCTGGGCGAAACCCCTCGCCCGGGGCGCTGCCGTGCCCGAGAGTGGACCGATGAACGTGGCGGTGCTGTCCGACATCCACGGCGTCCTCCCCGCGCTGGAGGCCGTGCTCGCCGAGCCGGACGTCGAAGCGGCGGACCGGATCGTGCTGCTCGGCGACATGCTCGCCGGACCGATGCCGGTCGAGACCCTGGATCGGCTGCTGGCGCTGGGCCCGCGGGCGATCTGGGTGCGGGGCAACGCGGACCGGGAGCTGGCGGCCTCGGCCCGCGGCACCGGGAAGTTCGTCCCGGACCCGATCTTCCCGTGGGCGGCGGAACAACTGCGTCCCACGGATCTTCCGGTGCTCGACGCCCTGCCGCTGACGGTGTCGCTCGACGGCGTGCTGTTCTGCCACGCGACCCCGCGCGACGACACGGAAATCGTGCTCGTCGACAGCCCGCTGGAGCGCTGGGCCGAAGTTTTCTCCGGGGTGGCCGAGCGAACCGTCGTGCTGGGCCACACGCACATGCCGTTCGTCCGGCTCGCGGACCGGCGGCTGGTCGTCAACCCCGGCAGCGTCGGAATGCCTTACGGCGCAAGGGGTGCGCACTGGGCGATGCTCGGCGACGGCGTCCAGCTGCGGCGCACGTCCTATGACGTCGAGGCGGCGTGCCGGTTCCTGGCTTCGCGGTCGTCCTATCCCGATATCGAGGAGTGGGCGGACTACTTCGTCCGCGACCCGGCTTCGGACGCGGAGGCGCTGCGGGTGTTCAGCGGCCCCGGAACGACTTCCACATGATGACCGCGGCGTAGGGCAGGAACTCGCGGCCGCGGCGCCAGAGCCACGGGATTCCCTTGAGCACCAACCACCCCACGTGCCCCGCCGCGCCCGGCTCGACCCCACCACCGCAGGTGAGGCTCACCGGCTCGGGAACATCGAAGCCGGCTTCGGCGAGGAGGCCGGTGAAACCGTCGGCGAGCAGGCGGTGGCCGAGTTCGGAGGGGTGCAGCCGGTCGACGCTCCAGACGGTCAGGTCGTAGGCACCGGGGAGGCGGTCGAGGTCGAGGCAGGGCACGCCTTCGCGGAGGACGACCTCGTCGATGGCGGCGTTCAGCTCGACGACGCGGGCACTGAGGGCGCGCTTGAGCGACGGCGGGAGGCGGAAGACCTTGCTGTGGTCGTGGAAGCGGACCGGGATCACGGTGGTGCCGGTGTCCCGCAGCCGGTGGACGATGCCGGTGAGGTCGGCGGCGATGCGGGCGGCGTCGAAGTCCGGGCGCAGGGTGTCGTTCATGCCGGCCACGAGCAGCGCGACGTCCGGCCGGTGCGCGACGGCGGCGGGTACCTGTTCGGTGAGCACGCAGCGCATCCGGGCGCCGGTGAAGGCGGGGTTCAGGTAGCCACCGGCCTCGACCCCGAGCGCGGCCGCGACGAGCGGGCCGACGCCCCGCCAGCCCCCGCGCCGCGGCAGCGGATCGCCGAGCCCGACGGCGGTGGAGTCACCGAGCACGACAAGCCGGCGCGCCTGCTTCAGCGGCGGCACGGCCGCGAGCGCGGGCACGGCCGCGAGCGCGGGGCGGTCCGGCGGCGGTTCGGGGAAGGGAGTGACTTCGACACTCATCACGGTCACGCCCACGACCATCGGCCACGGAAGCTCACTTGCGGTGAGGACGAGGTAACACGCCCGCGACCGGGCGCCTAATTCTTGACGCTCACCTCACAGGAGGGCGAAATGTCCTGTCCGGGGCGGGCGGCCCTCCCCTTCGGAACCCGGCGACGTCGGTTGGCTGCGCGTGGCAGGCCCGCGGCTCAGGAGTGCCGCTGCGCCGCTCCAAGAGCACGGCCGCGCGGCTGCGATGTCGTGAATGACTTATTCACCTCGTCTGACGACCGGGCTCCGGCAAAGTCCAGTCGCACGCTCGCCGCCGGCCCACCAAACGTCCTGAATGAGTCATTCAGGTCTTCAGAGGTCCTGAATGGGTCATTCAGGACACGCCGGCTCCCCGGAGCGACCGCCGATCCCGGCCTGGCCACCCGACTTGCCGGGACCCTGTCGTCTGACGACATGAGTCATTCAAGACGTCTGGACTGCCACGAACACGCGGCCCGGCCCGGCTACCCCGAGGTTGGCGGCAGAGCCGCCCCTCCTCCGCCCCGAAAGCAGCCCCCGCCCGTCCCTGGGGGCCGGCCCCGCCTCCAGCGTATCGGCGAGCCCCGACGAAAAGCCGGGACCAGCCGCGAAACGGCCGCACGGTCCACATCACGGCCGGCCTGTGGACAACCCGCCGATCTCAGCGGAAAGCCAGGTAGAACGCCTGGTCGGCGCGCGGAGGTGGTGTCGCGAATGACTCCTTCGGGACCTCCGACGCCGCGAATGAGTCATTCGCGACGCCGGCAGACCCGGCGCCACCGGACCGGCCGCCAGACCTCAGCGAAAAGCCGGGTAGAACGCCAGGTCGGCGTGCGGTCCCAGCCGCGCAGCCAGCGCGGCCGCCACCCGGGCCGCGAACTCCGAAACCGCCGTCATCCGGACATATCCCGCGTGCTTGGCCAGATCGCGCCACCACGTCACCAGCGCCGCCTCGCGGCTCACCGGGGCGGCGTGCCGGGACAGGTCGAGCGACCCCAGCTCCTCCCCCGTGATGCGCCAGACGCGCAGCAGCTCGCTGGTCGTCAGGTGCGCGGCCAGGGCCTCGTCGTCGGCCAGCGCCGGCCAGACCCCCACCACCTCCGCGCGCCACGCCGCGACCATCGCCTCGCTCATGCCCGCCGGCAGGGCCAGCGCGTCCGGCCAGCTCGCGAACGGCAGCCTCAGGTGCGCCGCGTCGACCAGGGCCGAGCGGACGCGGCCGTACTCGAAGTCGAGGAACCGGACGCTCTCGCCGGTCACCAGGTTGTTGTCCGGGCTCAGCTCCACCGGGCTGAACGCGCGGAAACCGGCCGAAGCCGACTGCTCCCGCGCCTCCGCCACCTGGGAAAGGACCTCGTCCGGCGCCGGGATGCCCAGCCGCTCCTGGATCACCGCGGGCACCCGCGACCACAGCTCGTCACTGTCGCTCGAGTCGGGCTTCGCCGGGCCGCCGAGCCGGCGCAGCAGCGCGTTGAAGTCGGCTTCGCGCCCTGCCGTGCTCGCGTGCAGCCGGCCCAGCGAGCGGGCCCAGGACAGCAGCGCGCGCTCGGCCGCGCGGGAGTCGCGAGCGTAGAGCTTGTCCTCCAGCGTCGGCGTGCGGCCGAGGTCCTCCAGCACCAGCACGCGGTCGCGGCCGTCGTGGGCGAGCAGCTCCGGGCACATCCGCTCGTCCGGCGCCAGCGCCGTGAACAGCTGGTAGCTGACCGCCTCCTGGGCGAACGGATCGGCACCCGAGGACGGCTCGTCCGGATAGTGCTTGATGACCAGCGTGCGTGGCAGCGCGAACGACGACGACACCACTCTCGCCCGGACCACCGTCGCCGGCCCGCTCCCGGCCAGGTCTTCGGGCGCGACCAGCGTGATCGCACTGCCGAACCGGCGCGAGAGAACGGACTCGCCCGCCGCGACCGCCGCGGCGATGGCGAGGTGCTCGGCTCCTGCCCCGACCCCAGCATCGCCGGTGGAGGAGGTGTCGACTGTCATTGTCACCGACCCTACTCGTGACTGAGCAACCATGACTACTGACATCCGGACAAGAAGTAGCCCCCGGCCCGGACGGGGTTCATCCCCGTGAAAGCGGACGCATCCCCACCGGTGAACGTTGCCCATTCCGGCGCACGATCAACACAATGGCCGCAGCTGCAACGATTCCGAGAAGGTTGACGAGCAGCTGCCCGACCGACTGAAGACACCGGCTCCACTCCCCCGCCACGGCCGCGACGACCGCGTAGCCCGCGGCCGGCACGGTCGTCACGGAGATGAAGACACCCACCAGCGCCGCCGACTTCGCCGAGGTCATGGCGAGCATCCCGGCCGCGCCCGCCAGCATCGCGACAACCAACGACGGTACGCCGACGGAGAAGACGAAGTCGACCTCGCTGTGCTGCTTCAGCTCGAACGCCTGCTCGCCGAACACGTCGGTGACGCGGACCAGCAGCGCGCCGCCGAGCGTGACCACCATGGCCAGCGGGAAGCCGATACCCAGCGCCGCGCCCGCCAGCCGCACGAGGTCCCAGCGGCGCAGCACCAGGCCCACCGCCAAGGCGGCGAGCGGCCCGAACTCCGGACCGACCACCATCGCGCCGACGATCGTCACGGCGGAGTCCGTCAGCACGCCGACCGCCGCGAGGAGGCAGGCGATGGTGAGGAACGCCAGGAACGTCACGTTGAGCCGCGACTCCTCGCCCGTGCGGGCGAGCAGCTCCTGCCAGACGACGGCGTCGGCGCCTTCGCCCGGCGCGGCCTCCTCCGCCTCGTCGGCGGCGTCGGACAATGCCGTGTCGATCGCTTCGAGCGTGATCCCGCCGGTGTGGTCGAGCTCGAGCACGCACAGCGCGTCCACGATCTCGTCCGCCGCCTCACGCGCGATGTCGGCCTCGACCAGGTCGCCTTCCGGCGACACGGCGACGCCGCGGTGCACGATCAGGTGCGCCGTCCCGGCGTGTGCCCGCAGGATGTCGAGCGCCTGGGCGGTCTTCTCCGGCGGGCACACCGCCCTGAGGTGCAGCACTAGTTCTGGGGCGGGGTGGCCGGCTTCGCGTCGATGCCGGCCTCTTTGCGCTGCTGCGCGGTGATCGGCGCGGGCGCGGCGGTCAGCGGGTCGTACCCGCCGCCCGTCTTCGGGAACGCGATCACGTCCCGCAGCGAGTCGGCCTTGGCCAGCAGCATGACGATGCGGTCCCAGCCGAACGCGATGCCGCCGTGCGGCGGCGGGCCGAAGGCGAAGGCGTCGAGCAGGAAGCCGAACTTCTCCTGCGCCTCCTCTTCGCCGAGGCCCATCAGGCTGAAGACGCGCTTCTGGACGTCGCCGCGGTGGATACGGATCGACCCGCCGCCGATCTCGTTGCCGTTGCAGACGATGTCGTAGGCGTAGGCCAGGGCGTTGCCCGGGTCCTGCTCGAACTTGTCGATCCACTCGGGGGTCGGCGAGGTGAACGCGTGGTGCACGGCGGTCCACTTGCCGGAGCCGACGGCGACGTCGTCGCCGATGTCCTCGACCGGCGCGAACAGCGGCGCGTCGACGACCCACACGAACGACCAGGCGTCCTCGTCGATCAGGCCGAGGCGCTTGCCGATCTCGTCGCGCGCGGCGCCGAGCAGCGGCTGCGTGCTCGCGGCCTTGCCGGCGGAGAAGAAGATGCAGTCGCCCGGCTTGGCGCCCGCGGCGGCCGCGACGTTCTCGCGCTCGGTCTCGGACAGGTTCTTCGCGACCGGGCCGCCGAGCGTGCCGTCCTCGTTCACGAGGATGTACGCGAGGCCCTTGGCGCCGCGCTGCTTCGCCCACTCCTGCCACGCGTCGAGCTGGCGGCGCGGCTGGCCGGCGCCGCCGGCCATCACGACCGCGCCGACGTACGGCGCCTGGAACACGCGGAACGGCGTGTCGGCGAAGAACTCCGTCATCTCGGTGATCTCGAGGTCGAAGCGCAGGTCCGGCTTGTCCGAGCCGTACTTGGCCATCGCCTCGTGGTAGGTGATGCGCGGGATGGGCCGCGGGATCTCGTGCCCGATCAGCTTCCACAGCGCCGAGACGATGTCCTCGCCGACCTTGATGACGTCGTCCTGCTCGACGAAGCTCATCTCGATGTCGAGCTGGGTGAACTCCGGCTGGCGGTCGGCGCGGAAGTCTTCGTCGCGGTAGCAGCGCGCGATCTGGTAGTACCGCTCCATGCCGCCGACCATCAGCAGCTGCTTGAACAGCTGCGGCGACTGCGGCAGGGCGTACCAGGAGCCGGGCTTGAGCCGGGCCGGGATGACGAAGTCGCGCGCGCCTTCCGGGGTGGAGCGGGTCATCGTCGGCGTCTCGATCTCGACGAAGTCCTGGTTGTGCAGCACCTCGCGCGCGGCGCGGCTGACCTCGCTGCGCAGCCGCATGGCCGCGGCCGGGCCGCTGCGGCGCAGGTCGAGGTAGCGGTGCTTGAGGCGGATCTCCTCGCCGACGTCGACCCGGTCGTCGATCGGGAACGGCAGCGGCGCGGCCTCGGACAGCACCTCGAGCTGGGTCGCGAGGACCTCGATCTCACCGGTGGGGATCTCGGCGTTCGCGTTGCCCTCGGGGCGCTTCGCGACCTCGCCGACGATCTTGACGCAGAACTCCGACCGCAGCGCGTGCGCGCGCTCGGCCATCTCGCCCTCGCGGAAGACGACCTGGGCGACGCCGCTGGCATCCCGCAGGTCGATGAAGATGACGCCGCCGTGATCGCGCCGCCGGGCCACCCATCCGGTGAGGGTGACGGTCTGTCCGGCCTGCTCGGCACGCAGGGTGCCGGCGTTGTGAGTGCGGAGCACTGCGACTGCTCTCCTTCGACATGGGGCGGTTCTCGCTGCTGGAAAGGCTAACGAACCACCCAGCCTACGACGTCGGCAGGCTTGGCTTGCGCAGTGGTCAGAGCACGTACTTCGGCCGGGCCTCCAGCGCGGCGACCAGCCGGTGGGCCTGGGCCAGGTAGGCGCCGACCTGGTAGATACCGCCGCCGGGGTGGGCCACCAGCCAGCTGGCCGCCGCCGGTGCCGACGCGAAGAACGGCTGGCCCGCGCAGGCCATCGCGTCGACGTGCTCGAGCCCGAAGCCGAGGTCGATGGCGGCGACGACGGCCGACGGCGGGTCGGCCTGGATGATCGCCCGCTCGGTGAGGTCGATGCGGATGCGCGTCCGGGTGACCGGGCAGATCGCTTCGGCGTGCACGCGCTCGCCGGTGGCGATGGCCAGCAGGAACATGTCGACGGTGCCGTCCGGGCCGGCGCCGAGGGTGCCTTCGGCCGGTTGCAGCCGGTGGTGGGCACCGCGCGGCGCGGGGCCGGTGCTGACGAGGTCGCGGTGCAGGGTGAAGCCGATCAGCTCGACGAGCCGGCGCACTTCGGCCGGGGGGACGCCGACGATCGCGGCCAGCCGCTCGACGCCGACGGGGTGCCGGCCGGCCCGGGTCAGCTTCAGGGCGGCCCACGCGAGCCGGGCGGCCGCGACCCGGTCGGTCTGCGAGGTCGTCATCACCGCTCTCCCTTCCGCATCGATCCCTTCGACGTTAGGCGTCGGTGAGGTGGGGCGACAACGACACGATCGGACATTTTTCCGCAAGGCCGCGACACGGTGGCGCAATCGTGTCCGGACTACGGCGAACGGAGGAGCCGGACTGTGTTCGGCGGCGTTCCGGGTGACGGCTTCACCCACACGGCGGTTCGGCGGATGATCACGGACTGGAAAGATGTGCTGTCCACAAAGGACCGCACGGCGCCGGGCGCCACATCCCCGAGAAATCCGGATCGTCAGAGCAACCGCAGCTGCTCCACCACCGGCGCCTCGAGCGTGGGCTCGGGCGCCGGCTCCGGACTCCGCGCCTCGTACCCCGTCTTCGGAGCCAGCCCGTGCCGTCGCAGCAACGGCGCCACTCGCTCCCCCAGCCGCTCGCGGTACGCCTTCTGCACGTAACTCCCCCGCGCGTACAGCTCCCGGTACCGCGGCACCAGCGCCGGGTACGCCCCCGCGAGCCAGCGCCCGAACCACTCGCGCGCGCCCGGGCGGAGGTGCAGCGGGATCACCGTCGCGCTCGTCGCGCCCACCTCGGCCAGCTGCGCGAAGAGCGCGTCGAGGGCCTCCGCCGAGTCCGTCAGCCACGGCAGCACCGGCGCCACCAGCACCGAGCACGGCAGCCCGGCGTCGCAGGCCTTGCGGACCAGCTCCAGCCGCGCCTGCGGGCTCGGCGTGCCCGGCTCGAGGCGGTGCTGCAGCTCGCGGTCGAGCAGGGCGATCGACACCGCCAGGCTGACCGGCACGTCCCGGGCGACGTCCTGCAGCAGCGGCAGGTCGCGCGCCAGGACGGTGCCCTTCGTCAGCACCGACAACGGCGTTCCGGAGCGGGCCAGCGCCGTGATGATCCCCGGCATCAGCCGGTAGCGGCCCTCCGCGCGCTGGTACGGGTCGGTGTTCGTGCCCATCGCGACGTGCTCGCGCCGCCACGACGGCCGTTTCAGCTGCGCCGTCAGCACCTCCGGGGCGTTGACCTTCACCACCACCTGGGTGTCGAAGTCGTGGCCGGCGTCGAAGTCCAGGTACGTGTGGGTGTTCCGGGCGAAGCAGTTGTGGGACACCATGCCGTCGGCGATGAAGTCGCCGGTGCCGGTGGTGATGTCGAACAGCGGCAGCTGCAGGCCCAGCGGCTCGATCGCCTCGACGCGGCGGCGGCTCGCGCCGATCACCGCGCCGTCCAGCGACCGCTTCCACGCCACCGCGGGGTTGCTCACGTGCAGGAACCGCAGCACCTCGGCCGTCCCGCCCAGGAGCCGGACCTCCTGGCGGGCGGGGAACTTCGGCACCTCGTCGATCTGGTGCGCGAAGCCGAAGCGGGTGAGCGCGCCGGCGAAGGCTTCGGTGATCTCGGGCTCGTCGTGCGCCACGACGAGGACGCCGCGGCCGTAGTCGCCCGCGATGTCGAAGAGGCCGGCGAGGAAGCCGCGCTGCCAGTGCGCGTCCGGCTCCGGCGGGACCCGGAGGAAGCCGACGGACCCCCCGAAGTCGGGCAGGTACTCGAGGGCGCGCGCGGCGGCGTCCGGTTCCGCGGCGAACCCGCCGGAGCGGAGCATCCCGCAGAGGTAGCCGGCCCGGTAGCCGAGCGTCTCGTCCGGCGTGGGCTCGAACCGGCCGACGCCGATCAGCTCGGTGCCGGGCTCCAGGTGCGGACGTTGCGCGGCGCCGAACTTGGTGCCGGTGACGTGCTTCCAGCCCTTGCTCGTGAGGAACCGGTGGTCGCCGCCGGCGACGAGCCGGGTGCCGTCCTCCAGGGTCACGCGGTAGGCGACGCGCAGGGTCGTCCAGTGCGCTTCGACCCGGGTCGGCACCAGCCGCCGGGACGCGCCGTGGCCGCGGGTGCCGTAGATCGCGTCGCCGACCTTCAGCTCGGACAGCGCCTTCGTGCGGCCGTCGGCCAGCAGGATCCGGGTGCCGCCTTCGAGGCAGTAGGTGCAGGCGTGGGAGCAGCCGCGGTACGGGTTGACGGTCCAGCCGAAGGGCACGCCGGACCCGGCGGGCACCTTGTTCAGCACCGAGCGGGCGTGCACCTCGTGAAAGGTGACGCCGTCGAACTCCGGTGACCGCACGGACCGCACCAGGCCTTCCAGCCCGGGCAGTGCCGGCTCACCCTCCCCTGCTCGCTGCCGATCCCATCGCACAGCGCCAGTCGAACATATGTTCTAGTCGAGTGTCAAACCGGTTCGCCGCAAGCGAATCGGGATGGTGCTGGTGTGACTCCTGGGACGATTCAGGACGAGAAGCGGTCCAAGGCCCGGATCTTGTTGGTCGCGTCCAGCGCCGCCACCTTGTACGCCTCGGACAGCGTCGGGTAGTTGAACACCGCGTCGACGAGGTAGTCGACCGTCCCACCGCACCCCATCACCGCCTGTCCGATGTGGACCAGGTCGGTCGCGCCCGTGCCGAACACGTGCACCCCCAGCAGCTTGCGGTCCGAAGTGGACACCAGCAGCTTCAGCATCCCGTAGCTGTCACCGGTGATCTGGCCGCGCGCCAGCTCCCGGTAGCGCGCGATACCGACCTCGTACGGCACCGACGACGACGTCAGCTGCGCCTCCGTCGAGCCGACGTACGAGATCTCCGGGATCGTGTAGATGCCGATCGGCTGCAGCGCGCCCAGGCCGTTCGCCGGCTCGCCGAACGCGTGGTACGCCGCGAGCCTGCCCTGGTCCATCGACGTCGCCGCCAGTGCCGGGAAGCCGATCACGTCGCCGACCGCGTAGATGTGCGGCACCTCGGTGCGGTAGTGCTCGTCGACGACGAGCCGGCCGCGCCCGTCCGAGGACAGCCCGGCCGCGTCCAGCGCCAGCTCGCCGGTCATGCCCTGGCGGCCCGCGGAGTACATGACGCCGTCGGCCGGGATGCGCTTGCCGCTCACCAGCGTCGTGATCGTCGCGTCGTCGGACACCGCGACGTCCGCGACCTTCTCGCCGAAGCGGAACGTGACGCCGAGGTCGCGCAGCTGGAACTTGAGCGACTCCACGATCTCCGGGTCGCAGAAGTCGAGCATCTGGTCGCGCTGCTCCACCACGGTGACCCGCGAGCCGAGCGCGGCGAACATCGACGCGTACTCGATGCCGATCACCCCGGCGCCGACCACGACGAGGGACGACGGGATCTGCTCGAGCCGCAGGATCTCGTCGGAGTCGAGCACGCGGGCGGCGTCGAAGTCGACGTGCCCGGGCCGCGCCGGCCGGGTGCCGGTGGCGATCACGACGTAGTCCGCGGTCAGCGTCCGGCGGTCCCCGGCGTGCTTGCCGTCCACGACGATCGTGTGCGGGTCGGCGAACGAGCCCATGCCGGCGACCAGGTCGACGTGGTTGCGCATCAGCTGCGCGCGCACCACCTGGACCTCGCGCCCGACGACGTGCTGGGTGCGCGCCAGCAGGTCGGCGATCGTGATGTCCTGCTTGACGCGGTAGCTCGCGCCGTACAGCTCGCGCTGGTTCATCCCGGTCAGGTAGAGCACCGCTTCGCGCAGCGTCTTGGACGGGATCGTGCCGGTGTTGACGCACACCCCGCCGACCATGTCGTGCCGGTCCACGACCGCCACCCGCTTGCCCAGTTTCGCCGCGGCGATCGCGGCCTTCTGGCCGCCGGGGCCCGAACCGATGACGATGAGGTCGTACTCGTGCTCGCTCACGACGTCGAGCCTGCGCACCCGGGCGCCCCGGCGCAACCCCTCGCCGGTGAAGATCCGCGCGCGAACCCGTCTCGGGGCTAGCGTGGCCGGGTGCTGCGGGTGTCGCTGCTGGGCGAGCAGGTGATCGCCGACGACGAGACCGGCGCCGTGCTCACGCGGTCGCCGCGGTCCGTCGCGCTCGTGGCCCACCTCGTCGTGCACGCCGGCTTGGCGCAGCCTCGGCGGCTGATCGCCGGGCTGTTCTGGCCGGACTCGACCGACGCGCAGGCCCTGACCAACCTCCGCCGCGAGCTGCACCAGCTGCGCCGCGTGCTCGGCGACCCGCCCTCGCTGGCCGTCACCGGGCGCGACCTGTGCTGGCGGGACACCCCGTCGAGCCGCGTGGACGTGCGGGAGTTCGACGTCGCCCGCCGGGCCGCGCTGGCGGCCGACGCCGACGCCGGTGAAGTCGTCGCCCACGCCCAGGCCGCGCTCGCGGCCTACCGCGGTGAGCTGCTGCCCGGACTGGCCGACGACTGGGTCCTGGCGGCCCGCGCCGAACTGGACCGCCAGTGCGTCGAGCTGTGCGACCTGATCTGCCGGACGCCCTCGGGCGACCCGGCCGTCGCGCTCGCCGCGGCGCGGCGCCGGATCCGGCTGCGCCCGCTGGAGGAGACCGGCTACCGGACGCTGATGGGGCTGCAGGCCGACGCCGGCGACCGGGCGGGCGCGGTGAGCACCTACCACCGGTGCGCGTCGGTCCTCGAACGCGAGCTCGGCGTCGTCCCGGCCGAGCCGACCCGCGCGGCGCTGCGCCGGCTGCTCGCCCGGCCGGACCCCGAGCCCCGGCGGGCGGCGGCTCCCGGGCTCGTCGGCCGGGCCGCCGAACTGGCGCGGCTCGGCGAGCGGTGGCGGGCGGCCGCGGCGGGCCGCGCGGGAGCCGTCCTCGTGCGCGGCGACGCCGGGGTCGGCAAGACCCGGCTGGTCGCCGAGCTCGCCGCGCTGGCCGGCGCGGAGGGCGCGGTCGTCGCCGTCGGCCGCTGTTTCGGCACCCCGGGACGGGTCGCGCTGGCGCCGGTGGCCGACTGGCTGCGCACGCCCGCGGTCCAGCGGGCCGCGGCGTCCCTGGATCCGGTGTGGCGGACCGAGGTCGACCGGCTGCTGCCGGCCACGCGCCCGGCCGCGGGCGGGCACCCGAGGGTCGACGCGTGGCAGCGCCTGCGGTTCTTCGAAGGGCTCGCCCGCGCGCTCACCGCCGGCGGGCGGCCCGTCCTGCTGGTGCTCGACAACGTGCAGTGGTGCGACGAAGAGACGCGCGCGTTCCTCGCCTTCTGCCTCGGTCTCCTGCCGGACGCGCCGCTGCTGGTCGCCGGAACGCTGCGGGACGGCGACCTCGACCCGGGCGTGGCGACCTGGACTGCCCAGCTGCGCGACGACGGCAAGCTGACCGAGCTGCCGCTGCGCCCGTTCGACGCCGACGGCACCGCGCACCTCGGCGAAGCGGTGGCCGGGCGGCCGCTGTCCGCGTCGGACCGCACGCTGCTGCACGCGGCCACCGGCGGGTTCCCGCTGTACGTCGTGGAAGCCTTGCGCACCCACGACTCCCCGCCGTCCGGCCGCCTGACCGGCGTGCTGCGGGCGCGGCTCGAGCAGCCGGGACCGGCGGCCCGCGAGATCGCCGGGCTCGCCGCCGCGGCCGGCCGGGACTTCACCCTGGAGCTGCTCACCGAGGCGAGCGACCTCGACGCGGACACCGTCGTCGACGCGGTCGACGAGCTGTGGCGCCGCCGGATCGTGCGCGAGTTCGGCGGCGGCTACGACTTCACCCACGACCTGCTGCGCGAGGCCGCCTACCAGCAGGTCAGCCCGCCGCGGCGGTGGCTGCTGCACCGGCGGCTGGCCCAGGGCATGGAGCTGCTGCACGCCGACGACACCGACGCCGTGGCGGCGCAGCTGGCCGAGCAGTACGCCCGCGGCGGCCGGCCCGACCGCGCCGTCGCCCACTACCGGCGGGCCGCGGCCGTCGCCGCCGGGACGTTCGCCCACGCCGAGGCGATCCGGCTGCTCAAGGAGGCGCTGGCGCTCGTCCGCGCGCGCCCGGCGAGCGGCAACCGCGACCGCGCGGAGCTCGCCGTCCTGGAAGCGCTCGCCGGGCCGCTCAACGCCCACCACGGGTACTCCTCCCCCGAGCTGCAGCACGTCCTGGAACGGTCGCTCGCGATCGCGGAGTCCGCCGGCAGCAAGGAATCCGCGCTGACGGCACTGCTGGAACTGTGGTCGTCCCGGTTCGTCCAGGGCCGGACAGCGGAGGCGCACGAAGCGGCCGAACGCGCCCTCGCGCTGCTCGTCCCCGGGACGAGTGCCGAACAGGGCGGCTCGGCGCACTTCATCGTCGCGGGCTCGTCGCTGACCCTCGGGCACGACCCGGCCGAGGCGCTGCGGCACTTCGAGCTGGGCGCGGAACGCACGCGCGGCGCGTCGTCGTGGCCGATCGGCACCCGGCCGGACGTGCACGGGCCCGCGTGGGCGGCGCACGCCCACTGGCTCCTCGGCCACGACGACGAGGCCGTGGCGAGCAGCGCCGCCGCGATCGCGCTCGCCCGCGGCATCGAGCAGCCGTACAGCCTGGCCATCGCCCTGTCCTACGCCGGGATCACCCATCAGATGCGCCGCGACCGGCGGGCGCTGTGGGCGGCCGTCACCGAGCTGCACGCGCTGTGCGACCGGTACGGCTTCGCGTACTACCGGGAGTGGGCGCTGGTGCTGGGCGGCTGGTCCCGCGGCGGCGCGGCCGGGCTGGCCGCGGCGCAGGAGGGCGTCGCGAACCTCAAGGCCGAAGGCGCGTTCGCCCGGATGCCCTACTGGCTGACGCTGGTCGCCGACCTGTCGGCCCCGGAGGCGGCCCGCGCGACGCTGGACGCCGCGCTCGCCGCCGGGGAGGCCCGCGACGACCGCTGGTGGCTGCCGGAGGTGCTGCGGCTGCGGGCGGCCCACGACCCCGACCCGGTCCCCCGCCTGCGGGCGGCCGCGGAGCTGGCCCGCGCCCAGGGCAGCGTCGCCCTGCGCCGGCGCGCGGAGGCAGACCTCGGCGCTTTCGGGGGCCCGGGTGGCGGAGCCCCCGGCTCGGGGCGAAGCCCCGGATGTCCCAGCGTTCGGTCCGCGCCCTGACCTGCGGCGAACGGACCGAACGCTGCGCGAACGCCGCGTCCCTACGTTCTCCTCGGGTACGGGAAAATCCGAGAGGGGCACCATGACCACCACCGCTTTGCCGCACGAGGAACTGGCCACCGCGCTGCGCGGCGACCTGATCACGCCGGCCGACCCGGGCTACGACGAGGCCCGCGCCGTCTACAACGCCATGATCGACAAGCGGCCCGCGGCGATCGCCTACTGCCGCGACACCGCCGACGTCGTCGCCTGCGTCCGCTACGGCCGGGCGCGGGGCCTGGACATCGCCGTGCGCGGCGGGGGCCACAACGCGGGCGGCCTGGGTGTCGCCGACGGCGCGCTGGTCATCGACCTGTCCGGGCTGCGCAGCACCACCGTCGACCCGGTCAACCACACCGTCCGCGCGGACGCCGGGTGCACCTGGGGCGACGTCGACCACGCCACGGTCGCGTTCGGGATGGCGACACCGTCGGGCATCGTCGGGTCGACCGGCGTCGCGGGGCTGACGCTCGGCGGCGGCATCGGCTACCTGGCCCGGCGCTTCGGCCTGACGATCGACAACCTGCTGGGCGCGGACGTCGTCCTCGCGGACGGTTCGTTCGTGCACGCATCGGAGTCTTCACACCCCGATCTGTTCTGGGGGCTGCGCGGCGGCGGCGGCAACTTCGGCGTCGTCACGTCGTTCACCTTCCGCTGCCACGAGATCGGCGAGAACGGCACGATCATCGGCGGGCCGGTGCTGTACGACCTGGCCGACACCCCGGACGTGCTGCGCTGGTACCGCGAGCTGCTGCCGTCGCTGCCCGAGGAGCTGAACGGCTGGTTCGGCCTGCTGACGATCCCGCCCGCGCCGCCGTTCCCGGAGGAGCTGTGGGGGCGCAAGGCGTGCGGCATCATCTGGTGCTACACGGGCTCGCACGACAAAGCGGACGAAATCCTGGCGCCGGTGCGCGAGTTCGGGACACCGCTGCTGGTCGGCCTGCAGGACATGCCGTACACGGCGCTGCAGGGAGCGTTCGACGCGCTGTACCCGGCCGGGCTGCAGTGGTACTGGCGCGCGGACGTGTTCCACGAGATCTCCGACGACGCGATCGCCGTCCACCTGAAGCACGGCGAGCAGCTGCCGACGATGCACTCGTCGATGCACCTGTACCCGATCGACGGAGCGGCGAGCCGGGTGGCGTCGGACGCGACGGCGTTCCCGCACCGGTCCGGCGGGTGGTCGGGGGTCATCGTCGGCGTCGACCCGGCGCCGGAGAACGCCGGCCTGGTTTCGCAGTGGACGCGGGACTTCTGGGAAGACCTGCACCCGACGTCGGCGGGCGGCGCGTACGTCAACTTCATGATGGAGGAGGGCCAGGACCGCGTCCGCGCGTCGTACGGCGCCAACTACGAGCGGCTGGCGCAGGTGAAGCGGCGGTACGACCCGGAGAACGTGTTCCACGTCAACCAGAACATCCGCCCGGCGTGACCCCGCGGGGCTGACGGCCGGAGGGGGCCGTCAGCCCCGCCGGGGTAGGTTCGGCGCGGAGGTGATCGGCATTTCCGCGACCCCGGCGACCCGGTGGGACGTCCTGCTCGCGATCGGCGCCGGCGGCGCGCTGGGCAGCCTCGCCCGCTACGGCCTGTCGGTGGCGATCCCGCACGCCCGCGGGGAGTTCGCCGTCGCCACGCTGCTCACCAACGTCTCCGGCTGCCTGCTCATCGGCATCCTGATGGCGTTCCTGACGACCACCGCGCGCCCCCACCACCTGCTCCGGCCGTTCCTCGGCGTCGGGATCCTCGGCGGCTTCACGACGTTCTCCACGTTCGTGACCGACACCCTCGACGCGGCGACGACCGGGCGGATACTGGCTTCACTGCTGTACCTGGCGGCGACGCTGGTGCTGTGCCTGACCGCGGTGGCCGCCGGCCTGACGGCGACTCGTGCGGTGAGAAGGGGACGCTGATGCAAGGACCGGCCACCCGCCTGACGATCTACATCGGCGAAGACGACCACTGGCACCACAAGCCGCTCTACCACGAGATCGTCCGCCGGGCGCGCGACGCCGGGCTGGCGGGCGCTTCGGTGCTTCGCGGCGTCGAGGGCTACGGCGCGTCGTCACTCATCCACACCACGCGGATCCTGTCGCTGTCCGAGGACCTGCCGATGGTGATCGTGATCATCGACGCCGAGGAGAAGCTGCGCGCGTTCCTGCCGCAGCTGGACGAGCTGATCGGCGAGGGCCTGGTGACGCTCGACCAGGTCGAGGTGGTCCGCTACGTGGGGCGGACCGGGTGACGCTGGTCCTGGTGGCCCTCGGCGGGGCGGCGGGCTCGATCCTGCGCTACCTGACCGATCGGCGCGTGCAGGCGAGGCGGGACTCGCCGTTCCCGTTCGGGACGCTGACGGTGAACATCGTGGGCTCGTTCGTCCTGGGGTTCCTGAGCGGCTGGCTCCTGCACGGCGCGGAGCCGTCGTCGGTGCGCGCGCTGGTGGCGGTGGGGTTCTGCGGCGGCCTGACGACGTTCTCGACGTTCGGCTACGAGACCGTCCGGCTGTTCTTGGAGAAGACGCGGCTGTACGCGGTGCTCAACGTCGTGGTCACGGTGCTGGCCGGACTGGCTTCCGGCGCGCTCGGCCTGCTGCTGGCCACGGCGGTCTTCGCCTAGCCGGGGATCTCCCGGTTGGAGAAGTACGGCTCGCGGAACGGGAGGTCGTCGGCCAGCCAGTGCCGCAGTGCCGTGTGGACCTTCGGGTAGTACCCGCGGTCGTACGCGTCCGGGGTCACCCACCAGCTGACGTCCACGTCGTGTTTCAGCAGGTCCTCCGTGAGCTTCGTGCGGCCCCCCATCGGGTACAGGTAGCAGCAGCCCAGGTAGCCGCCCGCCGGGTCGCGCAGGACGTAGGTGTACGAGCCGCCGTCGCGGAACTCGCACTCGTGCCACACCAGGTCGACGTAGTTGTACTCCTCGGTGACCTCCTCGGCCGGCCAGCCGCCGCCCCGGGTCCGCCGGATGAGGGCCAGGCTGGCGTTGATGCCCGCCACGTCGTCGGCCAGGTCGGCGCGGGTGATCGCCTGGGCGGTCACATCGCCGTGGGTCAGTTCCGCCGGCGCCGTGAAATCGTCCGGCAGGGTCAGTCTCCTGACGAAGTCGCGGTAGTCCATCAGCGGACCTGGTAGCCGAGGATCACGATGCCCGAGTCGAGCTTGGTCACCGTGTCCAGCGCGAGCTTGGTCAGGGTGCCTTCGCGGAACAGCAGGTCCTGCGGGCCGCCACCGCGGACGAGCAGCGGGTGGAACCACAGGCGGATCTCGTCGACCAGGCCGTGCTCCAGCAGCGCGTGGGTGAGCTGCCCGAAGCCGTACTGGACGATGTTCTGCCCCGGCTCGCCCTTCAGCTTCTCGATCGCGGCCACCGGGTCGCCGTCGATGACCCTCGTGTTGTTCCACTCGGGATCGGTGAGGGTGCCCGAGACCACGTACTTGGCCATGGCGTTGATGTGGTCGCTCGCCGGGTCGCCCGACCGGGTCGGCCACACGGGCGCGAAGCCGTCGTAGGTGCGCCTGCCCATGATGAGCGCGTCGCACGAGAGCAGCAGCTCGGTCTGCACGGCCCCGCCCTGGCCGCCGTCGGGACCGCTCGAGGGCCAGTGGTGCGGGGTCTCGATCACGCCGTCGAGCGAGATGTACGTCGAGTTGATGATGCGTCGCATGGGGTCTCTCCCTGGGTCGGCTCGTCCGCTGGGAGAGAGCCTGCGCCACGCGACGCGGGCGGGCATCCGTGCTCACCACGGATCGGGTACGGAATCATGGCGGGGTGAACGCGCTGCCGTGGGGGGACATCTCGGCCAGGGAGGCCGAGGTGCTGGCGGCCGTCGGCGAGCACCTGACGAACGCGCAGATCGCCGGCCGGCTGCACATCTCGGCCCGCACGGTGGAGAGCCACGTGTCGGCGCTGCTGCGCAAGTGCGGCGCGAGCGACCGTCGCGGGCTGGCCGCGCTCGCCGCCGAAGCGGCCGAAGCCGGGGCGCGGGCCGACGACGCGGTGCTGCCGGAGGCCCGGACCAGTTTCGTCGGCCGCGCCGAGGAGCTCAGGGCCACGGCGACGGCGTTGGAGGCCGGCCGGCTGGTGACCCTCACCGGGCCGGGCGGGGTCGGCAAGACCCGGCTCGCCGTCACGGCGGCCGCCGAGGTGGCCCCGCGGTTCCCGGCCGGCGTGGTGTACCTCGACCTCGTGCCGGTTCCGCCCGGTCAGGTGGTGGCCGCCGCGGCCACCGCGCTCGGCGTCACCGAACGCCCGCCGCGGCCGCTGCTCGACAGCGTGGCCGACCGGGTACGCGGCCGGGCGATGCTGCTGGTGCTCGACAACTGCGAGCACGTGCTCGACGAGGTCGGCGAGCTCGTCGAGGCGCTGGTGCGCACAGGCGGCCGGCTGCGGATCCTTACGACCAGCCGGGAGCGGCTCGGGGTCGCGGGCGAGGAAGCGCACGCCGTGCCGCCGCTGCCGCTCGGCTCGGCCGCCGAGACCCTGTTCCTCGACCGCGCCCGCGGGGTCGACCGGACGTTCACCGCCGCTCCCGCGCTGGTCACCGACGCGTGTGCCCGCCTCGACGGGCTGCCGCTGGCCATCGAGCTGGCGGCGGCGCGAGCGGCCGCCATCGGTGTCGACGGGCTGCTCACCGCGCTCGAGGACCGGCTGCGTGCGGTGGCCGGCGGCCGCGGCGGCGAGGCCCGGCACCACTCGCTGAGCGAGGTGCTCGGGTGGAGCTACGACCTGCTGGAACCCGCGGAACGCGCGTTGTTCCACCGGCTCGCGGTGTTCGCCGCGGGCTTCGACCTCGACGCCGCGGCGGCCGTCTCGCCCCGCGAGCGGCCGAGCACGGTCGCGCACCTGCTCGGCCGGCTGGTCGAGAAGAGCCTGGTGGTGCGGCGCGGCTCCGACCGCACGCGGTACCGGCTGCTGGAGACGGTCCGGGCGTTCGCGCAGGCGCGGTTCGCCGATGACGAGGACCGCGACGAGGTGCTGCGCGCGCACCTGGAGTGGGCGAGCCGGGTCGCCGTGGAGCTGGAAACCGGGCTCGACGAAGACGACCGCGCGGCAGGCTACGACGAGGTGGTCGACGACCTCCGGGCCGCGTTCGCCAGGACCGGCGAGGAGCCGGATCCCGTGGCGCACCGGCTGGGCCGGGCGCTGGCCCACCTCACGTTCGCCCGGGGCTCGTTCGTCGAGTCACGCGCGCACTACCGCGCCGTGGCCGGGCGGGCCACCGCGCCCGCCGACGCCGTCCGGGACCTGCGCAGCGCCTCGGAAGCCGCGCAGTCGCTGGCCGACGGCGACGACGCGTTCGAGCTGCTGCTCACCGGTGCCGGCCGCGCGGGTGCCGAGCGGGACCGGGCCGTCATGCTGGCGCTGGCCGTGACCCTCGCGACCCGCTTCGCCGGGGACTTCCGCCACCCCGTGCCCGCGGCCCGCCGCGCCGAACTGCTGGCGCGGGCGACCCGGACCCCGGTCGAGGACCGCGAGCACGCGGCGGTGCTCGCCACCGCCCGGGCCTGGCAGGCCGGGGCGGACCCGGCCGCCGCCGTCGAGGCCGCGCACGACGCGGGCGATCCGGCGCTGCTGCAGGGTGCCCTGGACAGCGCCAACTCGGCCGCCGCGCGCCGGGGCCGGCTGCGCGAGGCCTACCGCATCGCCCGTGCGCGGCTGGACCTGCTGCCCGGGCTCACCCGGCACCGGCCGGCCGACGGGATCGAGATGTTCGACCTGTTCCACTCCGTCTCGGTGTGCGCGCTGGCGGTGGGTGACCTGCCGGGGGCGCTGGCCATCGCCGCCCGCGCCACCGACCAGGACCCGGTCAACGGCGACTACCCGTTCGTGTCGCTCCTCAAGTACCTGGCGCCGCTCACGCTGTCCGGCCGGTTCGACGAGGCCGTCGAACTCGGCGAGCGCGCGTTCGCCGAGTGGCGCGCCGCGGGGGCCCCGCTCCTGGCGTGGCTCGCGCCGTCGGTGCAGGTGCTGGAGCTGGCGACCGGTCTGCGCGGCGACCACGGGCTCTGGCGGGCCCGCACGCTGGAGTTCGCCGGCCACACCGAACCGCGCGCGAGGCGCCTGGCGGCCACCACGGCCTTCGTGGAGGCCCGGCTGGCCGTCCACACCGGACACCTGACCGACGCGGACCGCTTGGTGCGCAACGCGTTCCAGGAGTTCACCCCACCGTGGTACCGGGCGTACGCGAACGCGGCGGGCGCGGAGCTGGCGGTCCTCGCCCGCTTGCCCGCCGCGAAGGACCGGCTGGACCAGGCGGACCAAACGGCCGAGGAGAACGACTGGGCGGCCGCGTGCGTCGCCCGGGCGCGCGGCAGGTTCACCGGCGACGCCGCCGCGTTCCGCCGGTCCCTGGAGATCTGGGACCGCATCGGCGCGCGGTTCGAGCGGGAGTGCACGGAGGAGGCGGCGGGCTGACCGAAGGGGCGCGGCGGCGAGGGCAAACGTCTTGAATGAGTCATTCAGGTCTTCGGAGGTCCTGAATGACTCATTCAAGACGTTTGGTCCGGGCTGTCGAGCCTGGCTCCGGCAGGCTCGAACGACTCGCAACGCTAGGTGCGGTCCGCGCGGCCCATCCGCCGCTGTACGCGGCCGAGGGCCTCGTCGAGGCGAGCCGCCCGGCCCTCTTCCCGCTCCGCGCGGCGCTCGAGCTTCCACTCGACGTACTCGGCAAGCGTGACGTCCGCCCACTTGCGCTTCACCCGGCGGCGTCGCCGCAGCAGCCGCAGCTCCGCCGCTTCGGCGCGGGCTTCGTCCGGCGGACCGGTCGCCGCCCGCAGCGCGAGACTTTCGCGGGCGCGGTTCGCGCGCCGGGCGAACGTCTTGCTGCGCGGCAGGTTCTTGCGCGTCGATTTGGCGTTCTCGCCGTAGTCGTCGCGCCGGTCCTTCAAGTAGCTGAGCCGCTTCTTCTCCGGCGGCGTCTTGCGCTTCATCCGTCCTCCTCCGGCGCCCAGGAAACACCCGGGCGCCGGAGGCGGCAACGGAATATCAGCGCGGGGCGAGACCGCGGACCTGCTCGAACGGATCCCCGCCCGTCGGGAGCAGCGCGATGATCGGCGTCGTCATCCCGTTGTCCACATAGGACTGCACCTGCTCGCGGCACGACTCGACGCTGCCGTGGATCACCAGCTCGTCCACCACCGAGTCCGGGATCACCTGGTTCGCCTTCTGCCGGTCACCGGCCGCCCACGCCTCGTGCATCGGGGCCAGCGCCTCGCCGCGGCCGAGCCAGTCGTGGAACGCCGCGTACACCGGGACCGTCAGGTAGCTCGAGATCAGCATCCGGCCCAGGCCTCGCGCCGCTTCCGCGTCCTCGGTCGGGCACACGAAGATCCGGGCCGCCAGCTCGACGTCCGGGCCGATCACCGACCGCACCTTCGGCACGTCCGAAGCCGCCAGCCAGTTCGTGATCGCGCCGTCGGCCTCGCGCGCGGCCAGGCGGAGCATGCCCGGGCGCAGGGCCGCCAGCATGATCGACGGCGGCGGGTCGGCCGGGCGCTCCAAGCGGAACTTCGAGACGGCGAACGTGT
This sequence comes from Amycolatopsis sp. NPDC051371, assembly GCF_040682155.1. Taxonomy (NCBI): domain Bacteria; kingdom Bacillati; phylum Actinomycetota; class Actinomycetes; order Pseudonocardiales; family Pseudonocardiaceae; genus Amycolatopsis; species Amycolatopsis sp. NPDC051371. The sequence continues at coordinate 77,690 of NZ_JBFBAG010000014.1, forward strand.
CGTACTTCTCGCTGACCTTCTCCCCCGCCAGCGCCGAACGCAGGAACCGCAACGTGTCCCGCGACCGTGCGAACGGCTCTTCGAAGGGAGCCGCGTTCCAGTTCGAGACGATCACCGGGGACGACGCGCCGATGCCGAGGACGAACCGGCCCGGCGCCAGCTCCGCGACCGTCGCCGCCTGCATCGCCAGCAGGCCGGGGCCGCGCGTGTACACCGGGACGATCGCCGTGCCCAGCCGCAGCTGGGGCGCCCACTGGGAGGCCAGGACCAACGGCGTGAACGCGTCCGTACCCGCCGTTTCAGCGGTCCACGCGTCGGTGTAGCCCAGGTCCGGCAGCTGTTCGACCATCTCCCGGTGTGCGGTGAGCGGCACCCCGGTCAACGGGATCGTGAGGCCCCAACGACTCATGCGTTCTCCTTGTCCACGGCGGAAAGCTCGCGCAGCAACCAGTCCACCTGCGTGCGCATCAGGTTCTCCGCGACCTCTTCGGCCTGCGGCGTCATGTGGGTGGCCCCGGCGATCGGCAGGAACACGTGCGGCCGCCCCTTCGCCAGCAACGCCGACGACAGCCGCAGCGAGTGCGCGACGAACACGTTGTCGTCGGCCAGCCCGTGCACGATCAGCAGCGCGCGGCTCAGCTCCGCCGCGCTCTCGATCAGCGAGTTGTGCGCGTAGCTCTCGACCTCGTCCTGGGGCTTGCCCAGGTACCGCTCGGTGTAGTGCGTGTCGTACAGCGACCAGTCGGTGACCGGCGCGCCCGCGACCGCCGCGTGGAAGACGTCCGGCCGGCGCAGGACCGCCAGCGCCGACAGGTACCCGCCGTACGACCAGCCCCGGATCGCGACGCGCTCGACGTCCAGCTCGGGGAACCGCGCCGCGGCCGCCTGCAGCGCGTCGACCTGGTCCTGCAGGGTGACGTCGGCGAGCCGGCCGTGAACCTCGCGCTCCCAGACCGCGCCGCGGCCCGGCGTGCCGCGGCCGTCCGCGACGAGCACCGCGAAACCCTGGTCAGCCAGCCACTGCGACGTCAGGAACGCGTTGCGGCTCTGCAGCACGCGCTGGGCGTGCGGGCCACCGTACGGGTCGAGCAGCACCGGCAGCTTGCCTTCGCTCGGCTCGTAGCCGCGCGGCAGGAGCAGCGCCGCGCGCAGGCCGCGCTCCCCCAGCGTCAGCCACGTCAGGTTGGGCACGATGTCCGGGTCCACAGTGGACGTCGCGATCGACGCGACCGGCGCGCCGTCCCGCAGCACCGACACGCGCGGGCCGCTGTGTTCGAGGCTCCACGAGGAAAGCACGGTGACCGCCGCCGATCCGGCGCCGACGTGCACGCCGTCCACAGTGGACAATTTGCGGACCGACGCGCCTTCCGTCCGGAACACGTGGATCTGCGTCGGGTCGGCTTCGGAGGCGCTGAAGAGGATCTCGTCGCCGACGTCGAGCACGGCCCGCAGCTGCAGCCCGGCCGGGGTGACGGCCTCGCCGCCGACGAAGAGCCGGTGGTCGCCGTCGACCATGCCCTCGGTGACCAGGCGCCCGTCGGGCGTCCACGCCGGGACGCCGCCGACGATGTCGATCCAGTGCTGATCGGTGGCGGTGTGGAGCACCGACGTCGAGCCGTCGGTGACGTCGAGCACGAGGACGTCCATCCGCTTCTGGTCGCGCGGCTCCACGGCGAGCAGCGGCGCGCCGCCGGCCGACCAGTGCACCGAGGCCAGGTACTCCCACTCCCCCGGCGCGACGTCCACCCGGGAGCCGTCCAGGCCGAGCACGGAGAGGGACACGAGGGCGTTGGTGGTGCCCGCGGCCGGGTAGGCGACGACGTTGGCCGGGTTCTGCGGGTTGGCCGGGTCGGCGATGGTCCAGCGCGGCACCGGGCCGCGGTCGGACCGCTCGGCCAGGACACTCCGGCCGTCCGGGGACCACCAGTAGCCGCGGGTGCGGTCCATCTCCTCGGCGGCGATGAACTCGGCGAGACCCCAGGCGATGTCCTCGCCGTCTTCCTCGACCAGCACGCGGTCGTCGCCGGTGGCCAGCTCCAGCACGTGCAGCCGCCGGTTCTGCACGTACGCGACGTGCGTGCCGGCCGGGTTCGGGCGCGGGTCGATGACCGAGCCGTCGACGCGCAGCGTCACTTCGCCGGAAGCGAGGTCCAGCGTGTAGAGCTTGCCCGAGAGCGAGAACGCGGCGACGGTGAAGCCGGCGTCGACGCTGTAGTGGACGACGCCGCCGCCGGTCTCGCGGGCGCGTTCGCGGCGCGCCCGCTCCTCGGCCGGCAGCTCCTCTTCCCCGGGCAGCAGCTCGGCGGCGTCGACGAGCTTCGTCTCGGCGCCGGTGGCCAGGTCGGCCGACCACAGGCTGTGCCGGGGGTCGCTGCCCGATTCCGCGCGCAGGAACAGCACGCGCGAGGCGTCCGGGGCGACCCGGAACTCCTTGGGCGCGCCGAGGGTGAAGCGCTGGGTCCGGGCCTGCTTGCGGAGGAACGGGAGGTCGTCGACATCGGTCACGTCCGCACTCTTTCAGACGGTCACGACGGGACGCCAACACCCTTCAGCTTCTTCAGCTCCGCGGCGACGTCGAAGCCCGGCTCCGGGAACCGCGGCTTCAGCTCGGCGAGGGTCTCGATCAGCAGCTCCGCGACGGCCCAGTTCCGGTACCACTTGTGGTCGGCGGGCACGACGTACCAGGGAGCGTGGCCGGTCGACGTCTTCTTGAAGATGTCGGCGTAGGCCTCCTGGTAGGCCGGCCAGTGCGAGCGTGCCTCGAGGTCGCCCGGGTTGTACTTCCAGTGCTTCTCGGGCGTCTCCAGGCGGGCCTTCAGCCGCCGGAGCTGCTCCTCCGGCGAGATGTGCAGGAAGACCTTGACGACGGTCGTGCCCGCGTCGGTCAGCTCCTTCTCGAACGCGTTGATCTCGCCGTAGCGGCGGCGCCGTTCGCTCGCGCTGAGCAGCCCGGACACCCGCGGGACCAGGATGTCCTCGTAGTGCGAGCGGTCGAACACGCCGATCTGGCCCGCCACCGGCAGCTGCCGCCGGATCCGCCAGAGGTAGTGGTGCCGGCGCTCCGCCGTCGTGGGCGCCTTGAACCCGGCGTAGCGGACGCCCATCGGGTTGACCAGGCCGAGCACGTGCGAGACGGTGCCGCCCTTGCCCGAGGTGTCCATGCCCTGCAGCACGAGCAGGACGCTGCGCTGCCCGCCGCCGACGCCCTCGGCGTAGAGCGCCTCCTGCAGCGCGGACAGCCGCTCGCCCGCGCTGTCGAGCTTGGCGAGCGCCTTGGGCTTCTTGCCGGGCCCCACCGGGGCCGAGCCCGGGTCCGGCAGCTCCGCGCCGAGGCGCAGCGCATCCCGGACCCGGCTTCCGTCGTCCTTCTTCGCCATCCCGCGAAGTTACCCGCTCAGGCGGCGGCTTTCTCGGCGAACAATTTCAGCAGTTCGCCGTGTCCACCTTCGCCGGAGACGCCGTCGTGGACCTTCGCCGCGGTCGCGCCGTGCCGTTCGAAGGCGCGGTGCTCCAGCTCGACGCGCGTCGATCTCGGCCCCTCTTCGACGAATCTGACCTCAATCTCGCTGGCGTGCGCGGGATCCGGGTCCACCTTCCAGTCGCCGTCGATCCGCCACGACAGGACCACCCGGGCGGGTGGCTCCCAGACGAGCACCTCGCCCCAGTCGCACTCCGAGCCGTCGGTGGTCCGCTCGAACCAGCGCCCCCCCCGGCTTCGGCTCCAGGACGGCTTCGGCGAGGTCGCCCCGGCCGATGTGGTGCTCGCGCGGCCACCAGCTGTCGAAGGCCTCGGTGTAGGTCTTGAACGCGTGCTCGCGCGAGCACGCGACGGTGATCGTCTTGCGGATCGGCTCGATCGTCATGACTGCTCCTCTTCGGTGGATTCCGCCAGGTCGGCGAAGGACCTCAGCGCGTCCGACCACATCCGGTCGAGGTAGGCGCGCACCGCGGCGATGCCGTCGGGCTCGAGGCGGTACAGCCGCTTCGTGCCCTCGGCCCGGTCCGCGACCAGGCCGGCCTCCTTGAGCACCTTGAGGTGCTGGGAGACGGCCGGGCGGCTGATCGGCAGGTCTGCGGCCAGCTCGCCGACCGCGCGGGGCCCGGCGCGGAGCGCTTCGACGATCGCGCGCCGCGACGGGTCGGCCAGCGCGGCCAGCTGGTCGCTTCCGTAAGTCGCCACGAACCGTAAGTTACGACTTACCGATGAGTCCGTCAACGGCCACGCATCGTTTCGGGGGTGCGACACGACTACTGCGCAACGAACAACGGGTGAAAGCAATGATTCCCGGCTGAATTCTGCGTGTTCTGCCTCTAACCTGAACGTATGACGACGTTCGCCGGCCGGGAGACCGCCGCCCCCACCGCCGCGAGCTACATCGAGCTCGACGAGCGGTGGAGCACGCACAACTACCACCCGCTGCCCGTCGTGATCGCCGAAGCTTCCGGCGCCACGGTGACCGACGTCGAAGGCCGGTCCTACCTCGACTTCCTCTCCGGGTACTCGGCGCTGAACTTCGGCCACCGCCACCCGGACCTGATCGCCGCCGCGGTCGAGCAGCTCGGCCGCGTCACGCTGACCTCGCGGGCGTTCCACCACGACCAGCTGGGCCTGTTCTGCCGCGAGCTGGCCGAGCTGACCGGCACCGAGCTCGTGCTGCCGATGAACTCCGGCGCCGAAGCCGTCGAGTCCGCGGTCAAGATCGCCCGCAAGTGGGCGCACCGGATCAAGGGCGTGCCCGACGGTACCGCCGAAATCATCGTTGGGGCTGAAAATTTCCACGGCCGGACCACCACGATCGTGTCGTTCTCGACCGACGAGACCGCCCGCGCCGACTTCGGCCCGTTCACGCCCGGCTTCGTCACGGTGAAGTACGGCGACGCCGCCGCGCTGCGCGACGCGATCACCCCGCGCACGGCCGCCGTGCTGCTGGAGCCGGTGCAGGGCGAGGCCGGCGTCATCGTGCCGCCGGAGGGCTACTTCGCCGACGTCCGCGCGGCGTGCGACGAGCACGGCGTACTGCTGATCGCCGACGAGATCCAGTCGGGGCTGGCCCGCACCGGCACGGTGCTGGCACTGGACCACGAAGGCGTCCGCGCGGACGTGTACACGCTGGGCAAGGCCCTCGGCGGCGGCATCCTGCCGGTGTCGGCGGTGGCCGGCCGCCGCGACGTGCTGGGCGTGCTGAAGCCGGGCGAGCACGGCTCGACGTTCGGCGGCAACCCCCTGGCCTGCGCGGTCGGGCGCGCGGTGGTCCGCCTGCTGGCCACCGGCGAGTTCCAGCGGCGGTCCACGGAGCTGGGCGCGCACCTCCAGACCCGGCTCGGTGAGCTGATCGGCAACGGGCTGTCCGAGGTCCGCGGGCGCGGCCTGTGGGCGGGCATCGACATCGCCCCGGGCGGGCCGTCGGGCCGCGAGGCGTCCGAGGCGCTGGCGACGCGGGGCGTGCTGTGCAAGGAGACGCACGAGCGCACGCTGCGGGTGGCGCCGCCGCTGGTGATCACCCGCGAGGAGCTGGACCGCGGCATCGACGCGATCGCCGAGGTCATCCGCCCCTGAAACCACCGGATGCCGCCGGGTGAGCCTCCCACCCCGGCGGCATCCGGAGCACAACTTCCCGGCCGGGAGCAGATCGTCCCCTTCGGACGTTGTGCCCGGTATGGGAACAGGGGATTGGGTGGAGCGGCCGCTGGTCGGCGCCGACAGCGTCACGCCGGCCGAGCTGTACGACCGGGGGAAGCGGCTCCGGGACAAGACTCCCGCCGCGGTGCACGACCACGAAGCCGCCGGTGAAGACCGGCCGACGCCCCAGCAGTACTTCGACGCCAGCAACGCCGGACGCCTCCCGGAGCTGACCGAACTCCGCCGCGAACGCATGCTCGCCTCGCCGTTCACCTTCTTCCGCGGCGCCGCCGGGCTGATGGGCGCCGACCTCGCCGGCACGCCGTCCTCCGGGGTCACCGCGCAGCTCTGCGGCGACGCCCACGCCGCCAACTTCGGGCTCTACGGCACCCCCGAAGGCAAGATCGTGATGGACATCAACGACTTCGACGAGACCGTCCCGGGCCCGTGGGAGTGGGACCTCAAGCGGCTCGCGGCCAGCCTCGTGCTGGCCGGCCGCGAGGGCGGTATCGGCGAGTCCGGCTGCCGCGAAGCCGCCGAAGACGCCGTGAAGTCCTACCGCCGCACCATCCGCGCGCTCGCCGACCTGCCGTTCCTGCGCAGCTGGAACGCCCTGCCGGACTCCTCGGTGCTGTCCAAGGCGCGTGCGGACGAGCTGATCGACGACTTCGCCGACGCCGCCGAGAAGGCCCGCAAGAACGACAGCGCGAAGGTCTCCGCGAAGTGGACCGAGCGCGTCGACGACCACGAGACCGGCCTGGCGCGCCACCGGTTCGTCGAGGACCCGCCGGTGCTGACGCACGTCGACGAGCGGACCGCCGAAGCCGTCGCCGCCGGACTGGTGTCCTATGTGGACACCCTGCGCGAGTCCCGGCGGACGTTGATCGCGCGGTACCGCGTCGCCGACGTCGCCTTCCGCGTGGTCGGTACCGGCAGCGTGGGCTTGCGCAGCTACGTCGCCCTGCTGCACGGCAACGACGACGAAGACCTGGTGCTGCAGGTGAAGCAGGCGCAAAAGCCCGCGCTCGCGCCATTCCTGGACCTGCCGGAAGCCGAGCACGAAGGACGCCGGATCGTCGACGGCGCCCGGCTCGTGCAGGCCGAAACCGACGTCCTGCTCGGCTGGACCACGATCGACGGCGTCCCGTACATCGTCCGCCAGTTCCGGAACCTCAAGGGCGACATCGACCCGGCGGCGCTGGAGAAGGACCACCTCGACGACTACGGCCGGCTGGCCGGCGCCCTGCTCGCCCGCGCCCACACGCGGTCGCTGCACCCGAAGCTCCTCGCGGGCTACTTCGCCGACGACTCCGAACTGGACGAGGCGATGGGCGCGTACGCCGTGCGCTACGCCGACCGGACGGAGGCCGACCACGCCGCCTTCTCAGCGACTTGAGGCACTCATGAGGTCGGCGACGTCCGCCGCGCAGCCCCAGGCCAGCGTGATCCCCGAGCCGCCGTGGCCGTAGCAGTGCACGACCTCCCCCACCCGCTCCAGCCGCACCACCGGCCGGAACGGGCGCAGGCCCACCAGCGACCGCAGCACCTCCGCCCCCGCCAAAGCCGGGACCAGCTCGCGGCAGCGGCGCACGATGTCCGCCGTCACGCCGGGGTTCGGCTCGACGTCGCCGCGGCCGGGCTCCTCCGTGCCGCCGCAGACCACGTGGCCGCCCTGCGGGATGACGTACGTGACGCCCGGGCCCGTCTCGTCGACCACGAACTCCGTCAGGCCCGGGTCGCTCAGGTGCACGACCTGCCCACCGATCGGGACCATCGACCCGTCGCCCGCCAAAACCCCCGCGCCCAGGCCCGCCGCGTTGACCACCGGGCCGAGACCCGCCAGCGACGTCAACGACCGGTACTCGACGCGCACGCCCTGCGACACCACCTGCGCGAGCAGCCAGTCCAGGTACACCGGCGTGTCGACCACGGCCGTCGTGAACACCAGCCGGTCACCGTCCCGGACCGGGTCGATCATCGCCGGCAGCCACTGCGGCTCCGGCTCCCCCGGCGCCAGCAGGACCCGGCCGCGGCGGAAGCGCACTCCGGGCGCCTCCTGCGCGCGCAGCACCGCCAAGGTCTCGGCGGTCCAGCGCACGATCCGCTTGTCCGGGCGGCGCACCGGCGGGTACAGCACCCCGCCCGCGGTCGCCGACGTCGTCTCCCCCGGCGGAGCCGCCGCGACGACCTTGACCTCGTGTCCCGCACCGGCCAGCCGGTACGCGCAGCTCAGGCCGATGATCCCGGCCCCCGCCACTGTGATCCGCATCGGTTCCTCCCTCCCCGCATCGTGGCAGACGGCCGTCCCACCGAGTCACGGCTACCCTCGCGCGGGTGAGGACGATGTGGGTGCCGGCCGCGGTCTGCGGGCTGCTCGCGGTGCTGCTGGGACTGCCGTTCGCCGGCGGGACCACCCCCGGCACCGTGGACGCGACGGTCGCCGGCTGGATCGCGCACCTGAGCCCCGGCGTGCTGCGGGCGCTCGTCCTCCCGACCGAGCCGTACGTCGTGATCGCCCTCGGCGTGCTCGCCGTCGTCCTGTGCCTGCGCGCCGGGCGGCGGACCGACGCCGCGTTCGCGCTCGGCGCGCCGCTGCTGGCGATCCTGCTGACGAGCTGGCTGCTGAAACCGCTCTACGACCGGTGGAAGAACGACACCTTGGTCTACCCGAGCGGGCACACGGTGAGCCTGGTCGCGGTGCTGACCGTGCTCGTCCTCGTCACGCGCAAAGCGGTCGTCGCCGTGCTCGCCGCGCTGGCGCTGCTCGCCGCCACGGCCGGGCTGGTCGGCATGGGCTACCACTACCTCACCGACGTCGTCGGCGGGACGCTGTTCGCGGTCGCCGTCGTGCTGCTCACGTGGCCGGTGCCGCGTCGCGTGCCAGCGCCGTCAACCGGCTGACCGCGCGCAGGTACTTCTTGCGGTAGCCGCCGTTCACCATCTCTTCGGTGAACAGCGCCGGCAGCGGCTCGCCGGAGACGACGACCGGGATGGCCCGGTCGTAGAGCCGGTCGGCGAACGCGACCAGCCGCAACGCGACGTTCTGGTCCGGCGCCGGGTGGACGCCGCGCAGGTGCACTCGGGTGACGCCGTCGAGCAGCCGCCCGTAGCGCGACGGGTGCAGCTCGGCCAGGTGCGCGCACAACGCGTCGAAATCGTCCACAGTGGACCCCTCGTGCGCGGCGACGGACTCCTCGAGGACGTCCGGCGTGACCGGTGGCGGCGCGTCCGGCAGGCCGCGGTGGCGGTAGTCCGGGCCGTCGACGCGCACCACGCCGAACCGGGCCGACAGCGTCTGGATCTCGCGCAGGAAGTCCTCGGCGGCGAACCGGCCTTCGCCGAGCTTCTCCGGCAGCGTGTTCGACGTCGCGGCGATGTACACGCCGGCGTCCATCAGTTCCTGCAGCAGCCGCGTGACCAGCGTGGTGTCGCCCGGGTCGTCCAGCTCGAACTCGTCGATGGCCAGGATCCGGTGCTCCGAAAGCCGCCGCACGGCCTCGGCGAAGCCCAGCGCGCCGACCAGGTGGGTCAGTTCCACGAATGTGCCGTACGCCTTGGGCGAGGGCGCCGCGTGCCAGGCCGAGGCGAGCAGGTGGGTCTTGCCGACGCCGAAGCCGCCGTCGAGGTAGAGCCCCATCGGCCCGGCCGGCTCCGGGGAACCGCCAAAGAGCTTGAAGCGCTTCTTCTCCTTGCGCGGGCCGATCTTGGCGGCGAACGCCGAGCAGGCCTCGACCGCGGCGGCCTGGCTCGGCTCGTCCGGGTTCGGGAGGTACGTCTCGAACCGCACGGCGTCGAAGCGCGGCGGGGGCACCAGCGCACCGATCAGCTCGTCGGCGGACAGCTCGGGACGGCGGTCGGTGAGGTGCGCGGCCATGGTCGCAGAGCCTATCCGCGCAGCGGGTGCCGGTCAGCGGGCCTGTCCCCCGGTCGAGACGCAGTTCACGCCCGTGCTGGGATTGTCTGGTGCGGAGCGTGTGGCCCTCTTCGACGGGCGAGCTGACCGGGGCGGACCTGGAAGAGATCTACGCCTACCCGGCGGACCTCGACCGGCCGTGGGTGCAGGTGAACTTCGTCGCTTCGGCCGACGGCGCCGTCGAGGTCGACACGACGTCGGCGGGCCTGTCGCACGCCGCCGACCGGCGGGTCTTCCTGCTCGGGCGCGACCTCGCCGACGTCGTCCTGGTCGGCGCCGGCACCGCTCGCGCGGAGGACTACCGCGGCGTCGTCGCGGGTCCGAAGCGGCTGGAGCGCCGTCGCCGGCTCGGCTTCGAGAGCGTCCCGCCGATCGCCGTCGTGACGCGCACCGCGGACCTCGACCCGGCGTCGCGGCTGTTCACCGAGACCGTCGTTCCCCCGATCGTGGTGACCACCGAAGCCGCTCCTACCGGCGCCCTCGAAGCCGCCGGGGCGGAGATCCTGCGGGCGGGCACCGACGACGTCGACGTCCGTCACGCACTCGATCTGCTGGCCGCGCGCGGGCTGCGTCGCGTCGCCTGCGAGGGCGGCCCGCGGCTGTTCGGCCGGCTCGTCGCGGACGACCTCGTCGACCAGCTGTGCCTGACCGTCGCGCCGCTGCTCGTGGCCGGTCCGGCGGCCCGGATCGCCGCGGGACCGGTGGCCGTGCCGCGCCGGCTCGCGCTGGCGTCGATCCTGGTCGAGGATGGCTTCACGTTCCTGCGCTACCGCCGGGACGCCGGGTGAGCGACGACGCCGGCCTCCTCGCCCGGGCCGCGGCCGGCGACGACGCGGCGTTCGGCGCGCTCGTGCGGCAGCACACCCCGCGGATGTACCGCGTCGCGCTGCGGATCACCGGCAGCGCCGCCGAGGCCGAGGACGTCGTACAGGACTCGTGGCTCGCCGCGTGGCGCTCCCTCGGCTCCTTCCGGAACGAGTCCGCGGTGTCGACCTGGCTCTACCGCGTGGTCACCAACAGCGCGCTCGCGCTGCTGCGGCGGCGCCGGCCCACGATCTCGCTCGACGCGCCGGAACCCGACGGTCAGTCCACTCTGGACAGTGCGCTGCTCGCCGGGGCCGATCCGGGCCCCGAAGGCCGCGTCGTGCGGGCCGAAGAGGTCGACGCGGTGCTGCGCGCGATCGGCAGGCTGGAGGTGTCGCAGCGGGTGCCGCTCGTGCTGCGCGAACTGGAGGGCCTGAGCTACGAAGAAGTCGCCGAAGTGCTCGACGTGAACGTCGGCGCCTTGCGCTCGCGGCTGCACCGGGCCAGGGTGGCGCTGCTCGCCGAGTTGAGGGAGCGGTGATGGCCGAGCTTTCCGACCCCGAGCGGGACCCCCGCTGGGACGCCGTGCGCGCGGCTGCCCGGCGCCGGGTGCCGACCCCGCCCGGCCTGGTCGAACGCGTGCTGCGGGCCGTCGCGCGCGGCCGCCGGACGGCCGTCGAGGTGCCCGGCGAGGCGGGCAGCCTGCGCGTCACCGAAAACGTCGTCGCGCGGCTGGCCTCGGCCATCGCAGCCGAGCGGGCGCCCGACGGGGTGCGGGTGTCGGCCGTCGCGGTCGAGGACGACGCCGTGCAGGTGCTCGTGTCGGTCCGGTTCGGCGTCGCCGCCGACGCGGCCGCCGAGGCGCTGCGGGAGGAGATCACCGCGGAGCTGTCTCGTCAGCTCGGGGTGGCCACGACGGTGAACGTGCACGTCGTGGACGTCCACCCCGGCTAGGCGTTCCCCCGTTCGGGGGACCTTGCGTGAGGTTTGCGCGCTCGCGGGCATCGTACGGGCGAGACACCGCCGCGAGAGGAGCCCGCACGCATGTACCCGGAACGGACCGAAAGCCCCGGCACGGTCACCCCGCTCAACGAAGAGGGCGCCGCCGGCCGCACCACGATCTCGTCGGTGGTCGTGCAGAAGGTGGCCGGCCTGGCGACCCGCGAGGTCGCCGGGGTGCACGCCCTGGGCGGCGGCGGGGTGTCCCGCGCACTCGGCGCCCTGCGCGAACGCATCCCCGGCTCCGGCACGGTCACGACCGCCGGCGTCGCGGTGGAGGTCGGCGAGAAGCAGACGGCGATCGACCTCGACGTCGTCGTGGAGTACGGCGCGCGCATCGCCGACGTCGCCCGCGCGGTGCGGCGCAACGTGATCACCGCGGTCGAGCAGATCACCGGCCTCGAGGTGATCGAGGTCAACATCGCCGTCAACGACATCCACCTGCCGGGCGAGGAAGAAATCGAATCGACGCGGGTGGAATGACCGGGCGCGACGCGGGCGACGCGGCGAGCCGGGCGGCCTTCCGCGCGTTCGTGCGCGCGCACCACCCGGACGTGGGCGGTGACCCGGCGCAGTTCGCGGCCGGGCTGGCCCGCTTCCGGGCCGGGGAACCGGCCGTCGTCGAGTCCGAAGTGGACAGTTCGCGCTACGACGCTCGATGAGCTTCGTCGCCCGGCGCCGCGGGATCGCCGCGATGGTGGCCCGCTTCCGCCGTCGTCCGCCCCGGGTGCGGTGACCCGCACCCGCTCCCAGCAAGGACCGTCCAAGGAGGACATGTGAACGCAACGCAGACCGGGCTCCTGGCCGGGCTGATCCTCGGCCTCGCCGCGTCCCAGGGGTTCACCGCGTTCCTGGTGACCCTGGCCGTCGGCATCATCGGCCTGGTCGCCGGCCGGGTCCTCGACGGCGAGCTCGACCTCGGCGAGCTCTTCGGCAAGGGCCGCGACAAGTGAGCCGCGTCCTGGACGTGCCGCGCGACCTCGCCGAACCGGCCGAGCGCGGCACCCTCACCGTCGGGCACGCCGTGGTGCGCAAGGTCGCCCAGCACGCCGCCGACCAGGTGCCCGGGACCTCCCGGGACGCCGAGAAGGGCGCCAAGGCGAAGGTCGGCGGCCTCGACAACGACGTCGACCTCGCCCTCGACCTCGCTCTGCAGTACCCGGCGCCGGTGCGCACCGTCGTCGGCGTCGTGCGCGAGAAGGTCACCGAGGAGGTCGAGCTGCTCACCGGCTACCACGTGCGCACCCTGGCCGTGACGGTGTCGGCGCTCCTGCCGGACGTGCCGCCGAGGGTGCGGTAGCCGTGCGTCCGCTCGTCCGCCTCCTGTCCACGCTGCTCGCCCTGACCGTCGCGGCCGCCGGGGCGCTGCTCGCGCTCGAAGTCGGCTGGCACTGGTGGCGCCCGGAATCGGGCCCGCTGCTGGTGCCGTGGCCGCGCTGGCAGGCCGAGCTCGCGTCGCTGGGCTGGGACGCCTACGCGGTGCGCGTCGGCGCCGGCGTGCTCGCCGCCGCCGGCCTCGTCCTGCTGCTGTGCGCCCTGGGCGCCGGGAACCGCGCGATCCGGCTCACCGACCCGGCCGACGAGGTGAGCGTCTCGACGTCGCCGCGCTCGCTGGCCCGGCTGGTCGGGCTCACCGTGCGCGCCCAGGACAACGTCGCCGGCGCGACGGTCACCGCGAGCGCCCGCCGCGTCCGCGTCCGCGCGAAGAGCACCCTCGAAACCGAGGGCGAGCTGCGGCCTCGGCTGCTGGCGACGGTGTCCGCGCTGCTCGACGACGTCCCGCTCGTGCGGCGGCCGAAGGTGTCCGTCGTGGTCGACTCCCCCAAGGACCGCCGATGAGCAAATCTGTCGCCGCGAAGGCGCTCTCCCGGTCGTACACGGGCGAACGCACCTGGGCGTTCCTCGTCGGGCTGCTGGCCCTGGCCGGCGGGGCGCTCGCCCTCGTGGTCGGCTTCGGCCTGCTCGGCGAGTTCCGCGGCCGCCGGCCGCTGCTCGACCCGATGGCCCTCGACTGGCTCGGCGGCCACGCCACGCCCGCCCGGATCGTCGCGATCGTGCTCGGCGTCCTGCTCCTGGTGCTCGGCCTGCGGGGGACGCTGCGTTCGCTGCGCCCGGAACCGCGGCCCGACGTGGACCTCGACCGGACCGAGGGCGCGGAGCTCGTCGTCACCGCCGCCGCGATCTCCGGCGCCGTCCAGGCCGACGCGGAACAGCTCGACGGCGTGAGCCGGGCCCGGGTCCGCGCGGTCGGCTCGCGGACGTCTCCCGCCTTGCGCGTCACCCTGTGGCTGAACGAGGGAACCGACCTCAGAAGCGTCTGGACGGAGCTGGACACGCGCGTCCTGACCAGGGCGCGGGAGTCGCTCGGCCTCGACGTCCTCCCCACGGCCGTCCGCCTGGAACTCGACACGAGCGCGGCGAAACGCGTGCGCTGAGCGGCGACTTTCCGCAGAATGCGGGCATGCCCCTACCGCTGCAGCCGCCGCTGAAGCCGATGCTCGCCAAGCCCGCGAAGGCCATCCCGGACTCCGGGGGCCTGCTGTTCGAGCCGAAGTGGGACGGCTTCCGCTGCATCGTCTTCAAGGACGGCGACGAGCTGTACCTGCAGTCCCGCGCGGAAAAGCCGCTCAACCGGTACTTCCCGGAGGCGGTCGCGCGGCTGCTGGAGATCCTGCCACCGCGGGTCGTGCTGGACGGCGAGCTCGTCGTCGCGCGCGGCGGGCGGCTCAATTTCGACGCGCTCACCGAGCGGATCCACCCCGCCGAAAGCCGCATCACACTCTTGGCCGCCGAGCAGCCCGCCGAGTTCGTCGCCTTCGACGTCCTCGCGCTCGACGACGAGTCCCTGCTGGACGAGCCGACGTCCGCCCGCCGCGAACGGCTCGTCGAGCTGGCCGGCGACCGGTTCGCGCTCACCCCGGCCACGACCGACCCCGCCACCGCGCGGCACTGGTTCGAGCTGTTCGAGGGCGCGGGCCTCGACGGCGTCATCGGCAAGCCCCTGGACGAGCCGTACACGCCGGGCAAGCGCGTCCTGCACAAGTACAAGCACCTGCGCACCGCCGACTGCGTCCTGGCCGGGCTGCGCTGGCACGTCGACGGCGGCCCCGGCGAACTCGTCGGCAGCTTTCTCCTGGGCCTGTTCGACGACGCCGGCGTGCTGCACCACGTCGGCACCATCGGGTCGTTCCCCAAGGAACGCCGTCGCGAACTCGCCGAAGAACTCGCGCCGCTGGTCACCGACGGCGAGGAGCACCCCTGGGGCGGCAAGGCCACCGGCGAGGCCCAGCGGATCCCCGGCGGCATCACCCGCTGGCGCGCCACCGAGCACGAGTGGGTGCCGCTGCGGCCCGAGCGCGTCGTCGAGGCGGCCTACGAGAACACCGAAGGCGGGATGCCGTCGCGGTTCCGGCACAACGCGCGGTTCGTCCGGTGGCGCCCGGACCGCGAGCCCGCGTCGTGCGACTACGGCCAGCTGGAGGAGCCCGCCCGGTACGACCTCGACGCCGTGTTCCGCGGCCAGGTGGTGCGGACCCGCTAACCCTCGTCCCACACCGGCCGTGCGAAGCTCGGCCCTGCTTTCGAAGCAACACCGCCCTGCCTGTGATCTACGTGAGGACCTCGCCCGTGCGCCGCCGTTCCCGTCTCCTGGTCGCGCTGCTCGCCCTGGGTTCCGCCGCGGGCTGCGCCGCCGGGCCGTCGGTCCGCCCGGCGCTGGTCGAGAACGACGGGAAGACGACGGCCGCCTCGCCGACGGGCACGCCCGCGGTGCCGCTGCCGCCGCTGGGCGAACCGCAGTCGCCGTCGCTGCGGTGGGCCGACTGCGACGACGACACCCGGCAGCGGATCGGCACCCCCGGCGTCCCGGACACCCTGCACTTCACCTGCGCCCGGGTCACCGCGCCGCTCGACGCGCCCGGCGAGGCCCGGCGTTCGGTGGTGCGGCTGCTGGCGCTGAAGGTCGGGTCCGGCCCGGTGCCGCTGGTCGTCGTCAACGACGTCGACGGCGAACCGGGCACGGTCTACGCCGCGCGGCTCGCGGCGACGCTGCCGCCGGCGTTCCTGGAGAAGTTCTCGCTGATCGGCCTCGACCGGCGCGGCACCGGGCTCTCGGGCCCCGCCCAGTGCGTGCCCGACGACATCCGGCACGACCTGATCGACGCGGACCCGGCGCAGGGCGACCTGCAGGACGTGCTGGACGCCGCGCGCAAGGCCGGGCAGCAGTGCGCGATCGAGCTGGACGACTCCCAGACCGCGCTGGACAGTTGGCGCACGGCCGGCGACCTCGACGAGCTGCGCAAGCAGCTGGGCATGGAACGGCTCGACGCGCTCGGGCGAGGCGACGGCTCGAGGGTCCTCGCGCAGTACGCGGTGCGCTTCCCCGGCCAGGTCGGCCGGATGGTGCTCGACGGCGTCCCCGACCCGGGCCCGGACACCGCCGCGGTGCTCGACGCGGTCGCCGCCGGCGCCCAGTCCACGCTGGACGCCTTCGCCACGGACTGCGCCGCGCGCAAGTGCACCCTCGGCGACCCGAAGGCGGCGCTGGCCGGGCTCACCGATCAGCTGCGGCAGAACATCGCGCCGTTGACCGACGACGGCGTCGCGTTCGGGCCGGGGGTGGCGATGTTCGCCGTCTACTCGGGACTGGCGCAGCGCTCGCGGTGGCCGGAGCTGGCCGACGCGATCGCGGCGGCGCGGTCGGGGAACATCCGGCCGCTGGCGGCCTTCGCCGCGCCGGCGCTGCACGACTCGCGCGCCCAGCCGTCGCGGCTCGACGTCACGATCGCGACCCACTGCAACGACAGCCAGACCCGGCTCTCGGCCGACCAGCTCGACCAGGTCGCGGCCGGGATGCGGGCGAAGTACCCGCAGTTCGGCGCGGTCGTCGCCCAGCAGCTGGCCTGGTGCGGGCCGTGGCCGGTGCGGACCGAGCCGCTGCCGGCGGCGGGGGCGACCGGCGCGCCGCCGATCCTGGTCACGGCCACCGCGGCCGACCCGGTGACGCCCCAGGTGGGCAGCACCCGCGCGGCCGACCAGATGCCCTCGGCGGTGACGATCACGTGGCAGGGCGCGGGCCACGGCGCGGTGGGCGCGTCCCCGTGCGTCACGGACGCGGCCCGCGCGTTCCTGATCGACGGCAAGATCCCCGCCGACGGCACCCTCTGCCCAGCCTGACCCCGTAACCCGCGTGATCCGGGCCGTAACTCGCGTGATCAGAGACGGAACTCGCGTGATCGGAGCCGTGACTCGCGAGTTCCGGCTTCAATCACGCGAGTCACGTGCCCGATCACGCGAGTGACGGGTTACTGGCGGTAGGACTCCACCTCGGAGACCGGGCGGGCCGCGGCCTCGTCCGGGTTCTCGTGGAACTCCGTCTTCGCGCGCCGCTGCCGGAGCAGGTCCCAGCACTGGTCGAGCTGCTGCTCGACCGCGGTGAGGCGATCCTTGTCGCCGCCGCCCAGCCCCACGCCGACCGAGCGCGACCGGAGCTCGTGCTCCTCCGCGATCAGTTCGTCGATCCGGCCCAGGATTTCGCCGTCGGCCATCGTGTTCCTCCTCGTACGGGTTGCGCTCGGGAAGACGCTACCCCGGCCCCGGGAATTCCCGCCGCGCCCGCTTCGTTGACCAGGGCATGAGCACCGTTGAGCTGACTGCCGAGAACTTCGACCAGACGGTAAACGACAACGAGTTCGTCCTGATCGACTTCTGGGCGAGCTGGTGCGGGCCGTGCCGCCAGTTCGCGCCGGTCTACGAGAAGGCCTCCGAGAAGCACGACGACCTCGTGTTCGCGAGCGTCGACACCGAAGCGCAGCAGCAGCTCGCCGCCGCCTTCGACGTCCGCTCCATCCCGACGCTGGCCATCATCCGCGACAAGACGCTGATCTACGCCCAGCCCGGCGCCCTGCCCGAGCCGGCTCTGGAAGAGCTCATCAAGCAGGCCCGCGACGTCGACATGGACGAGGTCAAGCGCAAGGCCGCCGAAGCCGAGGCCGAACAGGCCTGACCACCACCACAGCCGTGAAGGCTACCTTCAGGAACTTCAAGTTCCCGAAGGTGGCCTTCACGGTGTTTCAGGACTTCGTCGCGAGCCCGCGCAGGAAGAACGCCAGGTTCGCCGGGCGCTCGGCCAGCCGGCGCATGAAGTAGCCGTACCACTCGTCGCCGTAGGGCACGTAGACGCGCATGCGCGAGCCCGAAGCCGCGATCCGCGCCTGCTCCTCCGGCCGGATGCCGTAGAGCATCTGGAACTCGTGGTCGTCGTCCCGGCGCTCGTTCTCGACCGCCAGCGTGGCGGCGATCTCGATCATCCGCGGGTCGTGCGAGGCGACCATCGGGTAGCCCTGCCCGGCCATCAGGACGCGCAGGCAGCGGACGTAGGACTTGTCCACTTCGGACTTCTCCGCGAACGCGACCGACTCCGGCTCGGCGTACGCGCCCTTGCACAGCCGCACGCGCGACCCCGGCCCGGACAGCTCCCGGCAGTCCTGCTCGGTGCGCCGCAGGTAGGCCTGCAGCACCGCGCTGACCCACGGGTACTCGCCGCGCAGCTCGCGCAGGATGCCGAGCGTCGAGTCCGTGGTGGTGTGGTCCTCCATGTCGAGCGTCACGGTGGCCCCGACCGCTTCGGCCGCCGCGCAGATCTTCCGCGCGTTCTCCAGCGCGACGTCCTCGCCGTTCGACGGCAGGAACTGCCCCACCGCCGACAGCTTCACCGAGACGTCGGCACCCTCGGCCAGCCCTTCCGAAGCCAGGGCCGACAGCACGGCTTCATACGCCGCGACCGTGGACGCGGCCTGCGCGGCGTCGGTGGTGTCCTCGCCCAGGTGGTCGAGAGTGATCCGCCGGCCGTCCGCGGCCAGTTCCCCGGCCACGCGGACGGCGTCGGCGGTCTCGGACCCGGCCACGAACCGGCGCACCACGGACCGCGTGGCGGGCACGGCTTCGACGAGCGCCCGGATCTTCCGAGAGCGGGCGGCGGCGAGCAGCGGGGCACGCAACATGACGGTCTCCCTCTCAGCCCTGGTGCGGGTAGCGCACGGAGGTCGGCGGCACGAAGGTCTCCTTGATCGAGCGCGGACTCGTCCAGCGCTGCAGGTTGAAGATCGAGCCCGCCTTGTCGTTGGTGCCCGAGGCCCGCGCGCCGCCGAACGGCTGCTGGCCGACGACGGCACCGGTCGGCTTGTCGTTGACGTAGAAGTTGCCCGCGGCGAACCGCAGCGCCTCGGACGCCTTCGCCACGGCCGTGCGGTCGTTGGCGATGATCGCGCCGGTCAGCGCGTACGCGGCGGTCTCGTCGACCAGCTTCAGCACGGCGTCGAAGTCGCCGTCCTCGTAGACGTGAACCGACAGGATCGGGCCGAAGTACTCGGTCGAGAAGATCTCGTGCTTCGGGTTGTCCGACACGAGGATCGTCGGCTTGACGAAGTACCCGACGCTGTCGTCGGCCGTGCCACCGGTGAGAACCTCGACCGAAGCGTCGTCACGCACGCTGTCGAACAGCGCCGTGTGCTTGGCGAACGCGCGAGCGTCGATCACCGCGCCGCCGAAGTGCGACAGGTCGGTGACGTCGCCGTAGGACAGCGCCTCGGTCTCGGAGACCAGGCCGTCCTTCAGCTGGTTCCACAGGCTGCGCGGGACGTACGCACGCGAAGCGGCGGAGCACTTCTGGCCCTGGTACTCGAAGGCGCCGCGGACCAGCGCGGTGCGCAGCACGTCGACGTCGGCGGACGGGTGCGCGAGCACGAAGTCCTTGCCGCCGGTCTCGCCGACGAGGCGCGGGTAGCCGCGGTAGCCCGCGATGTTCGCGCCGACCGTGCTCCACAGGTGCTGGAACGTCGGGGTCGAGCCGGTGAAGTGGATGCCGGCCAGGTCGCGGTGGGTCAGGGCGACCTCGGAGACGGCCTTGCCGTCGCCCGGCAGCAGGTTGATGACACCCGGCGGCATGCCGGCCTCTTCGAGCAGCCGCATGGTCAGGTGCGCGGCGAACGACTGCGTCGGCGACGGCTTCCACAGCACCGTGTTGCCCATCAGCGCGGGCGCGGTCGGCAGGTTGCCGGCGATCGCGGTGAAGTTGAACGGCGTGATCGCGTAGACGAAGCCCTCGAGCGGGCGGTGCTCCAGGCGGTTCCACACGCCGGGCGAGCTGATCGGCTGCTCGGTGAGGACGCGGCGGCCGAACTCGACGTTGAAGCGCCAGAAGTCGGCGAGCTCGCAGGCGGCGTCGATCTCGGCTTGGGTCGCGGTCTTCGACTGGCCCAGCATGGTGGCGGCGTTCAGGGTGGCGCGCCACGGGCCGGTCAGCAGGTCGGCCGCGCGCAGGAGGATCGCGGCGCGGTCGTCGTAGGACAGCGCGCGCCACTCCGGCGCGGCCTTCGCGGCGGCCGCGATCGCGTCGGTCGTGTCCTGCTGGGTGGCGCTGTGGATGGTGCCCAGCACGTGCTTGTGGTTGTGCGGCTGGACGACGTCGATCTTCTCGCCGCCGCCGGGACGCTGCTCGCCGCCGACGGTGACGGTCAGGTCGATCGGTTCCGCCTGGCCCAGCCGCTTGAGCGCACCCTCGAGCTCCGCGCGCTCAGCGCTGCCCGGCGCGTACGTGAGCACCGGCTCGTTCTTCGGGGCGGGGGTCTGGGTCACGGCGTCCACGGCGGCTCCTCTGCCTTTCCTGTACGTCTGGATGCCCCGAACGGTAACTCCGGACACGCGGTGGCGGCTTGTTCGAGCGGCTAAAATCGCTCGTATGATCTTGTCCGATCGGCCAGCGTCGAAGTGAGTACCGAGACGTCGTTGCGGCACGTGCTGGCGACCCTCGGCGAACCGCTGGTCGAGGTCGTCGTCGCGCCTCACGGGCTGGGCGTCCCGGTCACCGACGTCGTCATCCTCGACCCCGAAGACCCGCTGGAAGCCGGGCCGGGCGACCTGGTGCTGGTGATCGGTGCGCGCGGCCGGGCGGCGGCGCCCGCGATCCGCGCGGCCGGGCGCGGCGGGGCGGCCGCGGTGGCGGTCAAGGGCGCGACGGGCGCCGACGTCGCCGCCGACGCGGGCGTCGCGCTGCTCACCGTCGGCGCCGAGGCGCGCTGGGAGCAGGTGGAGTCGCTGGCCCGTGGGGTCGTCGAGGCCGCACGTGCGGGCGGCGAGGCGGCCAGCGGCGAGGTCCTCGGCGACCTGTTCGCCCTGGCCCAGACGATCGCGACGCTCACCGGCGGCCTGGTGAGCATCGAGGACACGGCGAACCGCGTGCTCGCCTACTCCCGCGCCGGCGACGAGGTCGACGAGCTGCGGCGGCTGTCGATCCTCGGCCGCGAAGGCCCGGAACGCTATCTCGCGATGTTGCGCGAATGGGGCGTCTACCAGCGGCTTCGCGCCGGCGAGGGAATCGTCCGGATCGACGAGCGACCGGAGCTGGGCATCCGGCGGCGCATCGCGGCGGGCATCCACGCGGGCAAGCAGCCGCTCGGCACGATCTGGGTCCAGGAGGGCGCCCAGCCGCTCACCGAACGCGCCGAGACGGCCCTGCTCGGGGCCAGCCGCACCCTCGCGCCGCAGCTGATCCGCGCCCGGACGCTGCCCAGCCCGGAGCTACGGCTGCGGGAGGACCTGCTCGCGAGCCTGCTGGAAGGCCGGCTGGACGCGGAGTCCGTCGCCGACGACATCGGCGCGGACCCGGCCCGGCCCGCGCAGGTGCTGGCGTTTTCGCTGGAGCGCTCGGACAACCGGCAGCTGCGACGCGCCGAGCTGGTGCACCTGATCGCCGTCCACACGGCGGCCTACCGGCGCAGCGCGCTGGTGAGCGTGATCGGCGGCCGCGTCTACGCGCTGCTGCCCGACCTGCCCGAGCACTCGGACGCGGCGGTGCTGGCCCTGGCGAAGGAGATCGTCGGCACCGCGCGACGGCACCTGGACGTCCCGGTGCGGGCGGCGCTCGGCGGTGTGGTGCCGCGGTTGTCGGCCGCGGCGGCGTCCCGCGGCGACGCCGATCGCGTCCTGGCGGCGATGGCGCGCGGGCACTGGCCGGCCGACGTCGCCTCGCTGGCCGACGTCCGCGCCGAGGTACTGCTGTCGGAGGTGCTCGCGTTCCTGGGCGGCCAGCCCCGCATCCGCGACCCGCGGCTGACGTCGCTGGTGGAGCACGACACCGAGCACGGCGGCATCCTCGTCCCGGCGGTCCTGGCGTGGCTGGACGCGTTCGGCGACGTCCGAGCGGCGGCCCGGGTCCTCAACATCCACCCCAACACGGTGCGCTACCGCGTCCGCCGCGCCGCCGAAGTGTCCGGAGTGGACTTCGCGGACCCGGCGCAGCGCATCCTCACTCAGCTGCAGCTGCGGCTCTGACCCTGCTAGCTTCGCCGGCGTGGATCTCTTCTCGCGCACGTGGGCGGCGTTGCGCGCCGCGGTCGCTTCCCTTCCCGACGAAGACTTCGCGAAGCCGTCGGGCTGCCGGGGGTGGCTGATCCGGGACCTGGCGTGCCACCTGGTGATCGACGCGCAGGACGTCCTGATCACGCTGGTCACCCCGGCTTCCTCGGCGGTGACGCACGACGCGATCACGTACTGGGCCGTGGCGGACACCCTCCCGTCGGGCGACGACCCGCTGGACGCGCTGATCGTCCGCCTCGCGGCGGCGTACGAGGACCCGGCGCTGCTGAAGTTCCACCTGGACGACGTGGGCGCGGCGGCGGGCCGGGCGGCCGGCCTGGCGGACCCGGGCACGCGGGTGTCGACGCAGGACATGGTGCTGACGGCGGGCGACTACCTGTCGGCGTACGTGCTGGAGTGGACGCTGCACCACCTCGACCTGGTGGCGCACGTGCCTTCGGCTGCTTCGCCGCCTCCCGAGGGCCTGGCGCGGACGCGGGAGATGCTGGAGAAGATCGCCGGGACGGCGTTCCCCGCGTCGTTCTCGGACGAGGACGTGCTGCTGGTGGCGACCGGCCGCCGCGCCCCCTCGGACGCCGAGCGCGAGGCGCTGGGCGAGCTGGCCGCACGACTGCCGTTCGTGCTCGGGTGAGGCAGGGCGCCCTGCCTCACCCGGCTCACCTCACGCCTTGACCAGGCTGAACCGGCGGCGCTCCACGTCGACGCTGTCGATGCGGACCGTCACCCGGCTGCCCTGCTCGGGAACACGATCGGTCACGAGCAGGCCGTGGACGCCCGGCGCCACTTCGACGAACGCGCCGAACGGCAGCACCCGCGCCACGACGCCGTCGAGCACCCCGCCCTCGGCGTGGGCCGCGACGAACTCTTGCCACTGGGACATGCGATTCACCTCCTTCCCGCGCACGTTCCGATGACGGAAGTCGTGCGGGAGGCGGCGGGCCACGGGCCCGCCCGGAGGTCACGGCACAGCCGGGTACCCCGTCTGCTCACGGCTCGAGGCCGACCCGGCAGTCACGGGGAAATCGTAGCGTCAGGGCGCGGGAATGCACCATCGGTAATTCGTCGACGCGATATCCGGATATCGGGAAATCAACTCACACAACGGCGGCGAGATCGGCCGATCCGGCGAGCGCGGCGAAAGAATCGAGACGCGCGGATTGGTCGTACGCGGCCGTCGTCGCCAAAACTTCGTCGGCGCCCGCGGCCGCGACGAGCGTCCCCAGGCGGTCCTCGACTTCGGCCGGAGTGCCCGAGATCTGGCCGTCCAGGGTCTCCTCGAGGCGCCTGCGCTCGCGGTCGGTCATCGGCAGGGCCAGGACCTCCTCGGGCGGCGACAGCGGCGGGAAGACGCCGTGGGAGCGCGAATACACCGTCGCCCAGGCTTCGGAGACGAGCAGGCGGCGCGCGTCGGCCGCCGAGTCCGCGACCGCGATCGCCGACGACACGACGACGTACGGCTCCCGCGCCCACTCCGATGGCCGGAACCCGTCGCGATAGCGCGTCACGGCTTCGGCCAGAGCGCGTTCACCGCGGACGGGCGCGATCACCAGCGGCAGCCCGAGCTCCGCGGCGAGGTCGGCGCCGGACCCGGTGGCCAGCAGAAATGGCGGCACGCGCAGCCCCTCGGCGGGGTAGGCGTGGACGCCGGGACGCGCGTGGTCCCCGGTGAAGAACCCGAGCAGCTCCCGGACCTGGGCGCCGAAGTCGTCGGCGGCCTCCTTGCCGTGGCCGAGCGCCTCGCGGATGCCGGCGGTGAAGCCGACCGACCGGCCCAGCCCCATGTCGATCCGGCCCGGGTGCAGCGCTTCCAGGACACCGAACTGCTCCGCGACGACCAGCGGCCGGTGGTTCGGCAGCATGACGCCCCCGGTGCCGACGCGGATCCGGCTCGTCGCGCCGGCGACGGCCGCGGCCAGCACTGTCGGCGCGGACCCGGCGACCCCGGGCACGCTGTGGTGCTCGGACACCCAGAACCGGTGGTAGCCCAGCCGTTCGACGTCGGCGGCGAACGCGACGGTGTCCCTCAGCGCCCGCGCGGTCCCGCCGTCACGCCGCACCGGCGAGCGGTCGAGCACGGAGATCCTCACCCCGGGTGCAACGCCCCGCGCGGGTCGGGATTCCCGTCAGGGGCGCCAGCGCTCGCTGTAGTCCGGGTGGTCGGTGTAGGGCAGGGCCAGCAGGCGCAGCGTGAGGCACCAGTTGGAGCCGGCCTCGTCGGCGGGCACGTGGCAGGTCTCACACCAGTATTCGCTGCCGTAGAGCGGAAACCCGGGCACCTTCTCCGACACCGTGGTGCGGTGCGCGAGCAGGATCCGCCGGGTCGCCTCGATCTCGTTGATCATCTGGTTGACCGCGTCGAGGTCCAGGTCGGTCAGCCCCCGGATCTTCTGCTCCACGGCGACCTTCGTCTCGCCGCGGTTCATCGCGTCACCGGCCTTGGCCTTGTTGACGGCCTGCATGATCATCGCCTGCCGCGCGCCCACGCGCGCGGCGAGGAATGCGATCAGGTCGTCCACTAAGGGCCTCCCTCGAACTCGCCCCAGGACATGTCTGCCGAACTGTCGTCGATCCGGGACCGCACGTTACGCCGTCCGTGCCGATGGTCGAGACCATTGCGGCCGCTGTACGCCATTTGTGACCCGAAAGGCGACAGCGGGCAGCGAACTGATCACTCCGCGTTTTCCGGCGTGAGGTTTCGATTAAGCCTTTGACGACTTTTCGAGCGTGGAAGTGTCGCCGGGCACCCTGTGGCGCCTCGCACAGTCAGGCCTCCGGCCGCGCCTTGCTGGGCTGGACCCGCTTGGGCTCCCCCGGCATCTTCGGGTAGTCGGGCGGGTACGGCATGTCCCCCAGCCCGTGGTCGCGCAGGTCGCGCTCGTACCACTCCAGCGCCTTCTCCAGGCCGAACGCCTCGGCGTCCATGGCCGCGTGCAGGTCGCCGTGCGACGCCAGGAACTCCGGGATCGTCAGCACGTCGAAGTCGTCCGCGTCGACCTCCGGCAGCAGGTCCCAGGTCAGGGGCGTCGACACCGTGGCCCGCGGGGTGCCGCGGACCGACCAGCTCGACGCCACCGTGCGGTCGCGCGCCGCCTGGTTGTAGTCCAGGAACACGCGGCCGCCGCGCTCCTCCTTCCACCACGCGATCGTCGCCTTCTCCGGCAGCCGGCGCTCGACCTCGCGGCCCAGCGCGATCACCGCGTGGCGGACCTCGACGAAGTCCCACTCCGGCCGGATCCGGACCAGCACGTGCACCCCGCGGCCGCCGGAGGTCTTCGGGTAGCCGGTCAGGCCCGCGTCCGCCAGCACGTCGCGCACCACCAAAGCGACCTCGACCGCGTCGGCGAACCCGGCGCGGTCCGGCGGGTCGACGTCGATGCGCAGCTCGTCCGGGTGGTCCACGTCCGAACGGCGGACCGGCCACGGGTGGAAGTCGAACGTGCCCAGGTTGGCCGCCCAGGCGAAGACGGCCGGCTCGGTCGGGCACACCTCGGCGGCCTTGCGGCCCGACGGGAAGGTGATCTCGGCGGTCTCGAGCCAGTCCGGCGCGCCCTTCGGCACGCGCTTGGCGTAGAACCACTCGCCCTCGACGCCGTCGACGTAGCGCTTCAGCGTGGTCGGCCGCTCTCCGATCGCGCGCAGCAGCGGCCCGCCGACGGCGATGTAGTGCTCGACGACCTGCCGCTTGGTGATGCCGCGCTGGGGGAAGTACACCTTGTCCGGGCTCGAGACGCGGACGGTGCGCCCGCCCACCTCGTACTCGATCGGGTCACCGTGCTTGGGCATGCGGCCACGCTAGCGGTGATCGCGCCCACGGGGGCTCGCCGAAACGCCTGGCGGGCGTCATGAACGAGTCGTCGATGACGTCCGGCGCCAGGCTCCGGCAAAGTCGCGTGGCCGGGCCGGTCAGGGGTTGCTCGGGTGTCGGCGTGTCTTGAATGACTCATTCAGGACCTCCGAAGACCTGAATGACTCATTCAAGACGTTTGATGGGGCCGGCGGCGAGCGTGCTACCAGGACTTTGCCGGAGCCCCGACGTCCGGCGCGGTGAACGACTCGTTCATGACCTTCGCGCCGAGGCCTCGAAGCCGCGGAAGCCCCGGCCGGTAGGCTCGAACGGGTGTCCGGCCGCACCAAGCTGATCGTCGCGCTCGCCGTGGTCGCCCTCTTCGCGACCGCCGCGGTGCTGCTGCCGATCCCCGGGCCCGCCGATCTCCGGGCCTGGGCCGCCGCCACCGGGCCCGCCACCCCGGTCGTGCTGCTCGTCGCGTATTCGCTGCTCACCGTCGCGCCGATCCCGCGCACCGTCTTCAACCTGGCCGCCGGCCTGCTGGTCGGCACCGCGGCCGGGATCGCCATCGGCCTGGTCGCCACCACCATCGCGGCCGGCCTGTCCTTCGGCCTGGCCCGGCTGCTCGGCCGCGACCTGGTCACCCGCCACCTGCACCGGTCCGCCGTCCGGACGGTCAACGACCGGCTCTCCGGCGGCGGCGTCCTCGCGATCACCTCGCTGCGGCTGATCCCGGTCGTGCCGTTCGCGCCCTTCAGCTACCTCTGCGGCGTGTCCTCCGTGCGACTGGCCCCGTACCTGGCCGGTACGCTGCTCGGCAGCGTGCCCGGCACCGTCGCCGTGGTCGTCCTCGGGGACGCCCTGACCGGCGACACGCCGCCCGCGCTGATCCTCTGCTACGGCGTGTTCGCGCTGGCCGGGGCGATCGGCCTGGTGCGGGTGTTGCGGAAACGAGCGCCGGTGCCCGAACCGGAGCCCGCCGGACCGGCTGGCTGACGCGAACAGCACAAGGCCGACCGCTACACTCGATCGGGTGCGCGAAGCGGAAACGCGCTGAGCAGGGCCACCATCACCGGGAATTTTCGTCAGGAGCAGTCGCCATCGACACCGGTCAGCTGATCGCGGGGCACTACCGCCTCGTCGAGCACATTGGTAGCGGTGCCATGGGAGTCGTGTGGCGCGCCACTGACGTGCGCCTCGAGCGCGACGTCGCGATCAAGCAGATCCTCCCCCAGCCGGGCGTCTCCGAGACCGAACGCGACAACATGCGCCAGCGCGCGATGCGCGAGGCGAAGAACGCGGCCCGGTTCCAGCACCCGAACGCGATCGTCGTGTTCGACATCGCCGAGCACAACGGCGACCCGTGCCTGGTGATGGAGTACCTGAACGGGCCGAGCCTCTCCACGATCCTCTCCGAGCAGGGCACGCTGCCGCTCGGCCGGATCGCCCGCATCGGCGAGCAGGTCGCGTCCGCGCTGGTGGCCGCGCACCGCGCCGGGATCGTCCACCGCGACGTCAAGCCGGGCAACATCCTGATCGACGAGACCGGCACCGCCAAGATCACCGACTTCGGCATCTCGCGTGCGGCCGGCGACATGACGCTGACGGCCACCGGCCTGATCGGCGGCACCCCCGCCTACCTGGCGCCCGAGCTGGCCCGCGGCGCCGACCCGGTGCCCAGTTCCGACGTCTTCGCCCTCGGCGCGACCCTCTACCAGGCGATCGAGGGCACCACGCCGTACGGCAACACCACCAACCAGCTAGCGCTGCTCTACGCGGCGGCGAACGGCCAGATCAATCCGCCGGTGCAGGCGGGCGCGGCCACCGCGCTGCTGATGAGCCTGCTGCGCAGCGAGCCGGGCGAGCGGCCCAGCATGGCCGAGGCGCGGGAACGGCTGGCCGCGCTGGCCCGCACCGAACCCGGCGGCATGACGGCGTCACCGCCGCTGCTCTCGGGCAACTCGGGCCGCAAGCCGGCCGCCCCGGCCGAGAGCGGCGACCGCCCGCCGTGGCAGCGCACCGACCAGCAGGCGCCGTCGTCGCCGCCGGTCGGCACGCCGGTGCCCGCGGGCAAGGCGCCGTCGAACCCGCCGCGGCCGACCGCGGCGTTCATGCCGATGCGGTCCCCGGCCGCACCGCCGAACACGCCGCCCAGACCGATGCCCGCGGCCGCGCCGACGGCCAGGGCCCCGCAGTACTCGTCGAACCCCCCGAAGCCGGACAACAAGCGCAAGTACGCGCTGCTCGCCGGCGGCGGCGCCGCGGTCGTCGTGGTCGCGGTCATCGTGTTCCTGGTGGTCAACTCCGGCGGGGGCGGCGGAACGGGCGGCACCACGAACGCCCAGTCGCCGAACCAGCCCACCACCGGGCAGTCGAGCCCGAAGACCAGCCGCTCCGACGACGCCCCCGCGTCCGGCCAGCTGGGCAAGACGCCGTCCGAAGGCAAGATCACGGACTACGGCCAAGCAGGGCGACTGCTCGCCAACAGCTACTACCCGAACGTCGAGGCCGGCTGGGGCTATCTGACGCCGGCCGCCCAGGCGGTCTACGGCTCGCAGGCCGAGTACCTGTCCTACTGGCAAGACCACAAGGGCGACCTCGGCGGCTGGCAAAAGGCCACGGCTGCGGGCAACGGGGCCGACGGTTCGCTGGACCTGACGATGGAGCTCAACGGCTCCCGCCGGCGCTACCACATCGTGCTCGTGGGCGGGCAGTTGCTGATCGACAGCAACACCAAGCTCGACGCGAACCCCGACACCGGCCTCTGAGACTTAACGCGCCGCTGGTGGGCTGACGGGCGCGGATGGCCTACCGTGGAAGCATGGCCGACAACGGAGCTTCGCTGCCGGGCCAGAATCCTCGCTTCCACGAGGACCTGGTCGGCCTGGATCCGTACGACCCGGAGGCGCTCGCGTTCGCCGAGCACCTCGACCGGATCGAGCGCTCCGGTCCCAACTACACCATCGAAGCCGCGCTGGACGGCGTGGCTGACTTCGCCGATTCCAGCAACCGTCTGGGTGGTCTGCGCTACTGGGTGTCGGCGTTCATCGTCGTGCTCATCGTGCTGGGCGTGATCGTGGCCGCATGGGACATCGTCGTGCACGCTCTCGCCTGGCTCGCGGCGTAACGTGGATCGGGTGAAAGGTATGAAACCCGTTGTCGGCGCCACCCCGCGCGTCGTGAAGTCCGAGCAGGAGTGGCGGTCGCAGCTCGACCCCGAAGAGTACGCCGTGCTCCGCCAAGCGGGGACCGAACGGCCGTTCACCGGCGAGTACACCGACACCAAGACCACCGGCGTCTACGAGTGCCGCGCGTGCGGTGCCGAGCTGTTCCGCAGCGACACCAAGTTCGAGAGCCACTGCGGCTGGCCGTCCTTCTTCGACCCGGCGGACTCCGACGCCGTGCTGCTGCGCGAAGACCGCGCCATGGGCATGAAGCGGATCGAGGTGCTCTGCGGCTCCTGCCACAGCCACCTCGGGCACGTCTTCGAGGGCGAGGGGTACGCGACGCCGACCGACCAGCGCTACTGCATCAACTCGATCTCGCTGAAACTGGTACCCCAGTCGTAGAACCGCCAGCCTAAATCCTCCTCAAGCCGACAACCGCCGCCCTTCCTCGAACGTAGTCTCCGCACACGGACGAGGGAGGGCGGCGTCATGACCGACACCTGGGGCATTCCCGGACCGCTGTTCACGGGCCTCTACCTGGGCCTGCTGCTTCTGCCGGCGCTGTACGCCGCGGTGCGCACCAAGCTGCTGCTGCGCGGCCGCGCGGGCGGCGTGCCGGACCGTGCCGAAGAGCTGGCCCTGCTGACCGGCGGGCGCACACGCGCCGGCGAGTTCGTCGTCGCGCGGCTGCTGGACGGCAAGATCATCCGGATGGACGGCACCGGCCGGGTGCACCGCGTCCGGGGCAGCGCGCCGGACGACCTGGGCCGGGCCGCCCTGGTGCGGATCAGCAAGACCGGCACCTCCGTCGCGTCGGTGAGCCGCGAAGTGTGGCACCACCCGTCGCTGGTCGACCTGGAGAACGGCCTGATCGCGCGCGGCCTGCTCGTCGACGCCCGGAAGGTCCGCCGGACCTGGGTGTTCACCGCCGTCGCCTACTGGGCGCTGGTCGTGCTCGGCGTGGTCCGGCTGATCGCCGGCAGCTCGACCGGCCATCCCGTCGGCTTCCTGCTGGGCCTGCTGGTGCTGGGCACCGTCGCGGCCATCTTCGTCACGACCCGCGCCGCGAACGCGCCCGCGGTCAAGGCCACCGCGGCCGGGCGGGCAGCGGCCGGCGAGGCCGAGCGCGCCGGCTCGCTGACGTCCGGCCCGGGGGGCGCGGTCGCGGTCGGCGGATTCGGCAGCCACCCCGACAAGGACGTCCGGCTGGCCGTCAGCCGCTCCACGGTGGTGTCGGCCACCCGCACCCACCGCCGCCGAGGCGCGTGGTCGGGGGCGAGCGGTGGCGCCGCCGTCGGGTACTACGGCGGTAGCTCGTGCAGCGGAGGTGGCGGCAGCTCCTGCGGTGGCGGTGGCGGCTGCGGAGGTGGTGGTGGCGGCGGGGGTTGCGGCGGTTGAAACGCCGACGCGAACCCTTGCGTCTCACAGCTACGGTAACCGCAACTCAGTGAGGGGAGACGGGCGATGGACGACCCGTGGGGCATCTCGGGACCGGATTTCGTGGTCCTCTACATCGCACTGCTCGGCGCGGTGCTGCTGATCCGGCTCATCGTGTCCGGGGTCGTCGCGAGCCGCGCGCTGCGGGCGGACAACGTCCGGCCCGGGCCGCCGCCGACCGTCTACCAGCTCGCGTTCCTCGCGGGCGGTCCCGACCGGGCCGTCGACGCGGCGATCGCGGCGCTGGTGGAGCGCGGCCAGGTGCGCGTCAACAGCTACAAGCAGGTCAGCCAGGCCGGAACGCGGCCGGTCGAACCGCTGGAGCAGGCGGTCTTCGACGCGGCGCAGCTGAAGACGACGGCGACGCTGCGGGCCTACGGCCGCCGATCGGCCGCGATGCGGGCGCTGGAGGAGGGCCTCGAGCAGCGGGGCCTCCTGGCGTCGGCGGCCGCGAAGCGCCAGGCCCGGACGATCGGGCTCGTCCTGCAGCTGGCCGTGCTGGCGGTCGGCGTGGTGCGGCTGGTCAACGGCATCTCGCTGGGCCGGCCGGTCGGTGTCCTGGTGTTCCTCGTGCTGATCGCGGCGGTGCTGACGATCGTGGCCGCCGTCCGGCGGTCGAAGACCGGGGCCCGGCGGCCGTCGGCCGCGGGCCAGCGCGTGCTCGGCCAGGCCCGGTCCGCGGTGAGCGGCCCGATGCCGGCCGGGATGCTGGCGGGCGGCGTGCTCCTCGGCGGCGCCGCGGCCGCGGTCGCCCTCGGCGGCTGGGCGATGTACCCGGACGAAGAGCTGAGCGCGGCGCTGATGCCGCCCGCGGGCTCCTTCGGCGGCGGCGGTTCGTCAGGCGGGTCGTCGTGCAGCAGCGGGTCGTCGTGCTCCAGCTCGTCGTCGTGCAGCAGCGGCTCTTCCTGCGGCGGCGGCTCGTCGTGCGGCGGAGGTGGCTGCGGTGGGTGAGCTCGGCATCGGCATCGGCTGGCGGCACGAACTGGACCTGTCCATCGCACGCCTGCCGGGTGTCGACTGGGTGGAAGTGGTCGCCGAGAACCTGCACGCCGACCACCTCCCGGAGACGCTTGTGGCGCTGCGGAAGCGGGGACTGCCGGTGCTGCCGCACGCCGTCTCGCTGTCCCTCGGCGGCGCCGAACCGCTCGACACCGGGCGCGTCCAGCACCTCGCGGAGATCGCGCGGGCCCTGGACGCGCCCCTGGTCAGCGACCACGTCTGCTTCGTGCGCGCGGGCGGGCTCGACTCGGGCCACCTGATGCCGCTCCCCCGCACCCGCGAGGCCCTGGACGTGCTGGTCGCCAACGTCCGGCTCGCCCAGTCCATCGTGGACGTCCCGTTCGCGCTGGAGAACATCGCGGCGGTGCTGGACTGGCCGTCCTCGGAGCTGACCGAAGAGCAGTTCCTCACCGAGCTGACCGAGCGCACGGACTGCCGGCTGATCATCGACGTCGCCAACCTGTACGCCAACGCCCGCAACATCGGCACCGACCCGGTGGCGTTCCTCGACGGCATCCCGTGGGAGCGCCTGGCGTACGTGCACATGGCGGGCGGCACCGAGCGCGACGGCGTCTACCACGACACCCACGCCCACCCGGTGCTCCCGGAGGTCCTGTCGCTGCTCGCCGAGCTCCGCCGCCGAACGGACCCGCCGGGCGTGCTCCTCGAACGCGACGACGACTACCCGACCGACGACGAGCTCGCCGCGGAGCTGGCCGCGCTGCGGGCGGCGGTGACGGGGTGAGCCGCGAGCGGCTGGCGGCGCAGCAGGCGGAGCTGCTGCACGCACTGCTGGCGGACGGCCCGGCCCCGGTGGGTTTCGACGCTTCGCGGTTGCGGGTGGAGGCTCAGGTCCTGCGGCGCAAGCACGGGCGGGTGCTGGCCTATCAGCGACCCGAGCTGGCGGAGGACCTCGGGGATCGCTTCGGGCCGCTGTTCGCGGAGTTCAACGCCGAGCGGCCGAAGCGGGACACCGAACGGTCGGGGGCGTACGCCGACGCGTTCGTGGAGTGGCTGATCGCCGGAGGTCACCTGCCAAAACCCAAGCGAGGCTTCGTTTCCCGCCTCCGGCGCCGGTAGTCCACAAGCCTGCGGTGTTGTGGACAACCGGGCTTGCCACAGCCTTTTTGTCAGGCACCGCCGGTAAACTGGGTGCGGGGGCGTCCCCCGGGGAGGGCGGGCTGCGTCAGGGGGTCCAGGTCGGTTTGTCGACACCCGGCAACCGTGTCCCGAAGTCCCAGTGCGGCTCCGCGCCCGGCAGCCCACCGGCCATCCGGACCCGCGTCAGCCGGCCGTAACCGCTGTCCACTTCCTCCGTCAAGTCGCCGAAGTCCACGTCCGCACCAGCGGGATCCTTGCGACCCAGCGAATCCAGCCACCGGCCCGTGCCCGCGAGGGACAGCCGGACCCGCCAGGTGCCGCCGTCGGTGACCTGGCGCCGCAACGCCGTCATCACCGCCGCCGCCGCGAGCCAGCCCGTTCCGTGGTCCAATGCCTGGACCGGCAGCGGCGAAGGGTCGCCGTCGGAACCGAAAGCCATGCCGTTCGACATCTGCACCAGGCTGTCGAACCCGCGCCGGCGCGCCCACGGGCCTTCCCAGCCGTACGCGCTCAAGTCCGCGATCACCAGGCCGGGTCGCAGGGAAGCCAACTCCTCCGCGCCGAAGCCGATCCGCTCCAGCGCCCCCGGGCGGAAGGACTGCACCAGCACGTCCGCCCGGCTGATCAGCTTCTTCAGCCGCGCGCGCCCGCCCTCGGTGTCCAGCGCGACGAACGCCGACCGCTTGCCCTGCCCCGTGTCGCGGACCAGCGCCTCGACACGTGGCAGGTGCGCCGCGCCGACGTGCAGCACGTCCGCGCCGTGCGCCGCCAGTACCCGGCCGGCCACCGGGCCGGCGAGCACGTGCGTCAGCTCCAGGATCCGGATGCCGCCCAGCGGCCGGTCCGAATAGAACAACGCCCGCTTCGGCGCCTCGGCGATCGGCGCCAGGTCCGCCAACGGCAGCGAAGCCACCGCCGAACCCTGCGGGTGGGCGGCCCAGTCCTCGGGCGAGCGCAGCTGGGCCGCCGCTCCCCTGGCCGACACGACGGCGTGCTCGACTTCGCGCGCGCCTCGCCCGGCGACCGCCTTGGTCACCGCCTCCCGGGTGCCGGGGACGCCGAGTCCCCAGCACACCGCCGCTTCGTGGCGCGGGTAGTTGCAGTGCAGGCGCACCCAGCCGTCGGCCGTGCGGTAGTTGCCCGAGAGCGGCGCCCAGACCGATTCGGCGCCGGCGCCGTCCACCTTCAGCAGCTGCTCGCTGTGGAACGCCGCCGCCGCGTGGCGCGTGTCCGCCGTGACGACGCCGGGCTCGATCTCGCGCAGCTTCAGCATTTCCCCGGCGGCCAGGGTCGCGGCAGCGATCGTCGCCTGCGCGGCGGCCGCCACCCGGTACGGGCCGGGCAGCACGTCTTCGGCGCCGGTCAGCTCGACCGGTCCCGGCGTCTCCCCGGTGAGGGTGTGCCAGACGCCGTCCAGGATCTCGCGCACTACGGCAGGGCCGCGACGAGCTCGGCGGGCGGCACGCGCGTGCCGGTGTAGAACGGGACCTCTTCGCGCACGTGCAGCCGAGCCTCGGTGCCGCGCAGGTGGCGCATCAGGTCGACGATCCGGTGCAGCTCGTCGGCCTCGAAGGCCAGGATCCACTCGTAGTCGCCCAGGGCGAACGACGCGACGGTGTTGGCGCGCACGTCCGGGTAGTCGCGGGCTTCCTTGCCGTGGTCGGCGAGCATCTTGCGGCGGTCGGCGTCCGGCAGCAGGTACCACTCGTAGGACCGCACGAACGGGTAGACGCAGATGAACTTGCGGGCCTCTTCGCCGGCCATGAAGGCCGGGATGTGGCTCTTGTTGAACTCGGCGGGCCGGTGCAGCGCGGTCTGGCTCCAGACCGGGGTCGACGCGCGGCCGAGCGGGGTCCGGCGGAACCCGGTGTAGGCGGCCTGGACCTGCTCGATCTCCTCGGCGTGCCACCAGATCATGAAGTCGGCGTCGGCGCGCAGCCCGGAGAGGTCGTAGACCCCGCGGACGGTGACGCCCTTGGCCTCGAGGCCGTCCAGGTACTCGGTGGTCTCGCGACCCGCGGCCCCGCGATCCTCACCCAGCCTGCCGGGTTCGATCCGGAAGACCGACCAGGTGGTGTAGCGGATGCTGTCGTTGAGCTCGTTGTGATTGACCCGCGCCATGCCTCCATCCTGTCACCGCGGCGACGCGGCCGCCGCCACGGGTCGGGGTGAGAGCACTCACGCGGAAAGGTGCGCGGCGATCCGCTGCGCGGCGGCCTCGGCCGTCGCCACGCACGCCGGCAGCCCGACGCCGTGCAGGGTCGCCCCCGCCACCGCGAGCCCCGGGACCCCGGCGATCGCCTTCTCGATCCGCTCGACCCGCTCCAGGTGCCCGGTGCCGTACTGCGGCAGGCCGCCGCCCCAGCGCGTCACCAGCGTTTCGATCGGCGCCGCCGTCACACCCGTCAGCCGCGCGAGGTCGTCGCGGACCACGCGGACCAGCTCGACGTCGTCCGCCTGCAACGCGCCCAGGTCGCCGAAGCGCCCGACCGAGCCGCGGACCAGCACCGGACCGGAACCGAAGTGCGCCCACTTGCGCGAAGAGAAGGTGAACGCCTTCGCCGCGTACGGCACGCCCGAAGCGTCCCGTTCGCCCTGGCCGATGAGGATCCCCGAAGCGTCGGGCAGCCGCGTGCCGGGCGGCAACGCCATCGCCACCACGGCCATCGACGCCAGCTCGACCTCACCGAACGCCGCCGAAGCCGCCGGCACCAGGTCGGTCAGCAGCCGCCGGGCCGAGGGCGCGGGCACCGCGAGCACGACCGCGTCGGCCTCGACCGTGTTGTCCGCGGGCGCGTGCGCGGTGGGGTTCGCGCCGATCCGCAGGCGCCAGCCGGTGCCGTGCCGTTCGATGTCGCAGACCGGCAGCCCGGTCCGCAGCTCGGCGCCGGACAGCTCGGTGAGCCGGTCGACCAGCGTGCCCAGGCCGCCGGGGACGGTGCCGAACACCGGCGCCGCCGACGGGTTCGCCGGCAGCTGCGTCTTGGCCGCCGCGGTCAGCGAACCGGCGCCCGCGGCCACCGCCGCGGCCAGGCCGGGCATGGTCGCGCGCAGGCCGAGGCCGTCCGCGCCGCCCGCGTAGACGCCGCCGAGCAGCGGGTCGACGAGCCGGTCGACCAGCTCGTCGCCGAACCGCTCGCGCAGCAGCGGGCCGAGCGGCAGGTCACCGCCCGGCAGCCGCAGCTCGGGCAGCGACGGCTCGGCCTCGACGGCCCGCCGCCCTGCCTCCGACAGCACTCCGGCCACCGACTCCGCCGACGCCGGGACGCCCATGACGGTGCCCGGCGGCAGGCCGGTCACGGTGCCGCCGGCGTGGATCTTCGCGCGCGCCTTCGTCGGGTTGACGACGTCGAGCCCGAGTTCGCGGGCGAGGCCGAGCATCTCGGGACGGCGGACGAGGAAGGCCTCCGCGCCGACGTCGTACGGGACGCCGGCCAGCTCGGCCGTGCGCAGCTTCCCGCCCGGCGTCTTCGTCTTCTCGAACACGACGATCTCGACGGTTTCGCCGAGCAGCCGCCGCAGCCGGTACGCCGCGGTCAGCCCGGAAACGCCCCCGCCGACGACGGCGACGCGCTTCACAGCTCGTGCACCAGCCCGGCCACGCGGGTCAGCACGTCGGGGTCGACGCCCGGCAGCACGCCGTGGCCGAGGTTGAAGATGTGGCCGTCGGCCGCGCGCCCTTCTTCGACGATCCGGCGGACCTCGGCTTCGAGGACCGGCCACGACGTGTGGAGCAGCGCAGGATCGAGGTTGCCCTGCACGACGGCCTTGCCGCCGAGGCGCCGCACCGCTTCGTCCAGGGGGATGCGCCAGTCGACGCCGACGACGTCCGCGCCCGCGTCCCGCATCGCCGGGAGCAGCTCGCCGGTGCCGACGCCGAAGTGGATCCGCGGCACGCCGTACGCGGCGACGCCGTCGAGGACCTTCGCCGAGTGCGGCAGCACGAATTCGCGGTAGTCCCGCTCGGACAGCGCGCCCGCCCAGGAGTCGAACAGCTGGATCGCGTCGACACCGGCGTCGAGCTGCGCGCGCAGGAACGTCAGCGCGATGTCGGCCAGGCGGTCGGCCAGCTCGTGCCACAGCGCCGGTTCCGAGTGCATCAGCGCTTTGGTGTGTTCGTGGTTGCGGCTCGGGCCGCCCTCGATGAGGTAGCTGGCCAGCGTGAACGGCGCGCCGGCGAAGCCGATCAACGGCGTCCCGCCGAGCCGTTCGACCAGCAGCCGGACGCCGTCGGCGACCTTCCCCACCTGGTCGGGCGTCAGCTCCGGCAGCGCTTTCACGGCGGCGAGGTCGCGGATCGGCGCTTCGACCACCGGGCCGGTGCCGGGGACGATGTCGATGTCGACCCCGGCGGCCTTGAGCGGCACGACGATGTCGCTGAACAGGATGGCCGCGTCGACGTCGTGCCGGCGGACCGGCTGCAGCGTGATCTCGGCGAGCATCTCGGGGTCGAAACAGGCGTCGAGCATCGGAACGCCCTCGCGCAGCGCGCGATATTCGGGCAGCGAGCGGCCGGCCTGGCGCATGAACCAGACGGGCGTGCGGGCCGGGCGTTCGCCGCGCGCGGCGGCCAGGAACGGGGCTTCGGGCAGCTCGCGGCGGCCGGACGGGGCGGCTTGCTGCGGCAGGGGCGTGGTCTGAGACATCGCCGTCAATCGTGCCACGAGCTGGGGACGGTGCTTCCATCGGCGCGCCTGCGCCCGCAACTGGGCGTGCCCGCCCTAAAGTCGAAGCGTGACCGCGATGACGCCAGTGCCCGAACTCTTCCGCGAAGCAGTTGTGGCGCTGCAGTCCGTCCGGCCCCGCCCGGAGGTGCTGCTGGAGCCGATGCGGGCGCCGCAGCGGCTCGCGCCGTGGTCGTACGCGGTCAGCTGCGAGGTGGCCGGGCCCGCGGACGTGCTGGCCTCGGGCCGGCTGGTCCTGCTGCACGACCCGGAGGGCCAAGAGGGCTGGGACGGCGTGCTGCGGATGGTCATGTACGTGCGCGCGGAGCTGGACCGGGAGCTGGCGACGGATCCGTTCCTGCCGGCGGTCGGCTGGTCGTGGCTGACGGACGCCCTCGAAGTGTCGGGCGCGAGCTGGACGGCCCTGGGCGGCACGGTGACGGAGACGTCGTCGGCCCGCTTCGGCGACATCTCCGGCCCGGCGCGGACCGACGACCTGGAGCTGCGGGCGTCGTGGACGCCGACGGACGCGGGGCTGCTGCCGCACGGGCAGGCGTTCTGCCAGGTCATGGCCAGTGTCGTAGGCCTGCCGCCGGTCGGCGTGACGCTCTTCGGGCAGCGCCAGAGCTCCTGACGGCCTCGTGGCGGCTTCTCCGACGTGCTCGGCGGCGCGCGGCCCCGGCTGTGCGGCCGTCCGGGCGATCATCGGCAACGAATCCGCAACGGTGGGTCCCTGCCGGGCGGCCTCGCGCCACCACTTGTACGGATGTGAGCAAATTTCACGTCTGCTGAACGCCGTCCAAACCAACGGGAACCCCCGGTCGGCCCCCTCG
The DNA here is from genome assembly GCF_040682155.1 of Amycolatopsis sp. NPDC051371. Lineage (NCBI taxonomy): Bacteria > Bacillati > Actinomycetota > Actinomycetes > Pseudonocardiales > Pseudonocardiaceae > Amycolatopsis > Amycolatopsis sp. NPDC051371. The sequence continues at coordinate 115,388 of NZ_JBFBAG010000014.1, forward strand.
GTACGCCACCGGCAGGCGGAACGGTCCGGCCGACGACGGAACCTCGGCGGACCGCCCCGGCGTTCCTGAGGCCGTTTCACGTCTTTCGCCGGTGCCCCCGTTCGTGGACACCGCACGGTCACGCACTGCAACAAGATCAACTTGTGGCGGGCGGCCTGGAGATCGCCGTCGAAGGCCACGGACAGTCACCGTTCCGGCCTTCCGAAGGGCCCGCGGAAGCGTCTTCGCGACGTTGATCATGCCCCGCCCGGAGCCACATTTCGCCCCGCCCAGGCCCCCATCCGGACCCTCACCACTACGCGCACCGGCAGCTGCACACCTCATCTGCACGGCCATTTGGGCGCCGGTAACTTCTTTGCATCGTGTTCGCTGGGCTATCCGTTAGCAACCGGCCGTGTACTAGCCCGATCGTGTTACTACGAACCCACTGAGTGACTGTTCGTTTGAGATAGATACCCATTCGATCCCCCCGCGAAGGGCCCAGGGCGGCTACAGTGCCTTCGACGACACCACTTTCGGTCTAAAGCTGGCGCGGCTGAACGGCCGAAGGTCCCGGTGCCGGTCGGGGGGCACGACCGACTCCAGGGAGGTAGTGACGTGGCTACCGTCGGCATTTCTCAGGCCGTCCGATCCACGCCAGCCGGTGCTTTGCCGGCGAGCATGGTTCCGCACCCGCGGGAAGAGCTTTTTTCCGTGTTGGTGGTCGATGACCACCCGCTGTTGAGGGAGGCAATCGCAGCAAGACTCGCACAGATGGGTGCGGGGACAGTCCACGAAGCCGCCACGGTGGCCGAGGCGAGGGCGCGAGCACAGGCCACAGGGCCTTGTGACCTGGCGATCCTCGATCTCGGACTGCCGGACGGCAGCGGTATCGAGCTGGTTACGGAACTTCGTAGCCACGGCTGGCCGCGCGTGGTCGTACTCGCATCCTCGGACGACCCGTACGCGGTCCGCTCGGCCTTCCAGGCCGGGGCCCAGGCGTACCTGCTGAAGTCCGCGTCACCGGTCGTCGTGACCGATGGCGTGCGGCGTGTGCTCGAGGGCGGCGTCTACGCCGACCCGAGCGTGGCTCCGGTGCTGGCCACCGGGACCCGCGTCGCGGGCACCGACAACACCCCGCGCGAGCTGTCCGCTCGTGAGGTGGAGGTGCTCCAGCTGGTCGCCGACGGACAGTCCAACAAGGAGATCGGCGAGGAGCTTTCGCTCTCCGCTCTCACCGTCAAGTCCCACCTGTCCCGGATCGGGCGCAAGCTCGGCACGGGCGACCGGGCTCAGATGGTTGCGCTGGCCATGCGGGCCGGCGTCATCCGCTGACGCAGACGAACCTCCCTGCGGGGCGGGCGGACCAGGCGCGGTACGCCCGTCCCGTAGGGTCGTCAGCTATGGGAAGTGCAGAGGCCGAGGACACCGGGATGGAGATCGAGTCCACGGGCGGCCCTGTGCTGCTACGCGAGCCCACCGAGGGCACACCTCCGGTGGTCACCGATCAGTCCGCGCTGGCCGAGGCCTGCGCGCGGCTGGCCGCGGGCACCGGCGCCGTCGCCGTCGACACCGAACGCGCGTCCGGCTACCGGTACTGGCCCAAGGCCTACCTCGTCCAACTGCGGCGCGAAGGGTCCGGCACGGTCCTGATCGACCCGACCGAGCTGGACGACCTCACGCCGCTCAGAAACGTCCTCAACTCCCTGGAGTGGGTGCTGCACGCCGCCTCCCAGGACCTCCCCTGCCTCGCCGAGCTCGACCTGCACCCGGCTGCGCTGTTCGACACCGAACTCGCCGGCCGGCTGGCGGGCTACGAGCGCGTCGCGCTGGGGACGCTCGTCGAGCTGCTGCTCGGCTACACACTCGAGAAGGGGCACAGCGCGGCCGACTGGTCGAAGCGGCCGTTGCCGGTCGACTGGCTCAACTACGCGGCCCTCGACGTCGAGCTGCTCATCCAGCTGCGCGAAAAGCTGGAGGCGGAGCTGGGCGCCCAGGGCAAGCTGGAGTGGGCGCAGCAGGAGTTCGAATTCGTGCGCACGGCCCCGCCGCCGGGACCGCGGGCCGAGCCGTGGCGCCGGACGTCCGGCGTGCACAAGATCCGCAACCCGCGCGGTTTGGCGGCGGTCCGCGAGCTGTGGCAGGCGCGCGACGAGCTGGCCCGCAAACGCGACCGCGCGCCGAGCCGGATCCTGCCGGACAGCGCGATCATCAACGCGGTGACGGCCGACCCGAAGACGGTCGAGGAGCTCCAGGCGCTGCCGGTGTTCAGCGGCCGCGTCCAGCGCAAGTACACGGCGAGCTGGCTCCGGCACCTGCAGGCGGCCAAAGCGCTCCCGGCGAGCGAACTGCCATCACCGTCCCAGCCGACGGACGGTCCGCCCCCGGTTAACCGCTGGGCGGACAAAGACCCGGACGCGGCGGCCCGGTTGTCGGCCGCGCGCGCGGCTTTGACGGCGATCGCGGAGGACCGGCGGCTGCCGGTGGAGAACCTGCTGCTGCCGGACCTGGTGCGCCGCACGTGCTGGCGTCCCCCGGCGGAGACGGACGAGGAGTCGGTGGCTTCGGTGCTGCGCGCGGGCGGGGCCCGGCCGTGGCAGGTCGGGTTGACGGCCACGGCGTTGAGCAAGGCCCTCCAGACCACGGCTTCCTGACTTCCGGTTCGGCCTGTGCGGGGGCCCGCCGGAGAGCCCGACGCCTCAGCCGGTGAGTGTCGCCAGCAAGGTGTGCGCCTCGGCGCGCAACTCCTCCGTCGGCTCCGCCAACCCCACCAAGCGGACCACTCCGTCGGCGCCCTCGCGGACGTGGGCCTCGACGTCCAGTGCCGGGTCGTCGCGGCGGATCACCGCGATGCTCTCCACCAACCCGAACACCAGATCGGTCCGGATTCCCACTGCCGCGGGTGCGACACCGGAAGCCGCCACCAACTGGCCGTACGCCGCCTTCAGGTCCGCGCGCTCGGCGCGGAAGCGGGCCAGGTTCGCGGAGCCGACCTCCGGCAGCAGGTAGAGCGCGCCCAGGTTGTGGCGGGCGCCGCCGAGGAGGCGGATGTCCGCGTACGCCAGCGCCCACAGCCGGACCGCCGCCGGGGACGAGTCCGCGACGAGCCGGGCGGCCAGGTCCAGTGACGGGCGAACCGTCTCCGCCAGCAGGGCCGCGAGGATGTCTTCCTTGGCCGGGAAGTGGTAGTAGAGCGACGCCTGGCGCAGCCCCGCGCGCTCGGCTATCGCCCGTGTCGTCGTCGCCGCGTAGCCGGCTCCGGTGAACAGCTCGCCCGCCGCGTCGAGCACCGCTTGGCGCGCGTCCGGCCGGTTCGCCGCCGCGCCGCTCGCCCTGGGCCTGCCGACCCCCGCCCCTTTGACCACGCCGGTGATCTTGCCAGGTCCGCCCCGCGGACACCCGCACCGAGGTGCTGTTACACCCACATGTCGCCGTTGACGCCCGGTCCGCGCGTCCGTTAACGAGCTTCTAACGCGCCGGAGATCAAGAAACCGTGCCGTGGCCCTAATTTCTGTCGTGCGATCGAAACCAAGTCAGGAGCCCGCATGTCCGACGAACTCGCCGCCTTCGGTTACCGCCAGGAGCTTCGCCGGTCGCTGGGCGGGTTTTCCGCCTTCGCCGCCGGTTTCTCGTTCGTCTCGATCCTCACGACCGTCTTCCAGCTCTTCGGCTTCGGCTACACCTTCGGCGGCCCGCTCTTCTTCTGGACGTGGCCGGTGGTGCTCGCCGGCCAGCTGCTCGTGGCCCTGACCTTCGCCGAGCTCGCCGCGCGCTTCCCGCTCGCCGGATCCGTGTACCAGTGGGCGAAACAGCTCACCCGCGGCTTCCTCGGCTGGCTCGCCGGCTGGATGATGCTGCTCGGCTGCGTCGTCGCGCTGGCGGCCGCGGCGATCGCGCTGCAGATCGTGCTGCCGTCGGTGTGGGACGGCTTCCAGCTCCTCGGCGGCGACCCCTCGGTGACGTCGCCGTCGGGTGCGGCCAACGCCGTCGTGCTCGGCACGCTGCTGCTCGTCTTCACCACCGCGGTCAACGCCGGCGGGGTGCGGCTGATCGCGCGGATCAACGACGTCGGCGTCGCGGCCGAGCTGCTCGGCGTCGTCGTCCTCATCACCGGCCTCGCCCTGTTCGCGGTCCGCGGGCCGCAGGTGGTGCTGCACGACGCTCCCGGCACGAGCGCCGGGATCGGCGGTGTGCTCGCGTCGGCGCTCATGGCGGCGTACGTCCTCTACGGCTTCGACACCGCCGCGTCGGTCGCGGAGGAGACGAAGAACGCGCGACGGACGGCTCCCCGCGCGGTGCTGCGAGCGGTGCTCGTGTCCGGGATCGGCGGCCTGGCCGTGGTGATCACGGCGCTGATGGCCGCACCGAGCCTCACCGACGGGCAGCTCGCCGGGCACGGCCTGCCGTACGTGATCACCGCCGTCTTCGGCGACACCCTCGGCCGGATCTTCCTCGCCGACGTCGCGATCGCGGTGGTGGTCTGCACGCTGACGATCCAGACCGGCACCGTCCGGCTGATCTACGCGATGGCCCGCGACCGCGCGCTTCCCGCCTCCACCCGACTTTCGTCGGTGAATCCGCGCACGGGGACACCGGTCGCGCCCGCCCTGGTGTCCGGCGGGCTCGCGATCGGGCTGCTGCTGCTCAACGTCGGAAACCCGACGCTGTTCAGCACGATCACCGGGACGTCGGTGGTGGTCGTCTACCTGGCCTATCTGCTGGTCACCGGACCCTTGCTGGTGAACCGGCTGCGCGGGCGCTTCCCCGCCGAGCCCGGGTTGTTCTCCCTCGGCCGCTGGGGCGTCCCGGTGAACGGCGCGGCCGTCCTCTACGGCATCGCCATGATCGTGAACATCGCCTGGCCCCGCCCGGAGATCTACGACGTGACCGGTTCGGGCGCCCCCTGGATGCTCTTGTTCCCGATAGAGTTCGTCGGCGGCGCACTGGTGATCGGCCGGCTCTGCTGGCTGCGGCTGCGCCCCGCTCCCGCCCTCGAACCCGCGCTCTGAGAGAGGACGTCCATGAGCACCACCGCCACCCCCTACGGCGCCCGCGACCACGCCCGCGCCCAGGCCGGCACCGTGGTCGAAACGATGCCGTCGATCCCGGCGAGCACGTGGCCGGCACCGCCACCCGAGGTCGCGCCCGAGGCGCTGACCTGGGCCGAGACGGTCGCCGGCGGCGGGTACACGCACAAGGTGCTCGCGCGGGGCACCCGGTTGCGGTTGACCGACATCGACGGTGACGCCTGCGCGCACCTGCTGTTGTTCAACGCCGACGGGCCGTGGGAGCGGCTGAACGTCGCGGACACGGTGAAGGTGCAGTGGAACGCCTACCTGGGCGCGAAAGTGGCACTGCTCTCGGACCAGGCCCGCGTGCTCGCCACGATCGTCGCGGACTCGAGCGGGCGGCACGACGCCCTGTGCGGGACGTCCACTGTGGACGGCAACACCGAGCGCTACGGCGACGGCGCCCCGCAGGGCCCCTCCCCCGCCGGGCTGCCGCTGTTCACCTTGGCGGCGGCCAAGAACGGCCTCGGGCCGCGGGACCTGCCGCCGAGCCTGTCGTTCTTCCAGGGGGTGCGCGTCCAGCCGGACGGCGGCCTGGACTTCACCGGGTCCGCGGGCGCGGGGCGGTCCGTCGAGCTCCGGATCGAGCTCCCGGCGATCGTGCTGATCGCCAACGTGGCGCACCCGGTCGACCCGCGGCCGGGCTACACCGTGACGAACCTCGAAGTCCTCGCCTGGCGCGATCGTCCATCCACTCCGGACAGTCCGGAGTGGACGTACTCGCCGGAGGCGCAGCGGGCCTTCGAGAACACCGCCGACCACCTCACTGCCCGGGGGATCGCATGAGCACGGCGTACCGGTCCCAGCTGACGCTGACGTTCGACGTCGCCGCGCGCGCCCCGTTCTCGACGGTACTCCGGCGCGGGCAGGAGCTGGCGATCATCGACCTCGGCGGCAACCAGGCCGTCGACTTCCTCTGCTACGACGCGAACGACACGGCGAAGCGCTACAGCGCGGCGGCGACGATCGCCGCGCAGCGCAACATCTTTCTCACCACCGGCAGCGTCCTGCGCACCCAGGAGGGTGCACCGCTGCTGACCGTCGTCGCCGACACGTGCGGGCGCCACGACACGCTCGGCGGCGCGTGCAGCAAGGAGTCCAACAGCCTCCGCTACGGCCAGCACACCCGCTTCCAGCACGCCTGCGTCGAGAACTTCGTCAGCGAGGGCGCGAAGTGGGGGCTGGGCAAGCGTGACCTGGTCAGCAACGTCAACTGGTACATGAACGTGCCGGTCGAAGAAGACGGCGCCCTCGGCATCGTCGACGGGATCTCCGCACCGGGCCTCGAAGTCCGGCTGCGCGCCGAGACCGACGTCCTCGTGCTCGTGTCGAACTGCCCGCAGATCAACAACCCCTGCAACGGGTTCGACCCGACGCCGGTGCGTATGGTCGTCACCTCCCCGGGAGGTGGCGCGTGAGGCTGCTCGTCGCCAACCGCGGCGAGATCGCCGTCCGGATCCTGCGCACCGCCAAGGAGCTGGGCCTCGAGACCGTCGCCGTGTACTCCGACGCCGACCGCCTCGCCCCGCACGTGCGGCTCGCCGACCGGGCCGTGCGGCTCGGGCCGGCACCCGCCGCCGAAAGCTACCTGCGGGCCGGCGCGATCGTCGAGGCCGCGCTCCGCACCAGCTGCGACGCCGTCCACCCCGGCTACGGGTTCCTGTCCGAGGACGCGGCGTTCGCCCGGTCCTGCGAGGACGCCGGGCTCGCGTTCGCCGGGCCGTCGCCCGGGCACCTGGAGGTGTTCGGCAGCAAGCACACCGCGCGCGACGCGGCGGTCGCCGCGGGCGTTCCGCTGCTCGCCGGCACCGGCCTGCTGTCCGATGTGGACGAAGCGGCGGCCCGCGCCGCGGAAATCGGCTACCCGGTGATGCTCAAGGCGACCGGGGGCGGCGGCGGGATCGGGATGCGCGCGTGCGCGACGCCCGGGGAGCTGCGCGAGGCGTGGGACACCGTGCGGAACATCGCGGCCAAGAGCTTCGCGAACTCCGGGGTGTTCCTGGAGCGGCTGGTGCGACGCGCCCGGCACGTCGAGGTCCAGGTGTTCGGCGACGGCTTCGGCGAGGTCCTGGCGCTCGGCACCCGCGACTGCTCGCTGCAGCGGCGCAACCAGAAGGTCGTCGAGGAGTGCCCGGCACCGGACCTGCCCGACACCGTCCGGAAACAGCTCGTCGACTCGGCCGTCGCGCTGTGCTCGTCGGTGCGGTACCGCTCGGCGGGCACGGTCGAATACGTCTATGACCCCGAGCGCGAAGAGGCCGCGTTCCTCGAGGTCAACACGCGGCTGCAGGTCGAGCACCCGGTCACCGAGGCGGTGTACGGCGTCGACCTGGTCGCCTGGATGCTGCGGCTCGCGCAGGGCGACCGCGGGATGTTCCGCGCGGTACCGGTCGCGCGCGGGCACGCCGTCGAAGCACGGGTGTACGCCGAAGACCCCAGCGCCGGGCACCGGCCCAGCGCGGGGCTCGTCACGCGGGTCACGCTGCCTCCGGACGCGCGGGTCGACACCTGGGTCGAGCCGGGCACCACCGTCACCACTCACTACGACCCGCTGCTGGCCAAGGTGATCTGCACCGGCGCCGACCGCACCGAGGCGCTCACGCACCTGCGGGACGCGCTCGACGTGACCCGCGTCGACGGCGTCCGGACCAACCTCGGGCAGCTGCGGGCGGCGGCCGCCGACGCGGCGTTCGGCGCGGTTACCCACGATACGTCCACTTTGGACGGTATCGAAGACGCCGAACCCCGGATCGAGGTCGTGCGCGGCGGGACGATGACGACCGTGCAGGACTGGCCGGGCCGCACCGGCTTCTGGCACGTCGGGGTACCACCGAGCGGCCCCATGGACGACCTCTCGCTGCGGCTGGGCAACCTCGCGCTCGGCAACCCCGAAGGCGCGCCCGGCCTGGAGTGCACTGTGGACGGCGTGACGCTCCGGTTCTCGCACGCCACCCAGGTGTGCGTCACCGGCGCGCCGGCGAAGGTGCTCGTCGACGGTGCCGAGATTCCTCTGTGGACCCCCGTCGAGGTACCCGCCGGGGCCACGCTCGACGTCCGGGCGTGCACCGCCGGGCTGCGCGGCTACGTGCTGGTCCGCGGTGGCGTCGACGTCCCGGCGTTCCTCGGCAGCGCGGCGACGTTCACCCTGGGCCGGTTCGGCGGGCACGGCGGCCGCGCGCTGGCCGCGGGCGACGTCCTGACCCCCGGCCCGATGCCCGCGGACCCCGTCGTCGGCCCGGTGACCGACCGTCCGGACTTCCCGTCGCACTGGACGGTCGGAGCGCTCGAAGGACCCCACGCGGCACCGGAGTTCTTCACGCCCGAAGACGTCGACACGTTCTACGCCACCGACTGGCAGGTGCACTTCAACTCCGCCCGCACGGGTGTCCGGCTCGTCGGGCCGCGGCCGGAGTGGGCCCGGGCCGACGGCGGCGAGGCCGGCCTGCACCCGTCGAACATCCACGACACGCCGTACGCGATCGGCGCCGTCGACTACACCGGCGACCTGCCGATCCTGCTCGGCCCGGACGGGCCCAGCCTGGGCGGGTTCGTCTGCCCGGCCACGGTCGCCACCGGCGAGCGGTGGAAGCTCGGGCAGCTGCGCCCGGGCGACACCGTGCGGTTCGTGCCGATCGACACCGACCACGCGGCGGTGCTGCGGCGGCGCCCGGCCACCGCGGTGACGTCGACGAGGCAGGGCCGCCACGACGGCGGTGTCCTGGGACGGCAACCGTCCGAGGGCGAAGAGCCGTCCGTCACCTACCGCCGCAGCGGGGACGACAACCTGCTCGTCGAGTACGGCGAGATGAAGCTCGACCTGGCGCTGCGGATGCGGGTGCACGCGCTCGGGGAACGGCTCGCCGCCGAGGGCGTGCCGGGGATCGTCGACCTGACGCCGGGCATCCGGTCGCTGCAGGTGCACGTCGACCCGGACGCGCTGCCCGTCGAGAAGGCGCTCGGCCTGGTGCGCGAGCTGGAGCGGGACCTGCCGCCGACCGCCGACCTCGAGGTGCCGAGCCGCAGCGTCCGGCTGCCGCTGTCGTGGGACGACCCGGCGACGCGCGAGGCGATCGAGCGGTACATGACCGGCGTGCGCGACGACGCGCCGTGGTGCCCGTGGAACATCGAGTTCATCCGGCGGGTGAACGGACTGTCCAGTGTGGACGACGTCTACCGGACGGTGTTCGACGCGGAGTACCTGGTGCTCGGCCTCGGCGACGTCTACCTGGGCGCGCCGGTCGCGACGCCGCTGGACCCGCGCCACCGGCTGGTGACGACGAAGTACAACCCGGCGCGGACGTGGACCGCGGAGAACTCCGTCGGCATCGGCGGCGCGTACCTGTGCATCTACGGCATGGAGGGGCCGGGCGGCTACCAGTTCGTCGGCCGGACCGTGCAGGTGTGGAACAGCTGGCACGGCGGCGACCGGCCGTGGAACCTGCGGTTCTTCGACCGGATCTCCTGGTACCCCGTGTCCGCGGACGAACTCCTGGAGCTGCGCGCGCAGAGCGCGTCCGGACAGCTGGACCTGGACACCAGCGACGGCACCTTCAAGCTGGCCGAGTACCAGGAGTTCCTGGCCGGCAACGCGGACGCCATCGCCGGGTTCCGGGCGACGCAGGCGGCGGCGTTCGAGGCGGAACGGCGGGCGTGGGCCGCGGCGGGCGAGTTCGACCCGAAGCCGGAACCGGTGACGCGGCCGCCGAAGCGGGTCGAGGCACCGCCGGGCGGCCACGTCGTCGAGGCGCCGTTCGCGGCGACAGTGTGGCGAGTAGACGTCGCGGCGGGCGAACGCGTCGAGGACGCGCAGTCGCTGGTGACGCTGGAAGCGATGAAGACGGAGGCGCGGATCCCCGCGCCGGCCGACGGCGAGGTGGTCGAAGTGCTCGTGTCCCCCGGTGACCAGGTCGCCCCCGGAACGCCGTTGGTGGTGCTCGGATGAGCACCGCCGACGCACGCTTTTCCGCGGAGGCGGCATCGAACACCGCCGACGCACTCTTTTCCGCGGAGGCGGCATCGAACACCGCCGACGCACTCTTTTCCGCGGAGGCGGCATCGAACACTGCCGAAGAGCGCGTCCGCGCCGCGTACCGGCGGATCGAGCGGGTCGACCGGCCGGAGATCTGGATCGACCTGCGGCCGGAAGCCGAGGTGCTGGCCGAGGCCGCCGCGCTGGAAGAACGCGGGCTGCCGCTCTACGGCAAGCTCGTGGCGGTCAAGGGCAACATCGACGTCGCCGGGCTGCCGACGACCGCGGGCTGCCCGGCTTACGCCTACCAACCCGAAGCCGACGCGCCGGTCGTCGCGCGCCTGCGGGCCGCCGGGGCGCTGGTGCTCGGCACGACCAACCTCGACCAGTTCGCGACCGGCCTGGTCGGGACGCGCAGCCCCTACGGCGCGGTCCGCAACGCCGTCGACCCGGCGTACGTCTCGGGCGGATCGAGTTCGGGGTCGGCGGTGGCCGTCGCGCTCGGCATCGTGGATCTCGCCCTGGGCACCGACACCGCGGGCTCCGGACGGGTGCCGGCGGCGTACAACGGGATCGTCGGGCTCAAGCCGACGCCGGGGCTGCTGCCGACCGAGGGCGTCGTCCCCGCGTGCGCGAGCATCGACTGCGTGTCGCTGTTCGCGCGGACGGTCGAGGAAGCGTCGTTCGCGTTGACCTGCCTGGCCGAACCCGCGCAAGTCCACCCGGGACGGTTCCGGCTGGGCGTGCCCGATCAGCTGGGCCCGCTGGAAGCGGGCTGGGCGGCGGCGTTCGAGGCCACCGTCGAGGAATACGCCGCGGCCGGCGCCGAAGTGACCACTGTGGACATGTCGGCTTTCCTGGAAGCGGCGCAGCTGCTGTACGGCGGCGCGTTCGTCGCCGAGCGGTACACCGCCGTCGGCGAGTTCCTGGACGGGCACCCGGACGCCGTGGACCCGGTGGTGCACGGCATCATCACCGGCGCCCGTGACATCCGGGCGCACCGGCTGTTCGCCGACCAGCGGACCCTGGCCGGGCTGCGCGCCGAAGCACTCGCGGTGCTGGCCGGCGTCGACGCGCTCCTGACGCCGACGACGACCGAGCACCCCACGATCGCCGCGGTGGCCGAGGATCCGATCGCGGTCAACGCACGGCTGGGCCGGTTCACCAACTCCACCAACCTGTTCGGCCTCTCGGCGCTGGCGGTCCCGGCCGGCACGGTGGCCGGGCGCCCGTTCGGCGTGATGCTGGTCGGCGCCCCGCACGACGACCTGAAGCTGGCCGCGCTCGCCGGGTTGCGCGGCGAGCGGGTGCCGATCGTGGTGGTCGGCGCGCACCTGCGCGGGCAACCGCTGAACCACGAGCTGACGTCCCGGGGCGGCCGGTTCGTCTCTTCGGTGTCCACGTCGGCGTCCTACCGGTTGTACGCGCTGGACACGGTGCCGCCGAAGCCCGGGCTGGTGCGCGTCGAGTCCGGCGGCGTCGCGATCGCGGCCGAGGTGTGGGACCTGCCGGTGCGGGGTTTCGGCGAGTTCGTCTCGCGGATTCCCGCGCCGCTGGCGATCGGCAAGGTCGAGCTGGCCGACGGCTCGCGCGTGTCCGGCTTCCTGTGCGAGCCGGCGGCGACGGAAGGCGCGGAGGACATCTCGGCGAAGGGCGGGTGGCTGGCCTACCTGGGATAAATCGCGTGCGGACCGGTGGCGCGCCCCGCACACTGGGGCCGTGAACACCCTGCCTTGCGGCCATCCGGGCCGCATCGGCACCTTGCGCCTCTGCCCGCACCTGGCTGTCGAAGAACCTCCTCCGTCCACCCGTCACCTGATCGGCGTGGGCACGCGCTACGACCTGATCTGCGCGTCCTGCACACCGGCCGCGCTCATCGAAGTCTGCGAGAGCTGCGCTGATCGGGCCGACCAGCGGAGTTATCCCTCGGGCTGGCACGGCGAGCCCGAAATCCTGGTGCGGGACAAGGAACTCATGGGCTTCTGGACGTCCCGCCCCTGTCCGGTGCGGCCGGTGAACGACGGCTGCCTGGCGCCGATGCCCGACGGCTGGCTCGCGCTCACCGAAGAGGGATTCGTCCGGATCGACGGTGACGACCAGTGGCTCGTCAGACCGGTCGAGCTGCCGGCAGAGACCTACCAGGACATCCGGGACTTGCCCGACCGGCCACGCCGCGGTCTGCACACCTCCCGGGACGGTCGCTTCGCGGCGGTCGTCTCGGACTACGGCCAGTTCGCCACGGTCGTCGACCTGCAGGAGTGGTCGACCGTGCTCGACCTCGACCGGGAGTGGGCCGACAACGAGTTCACCCGGTTCCCGCTCGCCTTCCTCGGCAGCGGCGAAACGGCTCGCGTGATCGCGGGCACCGACTGGAACCGGCTCGACGCGTTCACGCTGCCCGGCGGGGAGCTGCTGACCGACCGCGAAACCGCGGCGCCGGACCGCGGCGAGGAGCCTCCCGAGCACTACCTCGACTACTTCCAGGGCGCGCTCCACGTGAGCCCGTCCGAGCGAGCGTTGGTCGTGGACGGCTGGGTCTGGCACCCGATCGGTGTCGCGATGGTCGTCGACCTGGCCGCCTGGCTCGGCGGCGACGTCCACGCGGCCGAGCACGGGCGGGACCTGACCTCGCGGGAATGGGTGTGGGACCGGCCGATCGCGTGGCTCGGCGACACGACCGTCGCCGTGCAGGGCCTGGGCGAGAGCCACACCCGGATGCTCGACGGCGTCGAACTCCACGACGCGGCGACCGGCCGCCGGACGGGGATGTTCGCCGGGCCGGTGGGACCGATGTGGGGCTACCGCGGATCGCTGTACGTCACCGCCGAAGCCGGCTTCGAGGTCTGGGACCCGGTCGCGGGCGCCCGGATCGGCTTCGCCGAGGGTTTCCGCCCCACCGCGCACGACCCCGCGACCGGCTCGTTCGCCGAACTCCGTAACGATCAGCTGAGGATCTGGGCGGCCGTCGGATAACAACGCTCGTTCCGGGGCAGGAATCCGCCGATGACCTTGGTGAGACCCCGGAGGCGGCCATGACCACGGCGACGGAATCCCCGCAGAGCACGCTCGTCCATTCCTACCTCTACCTGCGGCGCGCGATCGGGCTCATCGGCCTGGCCTTGCCGGTGGTGCTGATCGTGGGCAAGCAGGTCGTCCAGGGCGGCGACCTCATCGGGTCGCTCAGCGGCTACTACTACTCGGACCTCGGGAACGTCTTCGTCGGCGCGATGTGCGCCACGGGCGTGTTCCTGCTCGCCTACTACGGCCACGACTTCGCAGACAACGTGGCGAGCACGGTGGCGGGCCTCGGCGCGATCGGGCTGGCGCTGTTCCCGACGACGCCCGACCGCGACGTGTCCTCGTGGGACCGCACGTCCGGCGTACTGCACCTGGTGTTCGCGGCGATGTTCTTCGTGATGCTGGCGTACTTCTGCCTGCGCCTGTTCCCGCACGACGGCGAGCAGCCGGCGGGGACGGGTGTCGTCTACCGCGTGTGCGGGGTGGTGATCCTGGCCGCGCTGGTGCTCATCGCGGTGACGAGCTGGCTGCGGCTGGTGCCGGAGTGGCACCCGGCGCTGTGGCTGGAGAGCGTCGCGGTGTGGGCGTTCGGTGTCGCTTGGCTGCTGAAGGGGCAGACGCTGACGCCCAAGAGTGTGCCGTAGCCCACTCGACCGGGCCACACCACTGGTTACCGACGGGTAACAAGGGCTATCGTGCGGGCAGGAACCCCTGTCTACTTCATGGAGCATTCGTGGCCGCACCAGCAACGCCGCTCGCGCCGACCGCGCGGGGCGTGCGCACCGTCGCCTTCGTCGAGGGGGTACGGACCCCCTTCGGCAAAGCCGGCGACAAAGGCATCTACGCCGGGACCCGCGCCGACGACCTCGTCGTCAACGCCATCCGTGAGCTGCTGCGGCGGCACCCGGAGCTGCCGCCCGAGCGCGTCGACGAGGTGGCCATCGCCGCCACCACCCAGATCGGCGACCAGGGCCTGACCATCGGCCGCACCGCCGCGCTGCTCGCCGGCCTGCCGAAGTCGGTCCCCGGCTTCGCCATCGACCGGATGTGCGCCGGCGCGATGACCGCCGTCACGACCGCCGCGTCCGGCATCGGCTTCGGCGCCTATGACATCGCCATCGCCGGTGGCGTCGAGCACATGGGCCGGCACCCGATGGGCGAGGGCGTCGACCCGAACCCGCGGATCATCGCCGACAAGCTCGTCGACCCGACCGCGCTCGTCATGGGCCAGACCGCCGAGAACCTGCACGACCGGTTCCCCGCGATCACCAAGCAGCGCACCGACGCCTACGCCGCGCGCAGCCAGGAGCGCTACGCCGAGGCCGTCAAGACCGGCAAGATCGGCCCCGAGCTGGTCCCCGTCGCCACCCGCTCGAAGGAGCTGGGTTGGGGTCTGGCCACCGAGGACGAGCCGCCGCGGCCCGGCACCACGCTGGAAACCCTCGCGAACCTGAAGACGCCGTTCCGCCCGCACGGCCGGATCACCGCGGGCAACGCGGCCGGCCTCAACGACGGCGCCACGGCCTCGATCCTCGCCGACGAGGAAACCGCCCGCGAGCTGGGCCTGCCCGTCGCCATGCGGCTGGTCGGCTACTCCTTCGCCGGCGTCGAGCCGGAGGTCATGGGCATCGGCCCGGTGCCGGCCACCGAGAAGCTCTTCAAGCGCACCGGCCTGTCCATCGACGACATCGGCCTGTTCGAGATCAACGAGGCCTTCGCCGTGCAGGTGCTGGCCTTCCTCGACCACTTCGGCATCGACGACGAAGACCCGCGCGTGAACCAGTGGGGCGGCGCCATCGCGTGCGGCCACCCGCTGGCTTCGTCGGGCGTCCGCCTCATGACGCAGCTGGCCCGCCAGTTCGCCGAACGGCCCGACGTCCGGTACGGCATGACGACGATGTGCATCGGCATCGGCATGGGCGGCACCGTGGTCTGGGAGAACCCGGCGTTCGAGGGGGCGAAGTAAATGACTTTCACCGCAGAAGAGGCGAAGGCCGCGTTCCCGGACGAGGTCGTCACCCACGCCGTGACCCGGCTGGTCAAGGTGCCCGGGCTCGCCAAGCCCGTCGCGCTGATCACGCTCGACAACGGCCACGACCACACCCGGCCGAACACCTTCGGCCCCCAGGGTCTCGTCTCCCTGAACGCCGCGCTGGACAAGGCGTTCGAGGCCGAGCCGGCCGCGATCGCCGTCACCGGCAAGCCGTTCATCTTCGCCGTCGGCGCGGACCTCTCGGGCGTCGAGTCCGTGAGCGACCCGAAGCTGGCGCGCGAAATCGCCCAGACCGGCCACGACGTCTTCCGCCGTCTCACCGAGACGAAGATCCCGACCTTCGGGTTCATCAACGGCGCGGTCATGGGCGGCGGGCTCGAACTGGCCCTGTCCTGCCACTACCGGACGCTCTCGGAGAACACCGCCGCGATCGCGTTCCCCGAGGTCTTCCTCGGCCTGTTCCCGGGCTGGGGCGGCACGCAGCTGCTGCCGAACCTGATCGGCCCGGACGCCGCCGTCACGGTGATCATCGAGAACGCGCTGGCGCAGAACAAGATGCTCAACGTCAAGAAGACGGCGGAGCTGGGCATCGTCGACGCCGTCTTCGGCTCGGCGGACTACCTCGAGCAGTCGCTGCTGTGGCTGGCTCGCGTGGTCAACGGCGAGATCACGCCGGAGCGCCGCGAGATCGACCGCGGCTCCGGCTGGGACGCCGCGATCGCGCGCGCCAAGTCCATTGTGGACGGGCGCACGCACGGCGCGTCGCCGGGTGCCACCAAGGCCGTCGAGCTGCTGGAGCTGGCGCGCGAGAACGATCTCGACCGGGGCTACGCGGCCGAGACCGACGGACTCGCCGAGCTGCTCATGTCCGACGTCCTGCGCGCCGGGCTGTACTCGTTCAACCTGGTGAACAAGCGGGCCAAGCGCCCGGCCGGCGCGCCGGACAAGTCCCTGGCCCGCAAGGTGAACAAGGTCGGCATCGTCGGCGCCGGCCTGATGGCCAGCCAGCTCGCGCTGCTGTTCGTGCGCCGCCTCAAGGTGCCGGTCGTGCTGACCGACGTCGACCAGGCACGCGTCGACAAGGGCGTCGGCTACGTCCACGACGAGATCGACAAGCTCCTGGCCAAGAAGCGCGTCTCCCCGGACGGCGCCAACCGGCTCAAGGCGCTGGTCTCCGGCTCGCTCGACAAGGCCGCGTTCGCCGACGCCGACTTCGTCATCGAGGCCGTGTTCGAGGAGCTGGGCGTCAAGCAGCAGGTGTTCGCCGAGCTGGAGCAGCACGTCTCCCCCGAGGCGATCCTCGCGACGAACACCTCGTCGCTGTCGATCACCGCGATGGCGTCGAAGCTGCAGCACCCCGAGCGCGTGGTCGGCTTCCACTTCTTCAACCCGGTGGCCGTGCTGCCGCTGCTGGAGATCGTCCGCGGCGAGCAGACCGACGACGCGTCGCTCGCGACGGCGTTCTCGGTCAGCAAGCAGCTGAAGAAGTCCAGCGTGCTGGTGAAGGACGCTTCGGCGTTCGTCGTCAACCGGCTCCTGCTGCGCTTCCTCGGCGAGGTGCTGGTGGCGGTCGACGAGGGCACGCCGTTCGAGGTCGCCGACGGCGCGCTCGAGCCGCTCGGCCTGCCGATGTCGCCGCTGACGCTGATGCAGCTCGTCGGCCCGGCCATCGCGTTGCACGTGGGCGAGACGCTGCACGAGGCGTTCCCCGACCGGTTCACCGTGTCCGACAACCTCGCGAAGTTCGTCAAGGCGGGCAAGAAGGGCGTCTGGGTCTGGGATTCCCAGGGCAACCAGTCGCCCGACCCGGAGGTCGTCGAGCTCTGGACGCAGGGCGACCAGCCGTCCACTTCGGAGCAGGTGCGCGAGCGGGCCCTGTCCGCGATCGCCGAGGAGATCCGGATCATGCTCGACGAGGGCGTGGTCGCCGAGGCGCAGGACATCGACCTGTGCCTGCTCCTCGGCGCGGGCTGGCCGTTCTGGAACGGCGGCATCACGCCGTACCTGGACCGCTCCGGCGTGTCCGAGCGCGTGAACGGCAAGCCGTTCCTGGCCCCGGGCGTCGCCTCGGTCCCGGCGCGCTAGTACTCGCCCTCGCGAGGGCACTTCGGCGGCGGCGCGGTGAGTTTCAGCTGCGCCGCCGTCGTGTCGGAGTCGATGACCGTCACCCGCTCGGCGGTCCGGAAGCGCGCGTGCAGCTCCTGCGCCCAGGCCTGCAGGTCGGTGCCCGGGACGGCGAGCAGGGAGACCGACGGCGGGTCGACGAACACCCGCCGCGCCTTCGCGTCATCGCGCAGGGACGGCATGGCCTCCTGCATCTCGGCGCCGGACGGGAAGACCAGGACGACCGCCGCGCACAGCTCGTGGCCGGCCAGCGGCGCCGGGTTCGTGTCCACCGGCAGGTCCGGCGGTCGCAGCAGCGCCGCGATGAAGAACGCCAGCCCGGTCCCCGCGGCCAACGCCACCGCGATCACCGGTACCAGCACCCTGACCAGTGGCTTTTCCGTCACGCCGACGATCACAGCACACGTCGGCCCGCGATGGCCTCCGCGACGCCGGGCGTTCACCGGCACGGCTCATCGTCACGCCCACTTGTGATCGCCCGTGAACCCGGTTTAGTGGACGTGTGCTGAACGGACTCTCCAGACCGCTGCTCGTCCGAGCGGTGATGACCGGGCTGCGGCTCCTCCTGCGGCTGCCTTCGCCGGTCCTGCGTGCGCTCGCCGGCCATCCCGTGGTCGTCGACGGGCGGCAGCCGGTGCTCTCCGCCCGCGTGCTGATGCGGGTGTCGCGCCTGGCGCCGTTCGACGCGCCGCACCAGAACGGCAGCCTCGCGCGGGCCCGGCTGGAGCTGAACCTGGCGGGTGCGCTGGCCGGCGCCGGGATCTGCCGGGGCGTCCGGACTCGCGACTCGTCGTGGCCCGGACCGGGCGGGCCGTTGCCCCTGCGGCTGTACGAACCGGCCGGAGTCCCGGCGCCCGGACCGGCGATCGTGTACTTCCACGGCGGCGGGTTCGTGCTCGGCAGCCTGGACACGCACGAGGGCGCGTGCCGGCTGCTGGCCGAGGAGGCCGGGGTGCGGGTGGTGTCGATCGGCTACCGGCTGGCGCCGGAGCACCCGTTCCCGGCGGCGGCTTCGGACGCGGTCGCGGCTTTCGCTTTCGTCCACGCACACGCGGCGGACTTCGGCGTCGCCCCTTCGCGGCTCGCGGTCGGTGGTGACAGCAGCGGCGGCAACCTGGCGGCGGTGGTGGCCCACGCGGCGGCCCGCGGCGAGCTGCCCCGGCCGGCGTTCAGCCTGCTCCTGACCCCGGCGACGGACGCGCTCGGCGAGTCGGCGTCGCACCGGCAGTTCGGCAGTGGCTTCCGCCTCGACCGGGACGAGTGGGCCTGGTACCGCGACCAGTACGTGCGCGACCCGGCGTTGTACACGGATCCGCGGGCGTCGGTGCTCTACGACGATGCCCTCGACGGCCTCCCGCCGACGTACGTGGCGACGTGCGGCTTCGACCTGCTCCGCGACGAAGGCGAGGCCTACGCCCTCCGCCTCGCTTCGGCGGGAGTACCGCTGGTGCACCGACGGCACGAGGGACAGTTGCACGGCTTCGCGAACCGAGTCGGCATCGACCCGGACGCCCGAGCGGCCATGGTCCACGCGGCCGGAGTGCTGCGCGCCGGCCTCGCCCTCGGCCCCGCGGCGGGGCATCACCCGTGATCAGAGGGGAATCTCGCGTGATCAGAAGGGCATCACCCGTGATTGAAGGGGCATCACCGCGATGCCCGCCCAATCACACGTGATGCCCGCCCAGTCACACGTGATGCCCGCCCAATCACGCGTGATGCCCGTCAGCGCACGGGGAGGTGGACCGTCACTCCCAAGCCGCCGCCCACGATCGGTTCCGCCGCCACGCTTCCGCCGTGCGCCGCGACCGCCGCACGGACGATCGACAGCCCCAGACCCGCGCCGTGACGCGCCGTCCGGGCCACCCCCGCCCGGCGGAACGGCTCGAACAGCTCCGGCACCGCCGCCGGGTCCACCAGCCCACCGGACGAGCGCACCTGCAGCATCGACCACTGCGGCCCCGGCTGCGTCACGACCTCCAGCCAGCCGCCCTCGACGTTGTGGCGGACCGCGTTCTCCAGCAGGTTGCCCGCGATCCGCTCCAGCAGCGCCGGGTCGCCGAACGCCGGCGCCGGCACCACCGCGAACGTCGCCCGGATCCCGCGCTGCTCGGCTTCGTTGCGCGCCGCGCGCCACGCCCGGTCGACGACCGCCGCGAGGTCGACCGGCTCCCGGACCCCGAGCCCGGCACCGTCCGTGCGGGCCAGCAGCAGCAACGAGTTGACCAGCTGCCCGGCACGTTCGGTCGCGTCGCGGACGACCCCGCCCATCCGGCGCAGCTCGGCTTCGTCGGCGTCGTCGTCGGCGAGGGTGACGTCGAGCTCCGTGCGGATCACCGACAACGGCGTCCGCAGCTCGTGGCTCGCGTTCGCGACGAAGTGGCGCTGCGCGTCGAACGCGGACTGGAGCCGGTCGAGCATGTCGTCGAACGTCCCGGCCAGCTCGGCCAGCTCGTCGCGCGAGCGCACCCCGCCGATCCGCTCCCCCATCGACTCGACCGACAGCCGCCGCGCGGTGCCGGTGATCTCGCGCAGCGGCAGCAGCACGCGCGAGGTGAACGTCCAGGCGAGGATCGCCGCGGCCGCGACCACCAGCAGGAACGCGACCGACCCGAACAGCAGCATCCGGTTGCGGGCGTGCACGCGCAGGTGCTCGGCGAGCGACGAGGCGTCGACCTGGACGCCGTCGACGACCACCACGCTGCCGGGCGGCATCTGCGGGACGGCGTCGAGCGAATCCCGGACGAGCGTCCAGGCCAGCCAGAGCAGCAGCAGGCTGACGGCGGCGACCAGCACGGTCGCCAGCAGGGTGATCCGGGCGCGGAGGCTGCGGGTGCCCGGCAGGTTCACGCGCGCGGCGCGCCGGGCTCCGGCACCCGGTACCCGGAGCCGACGACGGTCTCGATGATCCCCGGCTCGCCGAGCTTCTTGCGCAGCGTCATGACGGTCACCCGGACGGTCGTCGTGAACGGGTCGGCGTTCTCGTCCCAGACCCGCTCGAGCAGCTCCTCGCTGCTGACGACCGAACCGGCCGCCGAGAGCAGCACCTCGAGGACGCCGAACTCCTTGCGCGTCAGCTCGACCGGCCCGCTCGCGCGCCGGACCGTGCGCTTGGCCGGGTCCAGCTCGACGTCGCCGGCGGTCAGCAGCGGCGGCGCGGCCGGCGTGGCCCGCCGGCCCAGCGCGCGCACCCGGGCGACCAGCTCGGGGAAGGCGAACGGCTTGGCGAGGTAGTCGTCGGCGCCGAGCGACAGCCCGTCGACGCGGTCGGACACCGAGCTGCTCGCGGTCAGCATCAGCACCCGGGTCAGCTCCCCGGACGCGACGATCTCGCGGCACAGCTCGTCGCCGGACATCCCGGGCAGGTCCCGGTCCAGCAGCACGACGTCGTACCGCGTGACGGCCGCCTTCTCGTGCCCGTCGTCACCCGTGAGCGCGACGTCCACCGCCATTCCCTCGCGGCGCAGCCCGCGGGCGATCGCGTCGGCCAGGGGTTCTTCGTCCTCGACTACCAAAACTCGCACGAGACCACAATTCCATATTTTCCTGAGAGTGCCCTTTAAGGACGATGTGCGTCCGGTGTGGCCCACCGGAGGGCGAACCACAGCCGCATCCGGGTCTCGGGGTCCGCCAAGTCCACCGCCAGCACCCGCTCGACCTGCGCGATCCGGTGCCGGACGCTGTTGCGGTGCACGCCCAGCTCGGCGGCCGTCGGCTCCCAGCCGCCGTGATGAGCGAGCCACGTCCGCAGCGTCGGCACCAGCTCGCGGTCCCCGGCCGCGTCCAGTTCCGCCAGGGGTTCGAGCGTCCTCGCCGCGAAATCCGCGGCCGCGCCCGGCGCGAGCAGCGCGTCGAAGTCCAGGGGCCCGCTCCCGGCGACGATCGGGCGGCCGAGCGTGCGGGCCCGCGCCAGGAGCAGGTCGACCTCCGCCTCCGCGAGACGGTCGGCCGGTGCCGGCGACCCGGCCGCGGCCAGCCAGCCGAAGGAGCGCAGGTCTTCCAGCACCGCAAGCGACGGCGCAGTACCCGTGATGGCCACGAAAGAAGGGCCGGGCAGCACCGAAACCAGCGGTGTGTCCAGCCGCGCGCGCAGCCAGTCCGGGCGCTGCGCCACCTCGCCAGGGCCCCGCCGGTAGGCCGCCCCGGCGATCAGCCGGACGACCTCGGAGCCCACCAGCGCACGGGCCACCTCCCGGGCCGACGTCCGGCCGAGCAGCAGACCGGTGGCCGCCGCGCCCAGCTCGGCGGCGTCCGAACCGGCCCGCCCGACCAGGCCGAGCAGGGCCGCGCCGACGGCGAGGATCGCGCGGTCGGCGCCGTCGAAGCGCCCGGCGCGGCCGAGCACGACCAGGTGCGACGCGGTGGCCTGCGGGTAAACCGGCTGGACCACGACGAACCCGCCGTCCAGCTCGGTGGTCGCGCTGCGGATCCCGCTGCCCGCCCGCACCCTCGCCATCAGCTCCCGCACCGCGGGCGGCAGTGGCGCGGGCGCGTCGTGCGCCGAGGCGAGGACGTCCCCGGCGCCGACCAGCGCGACCCACGACTTCAGCAGCTCCGCCAGCGACGACGTCAGCTCGCCCAGCCCGCCGCCCGCGGCGCGCGTCAGCGTCTCGCGGGCGGCGGTGATCCGCCGCTGTTCCCGCTGTGCCGCCTCGGTCAGCGCGACCGAAACCGCCTGGTTGACCGCCAGGAACGGCGTCCGGGTCGGCACCACCAGCAGCGGCAGCCCGTACCGCGCGCAGGCCCGGCGAAGCGGCTCGGGCAACGTCTCGTAGACCGTCGGGGTGAGGCCGAAGCCGAGCGCCGTCACGCCGGCGTCGCGCAGGCCCCGCACGTATCGGTCGACCTCCGTCGGCAGGTTCACGCCGGCGGTGAGGATCAGCTCGCCGCCGACCAGGTAGGGCGCGGGGTCCTGCAGCTCGCTGACGTGGGCCCAGCGCACCGGCGCGTCCAGCGCGCCCGGCCGCAGGGTCTCGCGGACGACGTGCAGCGCCAGCTCCCGGTTGCCGACCACCGCCCGTAACGGGACATTCACTTCCGTGGACAACGGATCGACGTTTTGGGTCATCTCATCCCCATCCGTGTCGACGTGTGGACGAATCATCCCATGCCGCGGGGGTGGTGGCCGAACCTACGGTGACCCGAACGACACCGAAGCAAGGAGGACGCCGTGACCGGGGACTACGTGGTCATCGCCCTGTACATCGCGGGCATGCTCGGGGTCGGCTGGTACGGCCTCCGGCTCGCCAAGACCAAGTCCGACTACCTCGTCGCCGGGCGGCGGCTGGGCTGGTTCATGTACTCCGGCACGATGTCGGCCGTCGTCCTGGGCGGCGCGTCGACCGTCGGCGGCGTGAAGCTCGGCTACACCTACGGCATCTCCGGCATGTGGCTGGTCGTCAGCATCGGCGTCGGCATCCTCGTGCTGCACGCGCTGTTCGCGCGGCGGCTGGTGAAGCTCAAGGTCTACACCGTCGGCGAAATGCTCGACCTGCGCTACGGCGGCCACACCAGCGCGGTGTCCGGCATCGTCATGTGGGGCTACACCCTGATGCTCACGGTCACCTCGACGCTGGCCTTCGCGTCCATCTTCAAGGTGCTCTTCGACCTGCCGAACTGGGCCGGCATCGCGATCGGCGGCTCGATCGTCGTGCTCTACTCGGTGCTCGGCGGCATGTGGTCGATCACGCTCACCGACATCGCCCAGTTCGTCATCAAGACCATCGGCATCCTGGCGATCCTGCTGCCGGTCGCGATCAGCTCCGCCGGCGGCTTCTCCGGCATGAGCGAAAAGCTCGACGCGAGCTTCTTCAGCTTCACCTCGATCGGCACCGACACGATCATCACCTACTTCGTCATCTACACCTTCGGCCTGCTGATCGGCCAGGACATCTGGCAGCGCGTGTTCACCGCCCGCACTCCGGCGATCGCGACGTCCGGCGGCATCACCTCCGGCGTCTACTGCCTGGTCTACGGCCTCGCCGGCGCCCTGATCGGCACCGCGGCGCACACGCTGTACCCGGACCTCGCGAGCGCGCAGGACGCCTTCGCGACGATCGTCGAACGCCTGCTGCCGACCGGTGTCCGCGGCCTGGTGCTGGCCGCCGCGCTCTCGGCGATGATGTCGACCGCGAGCGGCGCGCTGATCGCGTGCTCCACCACCACGACGTCGGACCTGCTGTCCAAGCTGGGCCTCAAGAAGGGCGGCGAGGTCAGCCGCAACCGGATCGCCACGCTCGTGCTCGGGCTGCTCGCGATCGGCATCGCGATGATCGTCGACGACGTCGTCAACGCGCTCACCATCGCCTACGACATCCTCGTCGGCGGCCTGCTGGTCGCGATCATCGGCGCGCTGTTCTGGAAGCGCGGCACCCGGCAGGGCGCGTACGCGTCGATGGTCGCCGGCACGGTCTTCGTGGTGACGTTCATGATCATCGACGGCGTCGAGGCCAACACCCCGATCTACTGGGGCCTCGGTGCGAGCCTGGTCGTCTACCTGGTGGTCAGCTTCGCGACGCCCCGCACGGCCGACTCGATCCTCGCCGTCTGGACCCGCCGCCTGAACGGCGCCGGGACCGAAGAACCGGAAGCGGCCACCCCCGCGACCGTCGAAGCCTGAACCCACCCCGAGCACAGGAGCGCACTGCAGTGAACGACATGCCCCCGGTCGGCCCGCTCGACTCGTCCCGGGTCCCCCGGTTCGCCGGCTTCGCGACCTTCGCGCGGCTGCCGCGGATCGACCAGGTCGCCCACGCCGACATCGCCGTCGTCGGGGTGCCCTTCGACTCCGGCGTGTCCTACCGGCCCGGCGCGCGGTTCGGCCCGGCGGCGGTGCGCGAGGCGAGCCGGCTGCTGCGGCCGTACCACCCGGAGCTGGACGTCTCGCCGTTCGCCGAGAAGCAGGTCGTCGACGCGGGGGACATCGCGGTGAACCCGTTCGACATCGGCGAGGCGATCGAGACGCTGCAGCAGGAAGCCGAAGCGCTGCAAGCGAACGGGACACGGCTGGTGACCGTCGGCGGCGACCACACCATCGCGCTCCCGCTGCTGCGGGCCGCGGCGAAGAAGCACGGACCCGTCGCCCTTTTGCACTTCGACGCGCACCTCGACACCTGGGACACCTACTTCGGCGAGCCGTACACCCACGGCACCCCGTTCCGGCGGGCGTCGGAGGAGGGCATCCTCGACACGAGCGCGCTGTCGCACGTCGGCACGCGCGGGCCGCTGTACGGCAAGCGGGACCTCGAGGAGGACCGCCGGCTCGGCTTCGGGATCGTCACCTCCGGCGACGTCCTGCGTCGCGGGGTCGCCGAGACCGTCGACGCGCTGCGGCAGCGCATCGGCGACCGGCCGCTGTACGTCTCGGTCGACATCGACGTGCTCGACCCGGCCCACGCACCCGGCACCGGCACGCCCGAAGCGGGCGGGATGACGAGCCGCGAACTGCTGGAAATCCTGCGCGGGCTGCGCGACCTGAACCTGGTCGGCGCGGACGTCGTCGAGCTCGCCCCGGCTTACGATCATGCCGAGATCACGGCCATCGCGGCCTCCCACGTCGCCTACGACCTGGTGAGCCTGCTGTCCTTGGGAAAGAGCGCATGACCGATACCGACCGCATCGGTGGCGACGTCGTCGTCGAGACCCTCCGCGCCTTGGGCGCCGACACGGTGTTCGGCTTGCCGGGCCAGCACGCGCTGGGCCTGTTCGAAGCACTGCGGCGAGCGGACGACGTGCGCGTGATCAGCGGGCGCGTCGAGAACAACCTCGCCTTCGCCGCCGACGGACACGCCCGCGCGCGGCTGGCGGCGGACCCCGACGGCCCGGTGCCGGTGACGCCGCTCATCGTCTCGACCGGCCCGGGTGCGCTGCTGACGTTGGCTTCCCTGCAGGAATCCCGGGCCGCGTCGGTGCCGGTGCTCGGGATCTCCAGCCAGGTCCCGGTCGCCGGGCTCGGCGGCGGGCGGCACGGCTACCTGCACGAGCTGCCCGACCAGCAGGCGAGTTTCCGCGACGTCGTGAAGTCGGTGCACGTCGTCCGGCGGGCGAGCCAGCTCCCGACGGCGTTGCGCGAAGCCTGGACGTCGGCCGCGACCGCGCCGTACGGCCCGGTGTGGGTCGAGATCCCCCAGGACGTGCTGCTCGGCCCGGCCGGGCTCCCGCCGATCACGTCGGTGTCGGCCACTCCCCCGGTGCTGGAACCGCTGCCCGAGCTGGTCACGTCGGCGGCCGATCTGCTGGCGGCGGCTTCGAACCCGGTGATCCTGGCCGGCGGCGGTGCGCTTCGATCCGGCGCGCACGCGGAACTGACGGCTCTGGCCGAGGCGTTGCGCGCCCCGGTGATCTCGACGTTCGGCGGCAAGGGCGTCTTCGGCTGGGACCACGAGCTGTCCGGGCGGTCCTGGATGGAGGACTGGCACACCACGGAGTTCCTCGCCGCCGCCGACGTCCTGCTCGTGCTGGGTTCCGGCCTCGGCGAGCTGTCCAGCAACTACCGCGAGTTCGCCCCGCGCGGCCGGGTGATCCAGGTCGAGGCCGACCTGGGCAAGCTGGAGTCGAACTACCCGGGTCTCGGCATCCACGCCGACGTCCGGCTCACGCTGCAGGCGCTGCTGGAGTGGGTGCCGATGCGGTCGTCCGACGGCCGGGCCGAGTCCGCGGTTTCAGGGTTGCTCTCGCGCGTCGAGTCGCGATTGGACGGTCAGGACCTGGCCGTCGAGCGCAAGCTGATCGACGACATCCGCGGGGCGCTCCCCGACGGCACGCAGACGTTCTGGGACATGACGATCGCCGCGTACTGGGCCTGGTCGGCGTGGAACCCCGAGGGTGCGCCGATCCACACCGCGCAGGGCGCGGGCGGGCTGGGCTACGGCCTGCCGGGCGCGCTCGGCGGCGCGGCCGCCGGGGCCCCGACGCTCGCCGTGTCGGGCGACGGCGGCGCGATGTACGGCGTCGCCGAGCTGGCCACCGCGGTGCAGCACGGGCTCGACGTCACGTGGCTGGTCGTCGACGACGGCGGGTACGGCGTCCTGCGCGAGTACCTCACCGGCGCGTTCGGCCACACGACGGCCACCGAGCTGGCCAGGCCCGACTTCGTGGCTTTGGCGCGATCGTTCGGCGTGCCCGCGACGTTGTCCTCTTTAGACACCGTGGGCGCGGACCTCGCCGAGGCGCTGCGCACCCCCGGGCCGTCCGTGGTCGTCCTCCCCGCCCTGCTGAAGCTGTTCGCGCCGACCCACCTGGAGCAGGCATGACCCGCACGCTCGACCTGACCGACCCGGCGACCGGCGAGGTGTCCGGCACCAGCGTCGTCGCTGAGCAGTCCGATGTGGACAAGGCGCTCGAGTCGGCCGCGCAAGCGTTTGCGGTGTGGCGTCGCAGCACTCCGGCACAGCGTCAGCTGGCGCTGCTGAAGATCGCCGACGCGCTCGAGGCCCGCGCTTCCGAGTTCGCCGATCTCGAGGTGCGCGAGACGGGCAAGATCCGGTCGGTCGTGCTGGCGGAGGAGATCCCGGAGTGCGTGAGCGCGCTGCGGTTCTTCGCCGGCGCCGCGCGGCACCTGGAGGGCACGGCCGCCGGGGAGTACGCGCCGGGCCACACGTCGGTGATCCGCCGCGAGCCGGTCGGGGTCTGCGCGCAGATCGCGCCGTGGAACTACCCGCTGATGATGGCGGTCTGGAAGATCGCGCCGGCGCTGGCCGCGGGCAACACGGTGGTGCTCAAGCCGGCCGAGACGACGCCGTCGACGGCCGTGCTGCTGGCTCGCGTCGCGGCGGAGTTCCTGCCGGACGGGGCGTTCACCGTGCTGACCGGCGATCGCGACACCGGCCGCGCGCTGGTTCGCCACCCTCTTACGGACCTGGTCTCGATCACCGGGTCGACGCGGGCGGGCATCGACGTCGCCACCGTGGCGGCCGCCGACCTCAAGCGCACCCACCTGGAGCTGGGCGGCAACGCGCCGCTGCTGGTGTTCCCGGATGTCGACGTCGCGGCGACGGCGGAAGACATCGTGGGCGCCGCGTTCTACAACGCCGGGCAGGACTGCACGGCGGGCAGCCGGGTGCTGGTGCACGCGTCAATCCACGACGACTTCGTCGCTTCGCTGGCGAAGGCCGCGGCCGCGCAGACACCGGGCGTCGACTTCGGGCCGTTGAACAGCGCGACGCAGCTCTCGCGTGTCCAGGGCCTGATCTCGCGGCTGCCCTCGCACGCCCGCATCGAGACCGGCGGGACGCGGTTCGGCTCACGGGGTTTCTTCTTCGCGCCCACGGTGGTCTCCGGGCTGCGCCAAAACGACGAGATCGTCCAGGAGGAGATCTTCGGGCCGGTCATCACCGTACAGTCCTTTTCGGACGAAGCCGGGGGTGTCGCGCTGGCCAACGGGGTCCCGTACGGGCTGGCGTCCTCGGTCTGGACGCGGGACCTCGCGATCGCCGCGCGGGTGTCGGCCGAGCTGGACTTCGGGTGCGTGTGGGTCAACACGCACGGGCCGCTGGTCGCCGAGATGCCGCACGGCGGGTTCGGCCACTCCGGCCACGGCAAGGACCTCTCCGCGTACGCCTTCGCCGAATACACCCGCGTCAAGCACGTGATGACGAGGTTCGGCTAGGCGGTTCGCCGATGAGCGACAAGATCACCGAGGTCGAGCGGCACGGGATCGCGCCGATCCCGCCGGAGGAATAGACTTCGCGCCCGCGCGACCTGTGCCGGATGGCATTCGGCAGCGCGAACACGTTCGCCACGATCATCCTGGGCACGTTGCCGATCGCGTACGGGCTGAGCTTCCGCGACGCGGCCTTGGCGACAGCGCTCGGCGTAGTCGTAGGCGGGCTGGTGCCGGCGCCGATGGCGTTGTTCGGGCCGCGCACGCGCACGAACAACGCGGTGTCGTCCGGCGCGCACTTCGGCGTCGTCAGCCGGTGCGTCGGGTCGTTCCTCTCGCTGCTCACGGCCATCACGTTCTTCGCGATCTCGGTCTGGGTCAGCGGCGACGCCGTGGCCGGCGCCGCGCAACGGCTCTTCGGCTTCGACGGCGGCGCGGTGCTGCGCGCGGTCGCGTATGGCGTGATCGCGGTCGCGACGCTTGTCGTCTGCATCTACGGCTACCGGTTCATGCTGCTGGTGAACCGCGTCGCGGTGGTGCTCGGCACGGCGATCATGCTGCTCGGGATCCTCGCCTACGGCGGCACGTTCGACCCGGGATACGCGGGCACCGGGACATACGCGCTGGGCACGTTCTGGCCGACGTTCACCCTGGCGGCCCTGACGGCGCTGGCCAACCCGATCTCGTTCGGCGCGTTCCTCGGCGACTGGGCCCGCTACATCCCGGCGCACCACAGCAAGCGCACTCTGCTGGCGGCGCCGTTCCTGGCCCAGGTGGCGACGCTGCTGCCGTTCGGCTTCAGCATCGCGACAGCGACGCTGGTCGCCGACCCGGCCGACTACATCACGGGCCTGACGGCGGTTTCCCCGCTGTGGTACGCGATCCCGCTGATCGTGGTTGCCTTGATCGGCGGCCTGTCGACGGGCACGACGTCGTTGTACGGCACGGGCCTGAACTTCAGCTCGATCTTCCCGCGGCTGTCCCGGGTGCAGGCGACGCTGCTGATGGGGACGCTGAGCGTCGCGTTCATCTTCGTCGGCAACTTCGCGCTGGACATGGTGTCGAGCATCAACGCGTTCGCGACGCTGATCGTGCTGTGCACATCCCCGTGGATGGTGATCATAATGATCGGCTTCGTCCAGCGGCGCGGGGTCTACGACGTCGACGACCTGCAGGTGTTCAACGAGGGCGGCGCGGTGGGCGGTACTGGTTCGCGCGCGGGGTGAACTGGCGCGCGATGGCGGCCTGGATCCCAGCGACAACACTGGGGTTGCTGTGCTCGAACACGCCAATGATCGCGGGGCCGCTGCGGGACGTCGCGGGCGAGGTGGACATCAGTCTGCTCGTGACTCTGGTGACGGCGGTGGTGGCTTATCCGTTGCTAGTCAAGCTATTCCGGAACCCTCGGAGGTCTTCGCTTCGGCGCCCGCCCCGGCGGCCGTCGTCATGGTGGAGACGCCACATGCCGAAGCCTGATCACTATCGGCGCAGGCGGACATCGGTGTACTCGGCACCGGTTCGCTGTGTCGGCAGCACGGGCGGGTCCTGCTGTCCGGCCGTCGTCCTCACGGCGTCGAGGATCGTGCGCGTCCACTGGATGTAGCGGTCCACCCTGGATTTCGTCTGGCGTCGCATCGACGGTACGAAGGGGGAAACGACGATCGCCGGGACTTCGCAAGCCACTACGAGGATCAGCGGGACGAACGCCAGTACAACCGCGAGCCAGCGAGCCGCCTGTCCCGGCGAACGACACGGGACCAGCAGAAAAGGCATGAGAGCCTCCTGACGAGCAACGCAAGTACCGGTCGGGCGATACGACCATCAGATCGTCGCGCCCACCACTTTCCTACGAGAACTGGTGTGATCCCGACCGGCATGCGGTCACGGATCGCCGGGGCAGCCGCACGACTCCCGCAGAACCAGCTCCGTCGCGAAAACGCGGGGCGCGACCTCGGCAGCCGACCCGCCGTCGATCCGGGACTTGAGCCGGCCGAACGCCTCCTCGGCCAGCTTTTCCAACGGCTGCTGGACAGTACTCAGCGACGGGACGCTGTACGGCCCCCGGTGGATTCCGTCGAAGCCCATCACCGCGAGCGCCTCGGGAACGCGGATTCCGCGATCCACAGCAGCACGAATGGCTCCCAGAGCCTGCTCGTCACTGGTGGCGAAGATCGCGTCCGGCGGCTCGTCGGACGCCAAGATCCGCGTGGCGGCGTGATAGCCGTTTTCAAGCCGGAAGTCACCATAGGTCAACCACATCGCACCCGGGTCGACTCCGTGGTCCGCCAGGCACCGCCGCCAACCGGACACCCGGGCGTGGATGGTGTGGGCGATCTCCGGCCCGGCGATACAGGCGACTCGCTTCCTGCCGTGGCCGAGGAGGTGCTCGGTCGCTGCGTAAGCGCCGCCTTCGTTGTCCACCGTCACCTGGACGGCGTGCTCGTCGTCCGAGCCACGATCGAGGATCACGAAGGGAATCGTTTCCCGCGCAAGTTCTGCCGACACCACCGTCGAACCCGGGACCGGAGCCACGATCAGCCCGTCGACCTGACGGTCGATGAGGGTCCTGACGTAACTGGTCTCGCGGTCCAGGTTCTCCATCGCGTTCCCGAGCAACGTCGTGTAGCCCGCGTCGAACGCCACGTTCTCGATGGCCCTGGCCAGATATCCGTAGAACTCGTGGGACGAGTCCGGGGTGACCAGGCCGATGGTCATCGTCCGGTGCAGCCGCAGCGAGCGCGCGAGCGTGTTGGCCCGGTACCCGAGCTCGGAAATCGCTGCTTCCACTCGAGCTCGGGTGGAAGGCGCGACGTTGCGCGGTCCGTCGTTGAGGACGTAGCTCACGACCGCTTCGGATGTACCAGCCTTGCGAGCAACGTCCCGGCGGGTCACCATCGGACCCCACCTCCGCAGATCTACTCGAATTGTCTACTCGAGTTGAAAACGGTACGCCGCATCGTCCCATCATCGCTAGCGGGTACGGGTAACCCCTCGGTCACAGTTAGTGGGCACGGCAGCGATTCCCCGAAATCCGGCGGGCCCCGGGATCGCTCCCGGGGCCGCTCGCATTTGCTCAGTGGCGGTTCGCGTCCTTGTGCTCGGGTTCCGAAGTCGAGCCGAGACGGCCCGAGGCCCACTCCGTCACCCGGCGGGCCACGTCCTGGGCCGTCAGCCCGATGCGCCCCAGCACCTCGTCGCGGCTGCCGAGGTCGTGGAACGTCTGCGGCACCGCCAGATCCCTCAGCGGCACATCGCACTCGGCGTCGCGGAACATCGCCGCCAGCGCCGAGCCGAAGCCGCCGTGGCGGCCGCTGTCCTCGACCGTCACCACCAGCTTGTGCTGGGACGCCAGCGCCACCAGCTCGGCCGGGACCGGCAGGACCCAGCGCGGGTCGACCACCGTCACGCCGATGCCCTGGTCCGCCAGCCGGTCGGCGGCCGCGAGGCCCAGGGTCGCGAACGGGCCCACCGTCACCAGCAGGACGTCCGCGCCTTCCTTCGGGCGGCGGAGCACGTCGACCGTGCCCATCCGCTCGACCGCGGGGACGTCCGTGCCGACCTTGCCCTTCGAGAAGCGCAGCGCCGTCGGGCCGTCGGACACCGCCACGGCCTCGCGCAGCTCCTCGCGCAGCGTCGCCGGGTCGCGCGGGGCGGCCACGCGCATGCCCGGCACCATGCCCAGCAGCGACAGGTCCCACATGCCGTGGTGACTCGGGCCGTCCGGCCCGGTGATGCCGGCGCGGTCCAGCACCAGCGTCACCGGCTGGCGGTGCAGCGCGACGTCCATCAGCACCTGGTCGAACGCGCGGTTGAGGAACGTCGAGTAGATCGCGACGACCGGGTGCAGCCCGCCCATCGCGAGCCCGGCGGCCGACGTCACCGCGTGCTGCTCGGCGATCCCGACGTCGTACCAGCGGTCGGGGAACGCCTCGGCGAACTTGTCGAGGCCGGTCGAACGCAGCATCGCCGCGGTGATCGCGACGACGTCCTCGCGCTCGGCGCCGATCTTCGCCAGCTCGTCGCCGAACACGCCGGTCCAGCTCGGGCCCTTCACCGGCGGCAGGCCGGTCTCCGGGTCGATCGGGTCGGTCTGGTGCATCTGGTCGTGCTCGTGGTTGACCGCGGGCGCGTAGCCGTGGCCCTTCTCGGTCACCACGTGCACGATCACCGCGCCGCCGAAGCTGCGCGCGCTCTGGAACGCCTTCTCCAGCGCGGCGAAGTCGTGGCCGTCGACCGGGCCGAGGTACTTCAGGCCGAGGTCGGAGAACATCGCCTGCGGGCTCAGCGCGTCCTTCAGCCCGGCCTTCGCGGCGTGCAGCGCGGCGTAGATCGGCCTGCCGACGACCGGGGTGTGCCTGAGGATCTCGCGGCCGCCGTCGAGCAGCCGCTCGTAGCCGGGCTGCAGGCGCAGCGCCGCGAGGTGGTCGGCGAGGCCGCCGATGGTCGGCGAGTAGGAGCGGCCGTTGTCGTTGATGACGATGACGACCGGGCGCTCGCGGTGCGCGGCGATGTTGTTGAGCGCCTCCCAGCACATGCCGCCGGTGAGCGCGCCGTCGCCGACGACGGCGACCGCGTGCCGCTCGCCACCGTCCAGGGCGAACGCCTTCGCCAGACCGTCCACATAGGACAGCGCGGACGAGGCGTGGCTGCTTTCGACCCAGTCGTGGTCACTCTCCGCGCGCGACGGGTAACCGGTGACGCCGCCGGTCTGGCGCAGGCGGTCGAAGCCGTCCGCGCGGCCGGTGACGATCTTGTGCACGTAGGCCTGGTGCCCGACGTCCCAGACGATCGCGTCGCGCGGCGAGTCGAACACGCGGTGCAACGCGATGGTCAGCTCGACGACGCCGAGGTTCGGCCCCAGGTGCCCGCCGGCACGGCGGACCTTGTCGACGAGGAAGTCCCGGATCTCGGCGGACAGTTCGCCGAGGTCCTCGACACTCATGCGCTTCAGGTCCGCCGGTCCTTTAACGGACTCCAGCAACGTCACTCGTCAACACCTCACTTGATCGGCACGCCCCGCGTCCGGCCAGTCTACGGAGACCGGCCACCGGTCTTCCGCCCGCCGCGTCCGGCGTCACAGGCGGAGCGCGATCACGCGTCATCTCCCGGGGTGAACCTCGTCTCCCCGCGGTGCTGTGGCGGTCACGCGGTGTGGCCACGAGAATGGGGCGCATGGCGGACTTCTTCATCGGCGGCGACTGGGTGGACGCGATCGGCGGCGGCCGGCGGGAGATCCGCTGCCCGGCCGACGGTTCCCTGGTCGCGACGGTCGCCGAGGGCACCGCCAAGGACACCGAGGCCGCCATCGCGGCGGCACGGCGGGCGTTCGACACCGGCCCGTGGCCCGGCACCCCCGCGCACCTGCGCGGCGACCTGCTGCTGCGCACCGCGGACCTGCTGGACCGCGACGCGGAGGCGTTCGCCCGCGCCGAGTCGCTCGACACCGGCAAGCGCCTGGTCGAGAGCCGCTACGACATGGCCGACATCGCCGCCTGCCTGCGCTACTTCGGCAAGCTCGCGGCGCAGGACGCGGGCCGCGTCGTCGACACCGGCAACCCGGACGCGTTCAGCCGGATCGTGCACGAGCCGGTCGGCGTCTGCGGGCTGATCACGCCGTGGAACTACCCGCTGCTGCAGACCGTGTGGAAGATCGCGCCGGCGCTGGCCGCGGGCAACACCTTCGTGCTCAAGCCCAGCGAGCTGACGCCGCACACCTCGATCCTGTTCCTGAAGCTGCTCACCGAGGCGGGCCTGCCCGCGGGGGTCGGAAACCTGGTGCTGGGCGCCGGCGCGGAGGTGGGCGCGCCGCTGTCCGCTCATCCGGACGTCGACCTCGTGTCGTTCACCGGCGGGCTGGCGACCGGCAAGGTGATCGCCGCCGCGGCGGCCGCGACGGTCAAGAAAGTGGCCCTGGAGCTGGGCGGGAAGAACCCGAACGTGGTCTTCGCCGACGCCGACTTCGAGACGGCGGTCGACTACGCGCTGACGGCGGTGTTCCTGCACTCCGGCCAGGTGTGCTCGGCGGGCGCGCGGCTGATCGTGCAGCGGGAGTGGCACGACGAGTTCGTCGCCGAGCTGGTGCGCCGGGCCGAGCGGATCCGCCTGGGCGGGCCGTTCGACGAGCGCGCCGAGACCGGGCCGCTGATCTCGGCGGCGCACCGGTCGAAGATCGAGGCCTACGTCGCGGCGGCGCTGGCCGAGGGCGCGGTGCTGCGCACAGGCGGCCACCGGCCGGACGACCCCGCGCTCGCCGACGGCTTCTACTACCTCCCGACCATCCTGGACCAGGTGAAACAGGGGTCGTCGGCGGTCGTCGACGAGTCGTTCGGGCCGGTGCTGACGGTCGAGACGTTCACCGACGAGGACGACGCCGTCCGCATCGCCAACGACACCCACTACGGTCTGGCCGGCGCGGTGTTCACCCAGGACGCGGGGCGCGCCCAGCGCGTGGCCGGGCGGCTGCGCCACGGCACGATCTGGATCAACGACTTCCACCCGTACCTGCCGCAGGCCGAGTGGGGCGGCTACAAGCAGTCCGGGTTCGGCCGCGAACTGGGCCCGACGGGGCTCGGCGAGTACACCGAGGTCAAGCACGTCTACCAGAACCTCCGGCCGGCGCCGCAGCACTGGTTCGCCGGCTGAGCGGAGTCCCTCGATCGGGATCCACCGAACGGCCCAGCGCCGGAAACGTGCTCGGAAAGCCGTTTCCCGCGTCTTATGCTGCCTCCACCGCGACGCAGGGAGGCCGCAGTGGACCAGCAGCGACCGGGGAAACGGCTGCGGGGCCCGCGCGCCGTGGCGGTGGGGATCGCGGGCCTCGGCGTGATCGCCGGGCTGACCCTGCGCACGGCGGACTACCCCGGGATGCTGCCGCCGGGGACGCCGGATCCGGAGCTGGACCTGGGGTTGCGCCTCGTCTGCGCGGCGGCGGTGCTGATCGCGGCCACGCTGGCGTACCTGACCTTCGCCCGCCGCCAGGACGAGCCGCTGGCGATGGCGTCTCTCCCGGGTCTGGTCGTGACGGGCGTGGTCCTGCGCCACCTGGTGGTGACGCTCCCGGGAGTGGCGAGGATCCAGCCGGCGGCGCGGGTGGTGCCTGGGGCGGGGTCGTGGGTGCTGCTGGTGTCGGGAGTGGCGATGACGGCGGCCGGCCTGGCGGCGGCGTTCGCGGTGCGCCGGACGGCGTGAGCGCCTTGCTCGGAACAGATCCACCTCGACGGGCGAAGGCGCGCTGAACTCGTTTCATGCCGCAACGAAATGAGTCTGCCGAGCTGGCGCGGGCCGTCATGGAGCTGATCGACCAGGGGCACCGGCGGATCTCGCGGCGGATCGACCTGACCCGCGTACGCGTGCTCGGGCTCATCTCCGCCCGCGGTCCGCTGCGGCCGCGGGACATCGCCGGAGAGCTCGGCCTCACGGCGTCCGCCACCAGCCGGCACCTCACCGCGCTCGAGCGGGAAGGCCGCGTCGCCGTCGAGGCGGATCCGGCCGACTCGCGCACGTTCCTCGTGCGGGTCGCCCCGGGCGGGCAGGCCGAGATCGACGCCACCGTCGAAGCCGGGGCCGCGGTGTTCGCGCAGGTCATCGCCGACTGGCCGGACGAGGACGTCGCCACCGCGCGGGTCCTGATCACCCGCCTCAACGAGGCCTGGGCCCGGCGCGGCGACCCCACCGCTCCGCCGGCGACCGGCCCCCGCTGGCAGCGCGCCCGCAGGCAGGAGGACTGACCGTGGACACGACCACCCGGCCGAAGAGCGCGCCGAAGACCGTCCAGGCCGCCCGGGCGCTACTCGTCCTCGTCGGCCTCGGCCACCTCGTCATCCCGGCCGTCATGGGCGCGCGCGAAGACGCGCTGCGCGATCAGATCGCCGCCCAGCACCCGGACTTCGGCGCCGCCGAAATCGCGCGGTCGGCCGACGCCGCCGTGCTCTCCGGCGCTGTCTTCCACGGCCTGCTGCTCCTGCTCTGCGTCCTCCTGGTCGTCAGGCTGGCGACGGGCAGGCCCTGGACGCGACGGCTCACCACCGTCTCCCAGCTGCTGTCCGTGGTCTTCGGCTTCTTCTCGTGGTCGTCGTCGCCGATGTTCCACGCGGTCATCCCGGTGGCCGCCGTCGCGCAGCTCGCCGTCGTCGTCCTGGTGTGGACGCCCCGGCCGTCGAAGGACTTCTTCGCGAAGCGCTAGCCGTTCACCGCCTTCCGGCCGAGGAACGCCGCCAGCCGGTCGGCCGCCGTCGCCCCCGGAGGCGCCTCGACCTCCGGCCCGAACGGGCCGCCCGGCGGCCGGGGCGCCGAACCGAACCGCGACCGCCACTGCTCCAGCGCCCCCTCCGCCAAGTCCGGCAGCAGGTCGGTCGAGGCACCGGTCGCGTCCGCGAGATCCCAGCCGTGGGCCAGGTACTCGTTCACGCGCATGTGGACGAGGAACACACCCGGCACCTCCCCCAGCGGGGTCGTCACCGTCCGCGAGAACAGCCCCGGCTCGGCCAGCACCGCACGCGCCGCCGCGACCGACGCCACGAAGGCGGAGGCCGGCGAAGAACTCAAGTAGTCGCCGTCCGGGGCCGGTGGACCCGAACCCGCCCAGAACGCGACTTTCGTGTTGCCGTGCGCCAAGTGGTTGACGACCGCGCGGACGTCCCAGTCCGCGCACGCCGTCGGCAGCGTCCACTGGTCACCGCCGAGCGCCGAGACCAGGCCGGTCACCGTCGAGGCCGCGCGATCGAAGTCGTCGAGAGGAGTCATGCCCGCAGTGTGACGGTCACCACCGACAAAACCTCAGGACAGCAGCGCCACGCACTCCACGTGGTGCGTCATCGGGAAAGCGTCGAACGCCCGCAGGTCCGTCAAGCCGTAGCCGTGCGAAGCGAACGTCGCCAGGTCGCGGGCCAGTGCCGCGGGGTCGCACGCCACGTAGACGATCCGGTCCGGCGCACCCGCCACGATCGACTCCACCACCGGCTTGCCCGCGCCCTTGCGCGGCGGGTCCAGCACCACGACGTCCACCGGTGTCTCGGCCGACGCCAGCACGTGCTCGACGCGCCCGGCCTGCCAGGACACCTGCGGCAGGTCGGCCAGGTTCTTCTCCCCGTCGGCGACCGCGCGCCGGCCGGACTCGATCGCCAGCACCCGCCCCGAGGTGCCGACCTGGGAAGCCAGTACCGACGCGAACAGCCCGACCCCGGCGTAGAGGTCCCAGGCGGACCCGCCCACGGGCGCCTCCGCCCACTCCGCCACGACCGCCGCCAGCGTCGACGCCGCCGCCGGGTGGACCTGCCAGAAGCCGTGCGCGTCGAGCTGCCAGTCGCGGCCCGCCGCGTGCTGGACCGCCACCCCGCCGGACAGCTGGCGCGCGCGGACCTTGCCGCGGACCGTCGACAGCTCCCGCACGTGCACACCGCCGTCGCCGTCGCCGGTGACCTCGATCTCGCTGCCCGGCCGCCAGCGCCGCGCCAGGACGTCGTCGAGCTCGCCCGGGACCGCGATCGGGCAGTCTTCGAGGGCCACCACCCGGTGGCTGTGGTGGGCGCGCAGACCCGCGCGCCCTTCGCCGTCGGCGACCAGCCGGACGCGGCTGCGCCAGTCGAGCGGACCGCCTTCGAGGGCCTCCACGACGACGTCCCGCTCGATGCCGGCGAGCCGCTGGAGCTGCTCCGCCACGACGGCAGCCTTCAAGTCGCGTTGGTACGCAGGGGCTGCGTGCTGCCAGTCGCAGCCGCCACAACCGCCCGGCACCGCGAGCGGGCACGGCGGCTCGACCCGGAATTCCGACGCTGAAAGCACCTCGATCGCGTCGCCGCGGCAGAACGAACCGCCGTTGTCCTCGGTGACCTCCACGCGGACCTGCTCGCCCGGCAGCGCGTGCCGGACGAACACCACGCGGCCGTCGGCACGCGCGACGCAGTGGCCGCCGTGCGCCACCGCGCCGACCTCGACTTCGAGGACCCGGCCCAGCCAACTCGTCATTCGGCCGGCTCCTTGGGTTTCGGCGCCGCGACCGGCTTGCCGTTGGGGGAGAAACCGCGGCGGACGTCCCCGGCCGCGGGGCGCTCGTTGCGGACGCGCGCGGCCGCCTTGGCCGAGGACTCCAGCTGCCACGGCACGCTCGCCACGATCACGCCGGACTGGAACAGCAGGCGGCCCTTGAGCCGCAGCGCGCTCTGGTTGTGCAGCACCTGTTCCCACCAGTGCCCGACCACGTACTCCGGGATGAACACCGTGACCACGTTGCGCGGGTTGTCCCCGCGCACACGCTTCACGTAGTCCAGGACCGGTTTCGTGATCTCGCGGTAGGGCGACTCGACGACCTTCAGCGGCACCTTGAAGTTGTGGGCGTCCCATTCGGCGGTCAAGCGGCGGGTGTCCGCGTCGTCCACATTGACCGTCACCGCTTCGAGGACGTCCGGGCGCATCGCCTTGGCGTAGGCCAGCGCGCGCAGCGTCGGACGGTGCAGTTTGGACACCAGCACGATCGCGTGGTTGCGCGACGGCAGCACGGTCGGGGTGTCGCCGAGATCCTTCAGCTCGTCGGCGACGCGGTCGTAGTGCTTCCGGATCGCCGTCATCAGCACGAAGATCGCGACCATCGCCGCGATCGCGATCCACGCGCCGAGCAGGAACTTGGTGATGAGCACGATCACCAGCACGATGCCGGTCATGGTGAGGCCGACCGCGTTGACCGTCTGCGAGCGCCGCATCCGCCGCCGCTTGCCGGGGTCGGTTTCCTTGGCCAGCAACCGGTTCCAGTGCCGGATCATGCCCGCCTGGCTCACCGTGAACGACACGAACACACCCACGATGTAGAGCTGGATGAGCCGGGTGACCTCGGCGTCGAACGCGATGATCAGCACCAGCGCGAACGCCGACAGGAACAGGATCCCGTTGGAGAACGCCAGCCGGTCGCCGCGCGTGTGCAGCTGCCGCGGCAGGTAGCGGTCCTGCGCCAGGATCGAGCCCAGCACCGGGAAGCCGTTGAACGCGGTGTTCGCGGCCAGCAGCAGGATGATGCCGGTGGAGAAGGAGATGAAGTAGAACGCCGGCGGGAAGTCGGCGAACACCGCGTGCGCGATCTGCGCGACGATCGTCTTCTGCTGGTAGCCGGCGGGCGCGCCGGCGAGCTGCTCCGCCGGGTCCTCGGCGAACTTGACGTCGGTGATCGTGGCCAGCGTGATGATGCCGACCAGCATGGTCACCGCGAGCAGGCCCATCATCAGCAGCGTCGTCGCCGCGTTCTTCGACTTGGGTTTCTGGAACGCCGGGACGCCGTTGCTGATCGCCTCGACCCCGGTCAGCGCCGCGGCGCCGGAGGAGAACGCCCGCAGCACCAGGAACGCGTAGGCCACGCCCGCGAAGGTCCCCTCGGCGTTCAGCGTGAACCCGGCGCTCTCGGCCTTCATCTCGGTGCCCGTGGCCGCCTGCACCAGGCCCCACACGACCATGATCATGATGCCCGCGATGAACCCGTATGTCGGGATCGCGAAGGCCTTCCCCGACTCCCGGATACCGCGCAGGTTCAGCGACGTCAGCACGACCACGATGACGATCGAGGCCAGCACCTTGTGCTGCGCCACCCACGGCACCGCCGAGCCGATGTTGGCCACACCGGACGAAGTGGACACCGCGACCGTCAGCACGTAGTCGACGAGCAGCGCGCTCGCCACGGTCAACCCGAACTTCCCGCCCAGGTTCGTGTTGGCGACCTCGTAGTCACCGCCGCCGCTGGGGTACGCGTGCACGTTCTGCCGGTAGGACGCGACGACGACGAGCATCACCAGGGCGACCATGATGCCGATCCACGGCGCCAGCGCGTACGCGGAGAGGCCCGCGACGCTCAGCGTCAGGAAGATCTCTTCCGGCGCGTACGCCACGCTCGAGAGCGCGTCGGACGCGAAGATAGGCAGCGCGATGCGCTTGGGCAGGAGCGTGTGAGCGAGCCTGTCACTGCGGAACGGACGTCCGAGGACCAGGCGTTTCAGCACGGTCGGGAACTTCGACACCACGGAAGCCTAACGGGCGGGGCGCAGGGTAGGTTCGGCGCTGGCATGTCGGGGTAGCAACGGACGGGTAACCGCCGAACGAGGAGGCAGGGCGTGCACGTGGTGATCATGGGATGCGGCCGGGTAGGCGCGTCCCTGGCCGCTGCGCTGGAGCGGCTCGGCCACGAGGTGGCCGTCATCGACAAGAGCCAGCAGGCGTTCCGCCGGCTCGGCAGCGACTTCCACGGCCAGCAGGTCGTCGGCGTCGGGTTCGACCGCAAGGTGCTGATCGAAGCGGGTATCGAG
Organism: Amycolatopsis sp. NPDC051371; assembly: GCF_040682155.1. Lineage (NCBI taxonomy): Bacteria > Bacillati > Actinomycetota > Actinomycetes > Pseudonocardiales > Pseudonocardiaceae > Amycolatopsis > Amycolatopsis sp. NPDC051371. The sequence goes on from NZ_JBFBAG010000014.1 coordinate 155,415, forward strand.
CGGGCCGGCGCGTTCGCCGCGGTGTCCAGCGGCGACAACTCGAACATCATTTCCGCGCGGGTCGCGCGCGAGAACTTCGACATCGAGCACGTCGTCGCGCGGATCTACGACCACAAGCGCGCGGCCGTGTACGAGCGGCTGGGCATCCCGACGGTGGCGACCGTGCCGTGGACCACCGACCGGTTCCTGCGCACGCTCCTGCCGGACGGCGTCGCGTCGGCGTGGCGGGACCCGTCGGGCAACGTCGCGCTGCTGCAGCTGCCGCTGCACGAGGGCTGGGTCGGGCACTCCGTCCGGTCCCTGCAGGAGGCGTCCGGCGCGCGGGTGGCGTTCATCATGCGCTTCGGCACCGCCGTGCTGCCGGACACGAAGACCGTGGTGCAGGCCGACGACGATGTCTGGGTGGCCGCCCGGTCGGGCACCGTCAGCGACGTCACGAGCGTGGCGCAGCGCGAACCGGAGGACGAGGACTGATGCGGGTCGCGATTGCCGGGGCGGGCGCGGTGGGGCGCTCGATCGCCAACGAGCTGATCGACGGCAGGCACCAGGTGATGCTCATCGAGCGGGAGGCCGACCAGTTCGAGCCGCAGAGCGTCGAGCAGGCCGACTGGGTGCTGGGCGACGCCTGCGAGGTGTCGATCCTGGAGGAGTCCGGGATCGAGCAGTGCGACGTAGTGATCGCGGCCACCGGCGACGACAAGGCGAACCTCGTCGTGTCACTGCTGGCCAAGACGGAGTTCGCGGTCCGGCGCGTGGTGGCGCGGGTGAACGACCCGGCCAACGAGTGGCTGTTCACCGACGCGTGGGGCGTCGACGTCGCCGTGTCGACCCCGCGGATGCTCGCGGCGATGGTCGAGGAGGCGGTCAGCGTCGGCGACCTGGTCCGGCTGATGACGTTCCGGCAGAGCAACGCGAACCTCGTCGAGCTGACGCTGCCGGCGGAGACCCCGCTGGCCGGCAAGCCGGTGAGCGAGCTGACGCTGCCGCGGGACGCAGCGCTGGTGACGATCCTGCGGGGCGACCGCGTGATCGTGCCGCAGCCGGAGGACCCGCTGGAGCCGGGAGACGAACTGCTGTTCGTCGCGACTGCGGACGTCGAGCCGGAGATCCGGACGGCGCTGGGTTACTGAGTTCTCTCACGAAGAAGGCCCCCGGCGAGTGCGCTGGGGGCCTTTCTCGTGGTCTGGCGGCCACGGCCCGCCGCTGACCAAAAGGTCTTGAATGAGTCATTCAGGGCGCCGGATGTCCTGAATGACTCATTCAAGACAACCGAGCGGCAGGGTCAGGCTTCGGGAGCCTGGGCGTACTTCTCGCGCAGCCGGGCTTCGACCTCGGCGTCGCTCTCCGGCTTGGGCTCGTCCTCGGCCTGCGCCTTCAGCCGTTTGTCCGACCGCCGCACCGCCCAGACCACCACCAGCAGGCCCAGCGCGTACAGCGGGTAGCCCATCGCGATCTTCGCGAAGGCCAGCCAGCCGGTGTAGTCCTCCTGGTAGAGCCACCGCTGGACGATGAACCGGGCGGCGAACACCAGCGCCAAGGCCAGGGTCGCGATGTCGTAGCCGTAGCGGGACGGCTTGTCCTTGCGCCACGCCTGCCCGGTGCCGTTCAGCACGTTCCAGACGACGCCCGCGATCGGCCAGCGCACGACCACCGACAGCACGAAGATGCCGCAATAGACCAGGCTCGCGTAGATCCCGAAGAGGAAGAACCCCTTCGCGGACCCGGTGCGGTAGGCGATGAACGCCGCGATCGCGACGCCGAAGAAACCGGAGATCGCCGGCTGCAGGGGCTCCTTGCGGACCACCCGCAGCACGGTGATGGCCACCGCGCTGCCCACCGACGTCCAGATGGCGGCGGTCAGGCCGAAGAAAGCGTTCGCCAGGACGAAGACGATCACCGGCACCGACGAGTAGATCAGGCCGGACACGCCGCCCATCTGCTCGAGCAGGGTCGGCTGCGGTTCTTCTTCCGCGTCGGTCTTCTTCTCGCTCGGGGCGGGTTCAGTCACGATGGGTGATCAACTCACTGGGCTCTGGAGCTCGTAATAGGGGTTGTACAGCACCTTCTGGCCGTCACGCTCGGCCATCCGGCCGCGCACCTTGATCGTCCGGCCAGGCTCGATGCCCGGGATCCGGCGGCGACCGAGCCAGATTAGCGTCACGCCCTGTGTCCCGTCGAACAGCTCCGCCTCCAGCGTGGCGGCCTCGTTCGTCGGGCAGAGCTCCACACTGCGGAGTCTCCCCATCACGGTGACCTCTTCGCCGGAACGGCAGTCGCAGGCCCGCTGGGCGCCCTCGGCGCCGGACCTCATCGACATCTCGTCGGCGTCGAGCTCGTCGACGTCGCTGGTCAGCTTGCGTACCAGCCGGCTGAAGTAGCCGCCGTCTTTGGCGGACATAGGTGCTCCTGTGCTCCGGGGCCCCCGACTAACTGCTTGCGGCCCGTGCGATTCCAGCGTACTGCGGTCCCCGCCAGGGAAACGCCTTTGCGCAAAGATCGCAACGTGACGTCCGCAATCAGAGTTCCCGTCGCGGTGCTGCTGCCCGGCACCGGCTCGGACGACGTGTTCGTCCGAGCGGTCTTCGCCGGCCCCCTGCGCGCCCTCGGTGTCCCGCTCATCGCGCCACCGCCGCCGCCCGGTGCGGCCCTGGCGGACGGCTACCTGGCGACCCTGGACGCGCTGGCGGACGAATACGGCGAACTGCTCGTAGGCGGCATTTCGTTCGGCGCCCACCTCGCCGCGGAGTGGGCGGTGGCCAATCCGGGCCGTTGCGGGGGCCTGCTTGCCGCCCTCCCGGCCTGGAACGGCCGTCCGGACCTGGCACCCGCATCGCTGGCCGCGACGCTGTCCGCGGACCTGGTGGCCGATTCCGGGGTCGACACGGCGCTGGCGCAGACGGCGGGCAGCCCGGACTGGCTGCGGGCGGAACTGGACCGGGCGTGGCGCCGCCACGGCGACGGGCTGGCGGCCGGTCTGCGCGTCGCCGCGGGCCGGCCCTCCCCCACCCTGGCCGAACTCGCGGGCCTGACCGTCCCGGCGGGCATCGGCACGTGCACCGACGACCCGATCCACCCGACGAAAGTCGCGTCGGAGTGGGCTCGGGCCCTCCCCCGCGCGGCCCTCGGGGAGACGACGCTCACGGCGCTGGGCGCGGATCGCGAGTCCTTGGGCCGGGCGACCGTCCTCGCCTTCCTCAAGGCGCTCCGAACGCTGTGAGGGCCACCTTGAGGAACTCTGAGTTCCTCAAGGTGGCCTTCACGGACCGAGCGTCAGCCCTGTTGCTGCTGGGCCGCGATGTGCTCGGCGACGGCTTCGGGCAGCGTGATGGTGAGCGGGGTGCGGACCGGCATCGGCGCGTCGCCGCGATCGACGATCGTGCGCCGCACGATCCCCCGCAGCACCTCGACCGCCGCGGCGGCCTCCGACTGCGGCCCGGCGATGACGCCGCGCAGCATCCAGCGCGGCCGGTCGATGCCGACGAAGCGCAGCGAGACGTCGCCGACGATGGCCGAGATCTCCAGGCCCCACACGCCGCGGCCGATGTTGACCTTGGCGCCGTCGGCCCGCAGCTGCTCGGCGAGCTCGGTGCTCACCTCGCGCCAGAGGCCGCCCGTGCGCGGCGCGGCGTACGCGCTGACCGTGATCTGGCCCTGCTCGGTGACGACGTGCACGGCGCGCACGCCCCCGGTCTCCGGATCCATCTCGACCTGGACCTGGGATCCGTCGGGCACCGGCACCTTCACCGAGCCGAGGTCGATCCGCGGGACGCCGTCGTCCTCGAAGTCCGCGACGTCGAACGGGCCGTCGGAGACGTCCGACAGCTCCGAGTCCTCGTCGTACGCGTCGTCCTCGATCGTGTCGTCGGCCTCGGGCGCGGCGTGCCGTCCGGCGGACTCACCCTCGGTCCGCCGCTTGCGTCCGAAAATCCCCACTACTTCTCCGTTCCTTCCCCCGTGCCGGCGCTCGCGGCGAGCGCCGGTGCTCCCAGTGTGGCGTGTCCACCCGTGGAGCCGTAGCCGCCGTCGCCCCGCTCGGTGGCGTCGAGCTCGGCGACCTCGACGAACACCGCGTGCTCGACCCGCTGCACGACCAGCTGGGCGATGCGGTCGCCGCGCGTGAGCTCCACCGGGTGCACCGGGTCGTGGTTGATCAGGCAGACCTTGATCTCCCCGCGGTAGCCCGCGTCGATCGTGCCCGGCGTGTTCACCACCGAGAGACCGACCCGGGCGGCCAGGCCCGACCGCGGGTGGACGAACCCCGCGTACCCGGGCGGGAGAGCGATCGCGACGCCGGTGCCGACGACGCCGCGTTCCCCGGGTTTCAGCACGATATCCGAGGTGGTGACGAGATCGGCCCCCGCGTCGCCCGGCCGGGCGTAGGCGGGCGGCGGGACATCCGGGTCGAGCCGGGAGAGGAGTACCTGAACGCTGGACACGGGCGGCGAGATTACTCTCTACCCGTGGGTGAATCTGCGAAGACGGCCGCGAGTGCCGCGGTCCGGCATTCCGAACGGCTGTACGTGCCGTGGTGGGGCTGGCCGCTGCCCGTGCTGGGCGCGATCCTGCTCGCCGCCGAGGTCGACATGGGCTACCCGGGCATCCGGGCGTGGCTGCCGTACGTGATCGCGTTGCCGGTCGTCGTCGGGCTGATGCTGTCGCTGGGCCGGGCGACGGTCCGCGTCACCGGCGGTGACGAGCCGGAGCTGTGGGTGGGCGACGCGCACCTGCCGCTGCGCTACGTCGGGCAGGTCGAGGTCTTCGACAAGGACGCCAAGCGCAAGGCGCTGGGCCGCGACGGCGACCCGGCCGCTTACGTGCTGCACCGCGGCTGGGTGGGCCCGGTGGTGCGGATCACGCTGACCGACCCCGCCGACCCGACGCCGTACTGGCTGTTCAGCACCCGGCACCCCGCCCGCGTCGCCGAGCTGGTCAAGGGCGCCTGACCCCGGGCTCCTGCCCCTGGACGTGGAAGGGGGCCGGCCTGCCGGCCGGCCCCCTTGTCCCCAGCGCGCTTCGAGCCTCCCCCTTGGTGCCCTCGAGGCTCTCCGCCGCGTCTGTTCGTCCCCTGAACCCTGTCCGAGATCCCGCGTTGTCAGGCGCAGTCGCGGCAGATCAGGCGTCCGCCGCTCTCCTCGGCCAGCCGGCTGCGGTGGTGCACCAGGAAGCACACGGAGCAGGTGAATTCGTCCGCCTGCTTCGGCACCACCTTCACGGTCATGTCCTCTCCGGAAAGCCCGGAAAGGTCGGCACCCGGCAGCTCGAAGTTCTCGGCGGTCGCGTCCTCGTCGACGTCGACGACGCCGGACTGGTTCTCGTTCCGCCGGGCCTTGAGCTCCTCCAACGAGTCTTCGGCCAGCTCGTCGGCTTCGCTGCGGCGCGGAGCGTCGTAGTCGGTAGCCATGTGTCCCTCACCCCTGCGATCAGCTTGTGTAGTCGTTTTCCCGGACCCCCGGGTGCGCCCGTGAGTCCGCCGTGCCGCTGGTCAACGTTCCAGGGCCGCTTTTTGTGCCCGACGGCCGAAGTGACCGAGGTCTCTTCTTTATGGGCCTCTTCCTGCGGCCGGAGCCCGGGAAGGGTAGCTCACGCCCGCGACGGTTCTGCAACGAGTCAGACATTGCCCTGAAATCGTCACCCGACAGGGGGAACCCGCAGGTAAGACGCGTTGTCGTCCATTCGGGTTGCCCGCGGGTGGAGAACTTCACCGGCGGCCCGTGTCCGCTTGCCCCGGCCGACCCACCCGTGGTGCGATCGCCGCACGGGGAACCGGCGCGGACGGGGTCCGCGACCACAGGCGCGGCGGGGCGGACCGACGGGTGACCCGGGACGCCGGGCGCGGTACGCAGCGCCTAGGCTGATCGGCCACGACGGTGCCGGGTTAGCACCGGTCGGTTTCGGTTCGGGAAGGGACGGGCAGGTGGCGTCGGGGAACGGCATCGGGGACCGTGAGGCGCGGCCGTATCGCAAGCACAAGCCGCTGCCGGCGCTCATCGTCATCGGGGTGCTCGCGCTCGGCGCGATCATCGTCTGGATCAACGCGGCCGTCGGCAAGGGCGACGTCGACGAGGCCGTCCGCTGCGACCCGGCCGCGAGCCCGCCGCCGGGTGTCACGTTCAGCGCCCTCCCCCACAACGCCCTCGACGACCGCGCGCCGGTGCCGCCGGACAAGGTCGCCGTGAAGGTGCTCAACGCCTCCGGCACGCGCGGCCAGGGCGGCATCACGACGACGTCGCTGAAGGAGCTGGGCTTCACCGGCACCGGCGAGCCGGCCAACGACCCCGCCTACGAGGGCCACGAGGCCAAGTGCCGCGGCCAGATCCGCTTCGGCGAGAACGGCATCACCGCGGCCCGGACGCTCAGCCTCGTGGTGCCGTGCGCCGAGCTGGTCCAGGACAACCGCAAGGACGCGAGCGTCGACCTGGTCACCGGCACCCTCTTCGGGGACCTCCGGCCCCGCGCGGAGGCCCGCCAGATCCTCACCCAGCTCGCCGACTGGTCCAAGGCCCACCAGGGCGGCGGCTCGAACGAGCAGTCGGCCGGCGCGAAGGCCCCGGTCATCGACCAGACCCTGCTGGCCTCGGCCCGCGACGTCGCCTGCTGACCCACCCTGTTCCAAGCGCCCCAATGTGGCCTTCGGTGCGTTCAACGCACCCAAGGCGGCCTTCGGTGCGTTCAACGCACCCAAGGCCACCTTGGGGCGCTCGAGCCGACCCGGGACGAAAGCCGTGAGGTCGCCTCAGACCTCCGCGGCGCCGCAGTCCGCCAGGACCTTCCGCAGCGGGCCGGCGATCGACGGCGCCGCCGCGTACGTCGCGTCCGCGCCCAGCTCCGGCGCCGACCCCGGCAGGTGCACCTCCGCGCCCGCCTCAGCCGCGATCAGCGCCCCCGCCGCCCAGTCCCAGCGGTGCAGCCCGTGCTCCACGTACGCGTCCAGCCAGCCCGCCGCCACCGCGCACAGGTCGAGCGACGCCGCCCCGTTGCGCCGGATGTCGCGGACCCGGCCCAGCAGCTCCGCCGCGAAGCGCGACTGCCGCGTCCGCCGCTCCGCCGAGTACGCGAATCCGGTCCCGACGAGCGTCAGCTCCAGCCGCGCCGGCGTCGACACCGACAGCCGGCGGCCGTCCAGGAACGCGCCCTGCCCGCGCGCGGCCGACCAGACGCGGCCGCTCGCCGGCTCCACCACCGCGCCGGCCACCGACTCGCCGCCGATCTGCGCCGCCACCGACACCCCGAACCACGGCAGGCCGTAGAGGAAGTTGACCGTCCCGTCGATCGGGTCGACCACCCAGGTCACGCCGTCGCCGGCGGCCCCGCCGCCCTCCTCGCCCAGCACCGGGTCCCCCGGCCGCAACGAAGCGAGCCGCGCGCGCACCAGCCGCTCCGACTCGTGGTCGACCGCGGTCACCACGTCGGTGTCCGCGGACTTCGTGTCCACGGCCACCGACCGCCCCCGCGCCATCCCCTCCCAGGCCTCGCGGACCAGCTCGGCGGCATCCGTCGCGACCTGCACCGCGACGCTTTTCAGCAACGACTCGTCAACTCCCACGTCCGACATGTCACCACATCCGGTTAAAGTCTCCGAGGCAGGCTTCTGAATCGTGCGAGAAGGGACCACGTCCGTGGTGGAGGCGACCCGCCGAGGTTTCGGCATCGACATCGGCGGCAGCGGGATCAAGGGGGCTTTGGTCGACCTGGACAAGGGGCAGCTCATCGGCGACCGGATCCGGATCGAGACGCCGAAGCCGTCCACCCCGTCGGCGGTGGCCGACGTCGTCGCCGAAATCGTGACGCAGGCGGGCTGGGACGGCCCGGTCGGCGTGACGCTCCCGGCGGTCGTCAAGAAGGGCGTCGCGCACACCGCGGCCAACATCGACAAGCAGTGGATCGGCACCGACGCCGACGCCCTCTTCGCCAAGCGCCTCGGCCGCGGCGTCGACCAGGTCGCGATGCTCAACGACGCCGACGCGGCGGGCATGGCGGAGATCCGCTTCGGTGACCCGGTCGCGCGCAAGGGCGTCACCGCGCTGCTCACCTTCGGCACCGGCATCGGCAGCGCGGTGTTCCAGGACGGCAAGCTCGTCCCGAACACCGAGTTCGGCCACCTGGAGATCGACGGCCACGACGCGGAGAAACGCGCGGCCGCCTCGGTGAAGGACAACGAGGGTCTCTCCTACCCCGAATGGTCCAAGCGCGTGCACCGTTATCTGACCGTGCTCGAAAACCTGATCTGGCCCGACCTGTTCATCGTCGGCGGCGGGGTCAGCAAGAAGGCCGAGAAATGGGTGCCACTGCTGGACATCCGCACCCCGGTGCTGGTGGCCACGCTGCAGAACAACGCCGGGATCGTGGGTGCCGCGGCGGCCGCGAGCGAGGGCATCCAGCACTAGATCCGGCGCGGATCCGGAGCCGATCCGGGCGCCGGAGCGGGCCGGAGGGTGATCGCTTCGCGACGCATGCGCGTACCGTCGTTACAATGGAACACGGCCCACGGCTGCGGAGGCGAAAACCGCAGGCCGAGGCGTGTTCCCCGAATGTGAGGCAGCACTGGCACCCGTGCCGTTGCTCGTCATGATCGACCGCTGCGAAAGGGCGTAAGTGGCAGCCGCAAGAACCGCAACCCGAGGCGGGACGAAGACCGCGACCGCAGCCGGCGAGCCGGCCGAAGAGGCAGCCACCGGGACGGCGAAGCCTGCGGCCCGCAAGACCACCACGGCCAAGAAGGCTCCGGCCAAGAAGGCTCCGGCGAAGAAGCCCGCGACCAAGGGCGCCGACGGCGACTCCGAAGGCCCCGAGGCTCTCGAGGAAGGCGAGCTCGACTCGCCCGACCTGTCGGACCTGGAAGAGGTCGAGGTCGACGTCGTCGACGAAACGGTCAACGACGAGCCGGACGCCGGCTCGGCGGATGACGACGACGATGACGATGACGACGAAGGGACCCCGGCGCAGCGCCGCCGTGGTGCCGCGGCCGACAAGGCCGCGGCCGCCAAGAGCTCCGACAACCCGGACTTCGTCTGGGACGAAGAGGAGTCCGAGGCGCTGCGTCAGGCGCGCAAGGACGCCGAGCTCACCGCGTCCGCCGACTCCGTCCGCGCCTACCTCAAGCAGATCGGCAAGGTCGCGCTGCTGAACGCGGAGGAGGAGGTGGAGCTGGCCAAGCGGATCGAGGCCGGGCTCTACGCCGCCGAGCGCGTGCGCACCGCCGAGGAGGAGGGCGAGAAGCTCGTCACCCAGATGCGCCGCGATCTCAAGTGGATCGTGCGTGACGGCGAGCGCGCCAAGAACCACCTGCTGGAAGCGAACCTCCGGCTCGTGGTGTCGCTGGCCAAGCGCTACACCGGCCGCGGCATGGCGTTCCTGGACCTGATCCAGGAGGGCAACCTCGGCCTGATCCGCGCGGTGGAGAAGTTCGACTACACCAAGGGCTACAAGTTCTCGACGTACGCCACGTGGTGGATCCGCCAGGCGATCACCCGCGCGATGGCCGACCAGGCCCGCACCATCCGCATCCCGGTGCACATGGTCGAGGTCATCAACAAGCTCGGCCGCATACAGCGCGAACTCCTGCAGGACCTCGGCCGCGAGCCGACGCCCGAGGAGCTCGCCAAGGAAATGGACATCTCCCCGGAGAAGGTCCTGGAGATCCAGCAGTACGCGCGTGAGCCGATCTCGCTCGACCAGACGATCGGCGACGAGGGCGACTCGCAGCTAGGTGACTTCATCGAAGACTCCGAAGCGGTCGTCGCGGTGGACGCGGTGTCGTTCACGCTGCTGCAGGACCAGCTCCAGTCGGTGCTGCAGACGCTGTCCGAGCGCGAGGCAGGCGTGGTCCGGCTGCGCTTCGGCCTCACGGACGGCCAGCCGCGCACGCTCGACGAAATCGGCCAGGTGTACGGGGTGACCCGTGAGCGCATCCGGCAGATCGAGTCGAAGACGATGTCGAAGCTGCGTCACCCGTCGCGGTCCCAGGTCCTGCGCGACTACCTGGACTGAGTCGTACCCACGGAAGAACCCCGTCACCTCGGTGGCGGGGTTCTTCCGCGTTCAGGCCCGGCCGGTGAGCGCCGTCCACGGGACGTGCACCACCACGCGCTCCCGGAGCTGTTCGTTCAGCAGCCACAGCTCTCCCGTCGCCGGCCAGTACGACAGGTTCTGGCTGTTCACCGGCGCCTGCCCGGCCAGCCTCGACGTCGAGACGCCGCCGACTCCGCCGTGCAGGCACGACGGGTGGTCGCCCGCCACTCCGGCGTACTCCGGGCAGACGCCCGTCAGCACGAAGTAGCCGTTGCGGGACACCGCGCCCTGCATCCCCCATACCGGTGAAGAAAAGCCCTCCTTCGCGTGCACCAGGCCGTCGGCCGCGGGCACCAGACGGCCCGTCGACGCGTCGAACGGCCAGCGCAGGATCCGGCCGCCCGCCTCGGCCGCGTGCTCGGCCGTCACGAACGTGGAATCGCTGTGGTCGAAGGAAAGCGTCGACAGGCAGGGCCGCACGCCGGTCGCCGTCGTGCACGCTCCGCCGCCCGGGTACCAGTACGCGCCGATCTGCGGCATCGCGTAGTCGTAGTAGGCCGCGTGGTACTTGCCGTCGGCGCCGAGGCCGACCGTCGCCGCGCTGGCGTCGACCTTCCAGAAGTGCGTCGTGTCGAAGACGCGGATCAGGCCGCCCGTGGTCGCCACGTAGAGCAGGTTCCCCGACCACGTCATGCCGTGCCCGTGTCCCGCCACCGCCGCGAAGTCGTTGTCGGACGTCGGTTCCACGAGCAGCACGTGCCGGTACCCGAGCCCACTGGCGTCCACAAAGGATAGACGGACCATCGTGTCGCCGGGCGTGTGCCACGACGTCGCGACGACGCGCTTGCCGCCTACGGTCCCGGTCACTGGGTCCGCATCACCCGAGCCGGTGAGCCCCTGCGGGATCCAGTCGTTGGTCTTGTCGTCGTTGGCGTCCTCCCAGCAGAAGCCGGCCGGCTTCAGCGCGGCGGCGAGGTACGTGCCGTGGCAGAGCGGGCGGGCCTTGCGGTTGGCGTCACCGAGGAGGTCCGGCAGCTCGCGCGGCGGGAGCTTCTTGTCGAGTTGCTCGATCCGGCTGCCGTAGGTGGCGAAGGAGCCGCCGGGGGTGAGCCGGTAGCCGTCGACGGTCGCCGCGTCGAGGCGGGGGAAGTTCGCGGCGGCCTGGGCCGTCGTCGTCAGGCCGAGCAGCAGCAGCGCCACGAGGCCGAGCACAAGTCGCATGCCGGCAGCGTGCCCCGGGCGCGTACACGGCCCGTACAAGTCACGGCACGGCCAGGCCGCGCTCCCGCAGCGACTCCTCGACGCGCAGGCGTTCGATCTCGCGGTCCATGCCCTCGGGCAGCTCGGCGAGCCGGTGCGGGACGCCGACCTGGCGGCAGGCTTGGGTGAGCAGCTCGTCGTACGCCTGGCGCGTGCCGAACCGCCGCGCGGCCGGGGTGCCGGACGGGTAACCGGCGAGCAGGCGGTGCACCCGCCGCAGGTCCGCGGCGACGCGTTCGATCGGCGGACCCGCCGGTTGCGGCTTCGCGCGCTTCTCGAGAAGCCGGCGAAGCAGCCTGGGGGCGCGCAGTGCGCACCAGAAGAGCACCGTGGGAGCGATGCAAACCACGGCGAACAGGATCAGGTTCGCGAGGACGCCGCCGGCGCCGGCCATGCCCTCATGGTAAGCCCGCGCGGGTGTTTCGGGACCCCTCCCGAGCGGCGAACGGTAGAACCACTCCACCACGACTGCGCTGGGAGGACCGACTGTGCCGTGCGCGGTAGCGTTTGCCCTCGGCCTCGGCGCGGCGACCCTGGCCTGGGCCATCTCCGTGCTGGGCGACGGCGCCTGGCTGCTGGGCGTCGCGGCCGCGGTCGCGCTCGTGACGGTGACGATCCGCCTCACGGCCCGCGCGCACGGCGTGGCGGCGCTGGTGCGGCTTCGGCTGGTGCGCCGCCGGCTCCACGCGGCCGGACGCCGTCCGGAGCACGTCTACGCCGTGCACGACCGGGGCCGCCGGGCCCGGACGACGGCGAGGGACCTCACGTTCCTGGTGCACGAGCCCCGGACCCGATCGCTCGAGCTGCTGGCCCGGTCGGCCGGCGGATTCGAGCGACGCTGGCACGCCGGGCTCGCCGAGATCTCCGAAGCCAAGGTCGCGCTCGGCGGCACGACCGGCCGGTGGACCGACCTGCCCGCCGAGCTGGTCCTGCGCTTCGGCGACGGCGACCCGGTGGTGCTGTGGGTGCCAGGCGACCAGCCGGGACTCCTGCCGTTCGCCTGGCGCCTGGACGCCCCGGCCCGCCGACGCCGTCGCCGCGCGGCCCGCCGAGCCCGGGAAAAGCGAGAAGGCGGCCGTGATCAGACCACCGGCACCCGTGATTGAGGACGTAACCCGCGTGATTGAGCACGGAACTCGCGTGATCAGACCCGGAACTCGCGAGTTCCGGCTTCAATCACGCGAGTTCCGGCCTTGATCACGCAAGTTACGGCTTTGATCACGGGAGGTCTGGGGTCGGAGGCTCCTCTTCGAGCAGCCAGAGGACGCCCGCCGGGGGGAGTTGGAGGATCGCGGAGGCCGGCTGGCCGTGCCACGCGTCCTCCGTCGCCTCCACCGCGCCGAGGTTCCCGACGCCCGAGCCGCCGTAGGCCTCCGCGTCCGTGTTGACGACCTCGCGCCACCGGCCCGCCGCCGGCAGGCCGACCCGGTAGTCGTGGTGCGGCACGCCCGAGAAGTTCGCGACGCAGGCCAGCCGCGAACCGTCGGTCCCGATGCGCAGGAAGCTCAGCACGTTGCCGCTGGAGTCGTTCGCGTCGATCCAGCGGAAGCCGTCCGGTGACGTGTCCTGGCTGAACAGGGCCGGCGAAGACCGGTACACCGAGTTCAGCGACCGCAGCAGGTCCTGGACCCCGCGGTGCAGCGGCTCGTCCAGCAGGTGCCAGTCCAGCGACCGCTGCTCCGACCACTCGCTCGGCTGGCCGAACTCGCCGCCCATGAACAGCAGCTGCTTGCCCGGGTGCGCCCACATGAACGCCAGCAGCGAGCGCAGCCCGGCCGCCTTGTTCCAGGCGTCGCCCGGCATCCGGCCCCACAGGGATCCCTTGCCGTGCACCACTTCGTCGTGCGAAAGCGGCAGGACGAAGTTCTCGCTCCACGCGTACACGAGCGAGAACGTCATTTCGTTGTGGTGGTACGCGCGGTGGATCGGCTCGTGGGACAGGTACCGGAGCGTGTCGTGCATCCAGCCCATGTTCCACTTGAAGCCGAACCCGAGGCCGCCCAGGTGCGTCGGGCGCGTGACGCCCGGCCACGCGGTCGACTCCTCGGCCACCATCACGACACCCGGGTGTCGCTTGTAGACGGTCGCGTTCAGCTCCTGCAGGAACTTCACCGCGTCCAGGTTCTCGCGGCCGCCGTACTGGTTCGGCAGCCACTCCCCTTCGTTGCGGGAGTAGTCGAGGTACAGCATCGACGCGACGGCGTCGACGCGCAGGCCGTCGAGGTGGAACTCCTCGATCCAGTACAGCGCGTTGGCGACGAGGAAGTTGCGGACCTCGTTGCGGCCGAAGTCGAACACGAGCGTGCCCCAGTCGGGCTGCTCGCCGCGGCGCGGGTCCGCGTGCTCGTACAGCGCGGTGCCGTCGAACTTGGCCAGCGCCCAGCTGTCCTTCGGGAAGTGCGCGGGCACCCAGTCGACGAGCACGCCGATCCCCCGCTGGTGCAGGCGGTCGACGAAGTAGCGGAAGTCGTCCGGGGAACCGAAGCGGGACGTCGGCGCGTAGTACGACGTCACCTGGTAGCCCCACGAGCCGCCGAACGGGTGCTCCGACACCGGCAGCAGCTCCACGTGCGTGAAACCGGTCTCGACCAGGTAGTCGCCGAGCTGGTCGGCCAGCTCGCGGTAGTCCAGCCCGGGCCGCCACGAGCCGAGGTGGACCTCGTAGACGCTCATCGGCGCCGCGGCCCACTCGGTCGCCTCGCGCTGGGCGACCCACACGTCGTCGTCCCACAGGTGCCCGGAGGTGGTGACGACCGACGCCGTCGCGGGCGGCTGCTCCGTGCCGAACGCCATCGGGTCGGCCTTCTCGTGCCAGTTCCCGTCCGCGCCGAGGATCCGGAACTTGTAGCAGGAGCCGGCGCCGACCCCCGGCACGAAAATCTCCCAGACGCCCGACGAGCCGAGCGAGCGCATCGCGTGCCCGCGGCCGTCCCAGCCGTTGAAGTCGCCGATCACGCGGATGCCGCGGGCGTTCGGCGCCCAGACCGCGAACGACGTCCCCGTGACGATGCCGCCCGGCGTCTCGTAGCTGCGGACGTGCGCGCCGAGCGCCTCCCAGAGCCGCTCGTGCCGGCCCTCGCCGATCAGGTGCAGGTCCAGCTCGCCGACCGTGGGCAGCCAGCGGTACGGGTCGTCGGCGGTGACGGAGTGCCCGTCGTAGTCGATCTCCAGCCGGTAGTCGCCGGGGTGCTCCGGCACCGCGACGGCGAACAGCGCGTCGATGACCGGCTCCATCGGATGCCGGTCCTCGCCGATGCGCAGGGCGACGGCCTTGGCACCGGGCAGCAGCGCCCGGGCCACGAAGCCCTTGCCCACCGCGTGCACGCCCAGCACCGAGTGCGGGTCGTGGTGCGAGCCGGCGAGCAGCCGGTCGATGTCCGCGGCCGCCGGGGCCGCGGCCGGGAGGCCTTCCGGAACCGCGTTCACGGCGTCATCCCTCTCCGTCGGTGATCCGGGCGATCGAGGCGAGCGGCACCGCCAGCCAGTCCGGCCGGTTCGCGTGCTCGTAGCCCACTTCGTAGACCGCCTTGTCCAGTTCGAAGGCGCGCAGCAGCTCGCCTTGTTCGCGCGGGTCGGCCGCGACCGCGGCGTAGCCCTCGCAGAAGGCCGCCCGGTTGCGCTGCGACCACTCCATGGCCCGCTGGGCCAGCGCCGGCTCGTCCGGCTGCCCGACCAGCATCTGCTGGGCCGCGTAGTCGAACGACCTCAGCATGCCCGCCACGTCGCGCAACGGCGACCGCAGCGCGTGGCGCTCCTCCACCGGGGCCGCCGGCTCGCCCTCGAAGTCGATCAGCAGCCAGCCGGTGACCGTCCGCAGCACCTGGCCGAGGTGCAGGTCGCCGTGGATGTACTGCATGGTCACGGAGTCGGCGGGCAGGGTCCGCAGCGTCTCGAACGCCGTCCGCAGCGCCGGGGCGTGCGCGGCCAGCTCCGGCACCCGGCCGGCGACGGTGTCGAGCCGGACGAGCATCGCCTTCATCGAGCGTTCCAGCTCGTCGGCGTCGACCGCCTCGGTGCCGAGGGCCTCGGCCAGGTCCGCGTGCACCTCGGCCACCGCGCGCCCGAGCCGCTCGGCCTCGCCGGCGAAGTCGCCGCCGACCTCCTCGGCGTGCAGCTCCGGCGCGGCCATCAGGTCGCGGACGCTCGTGGTGGCCATCGCCCAGCCGTCGACCGCGTCCGCGACGAACTGCTGGAGCATGCCGACGGTGGTCGGCTCGCCGTCGAGGTCGCCGGTGATCGAGCCGAGCACCTGCGCGATGTGCTTGCTGCCGACGCCCTGCAGCGCCCGGTGCAGCAGCAGGTCCTTGTTCTTGCCCGGCGTCAGCTTCCGGAACAGCTTGAGGATGTACTGCCCGCCGTAGACCAGCGAGGTGTTGCTCTGCTCCGAGGTGATCGGCCGCGCCCGCAGGCCGGTCTCCAGCTCGACACCGGGCTCGTGCTCGAAGACGAGCGGGCCGACGCTGCCCTCCCGCGCCATCAGGTCCAGCAACACGCCGGTGACGTCGAGGTCGCCGGACGCCTCGTAGGCGTTGAGGTCGCCGACGGCGCCGATCCAGCTGGTGGACGAGATCTCCGGCGGGTGCGTCCGGCGGCCCACGAGCAGCTGGTATGGCTCGCGCCGGTCGCCCTGGGCGACCTCGACGACCACGTGCAGCAGCTGCGGGTCGCCTTCGACCAGCTCGGTCACGCCGAGCGGCCGGACGCCGGTCACCGGCCGGTCCTTGCCGGCGAACCAGCGCTGCTCGGGCAGCCACTGCTTCAGGTCGCCGATCAGGTCGTCCACCAGCTCACGCGGGTCGGACAAGGGACTCACCTCGCTTCGCCTTCGTCTCCCGGGCTCGTCAGCTGGAACCAGTAGAAGCCGTGCCCCGGCAGCGTCAGCAGGTACGACAGGTCCCCGATGCTGGGGAACCGCACGCCACCGGTGAGCTCCACCGGCGTGCACCCGCGGTGCGCGGACAGATCCAGCTCCACCGGCTGCGGGAACCGGGAGAGGTTGTTCACGCAGAGCACGACGTCCTCGCCGCCGTCCGGGCGCCGCCACTGGCGCTTGTAGGCCAGCACGCTCGGGTTGGAGCCGCCGAGGTCGACGAACTCGCCTTCGGCGAACGCGTGGTGCTCCTTGCGCACCTCGATCATCCGCCGGGTCCAATTGAGCAAAGAGGACGAGTTGTTCGACTGCGCCTCGACGTTCAGGCCCTGGTAGCCGTACACCGGGTCCATGATCACCGGCAGGTAGATCCGGCCGGGATCGCAGGAGGAGAACCCGGCGTTGCGGTCCGGGGTCCACTGCATGGGGGTGCGGACCGCGTCGCGGTCGCCGAGCCAGATGTTGTCTCCCATGCCGATCTCGTCACCGTAGTACAGAACGGGCGAGCCCGGCAGCGAAAGCAGCATCGCCGTGAAGAGCTCCTGCTGGTTGCGGTCGTTGTCCAGCAGGGGGGCCAGCCTGCGGCGGATGCCGATGTTGGCCTTCATGCGCGGGTCCTTGGCGTACTCCGCGTACATGTAGTCGCGCTCTTCGTCGGTGACCATCTCGAGGGTCAGCTCGTCGTGGTTGCGCAGGAAGATGCCCCACTGGGTGCCGCTGGGGATCCGCGGGGTCTGGGTGAGGATCTCCGAGATCGGGAACCGCGACTCGCGGCGCACGGCCATGAAGATCCGCGGCATCAGCGGGAAGTGGAACGCCATGTGGCACTCGTCGCCGCCGACCTCCGCGTCACCGAAGTACTCGACGACGTCCGAGGGCCACTGGTTGGCCTCGGCGAGGAGAATGCGTCCGGGGTACTCGTCGTCGACGACCTTGCGGCAGCGCTTGAGGAACTCGTGCGTGCGCGGCAGGTTCTCGCAGTTGGTGCCCTCCTGCTCGAACAGGTACGGCACGGCGTCGAGGCGGAACCCGTCGATGCCCAGGTCCAGCCAGAACCGGAGGGTGTCGATCATCGCGTTCTGGACGTCGGCGTTCTCGAAGTTCAGGTCGGGCTGGTGGGAGAAGAACCGGTGCCAGTAGAACTGCCCGCGCACCGGGTCGTAGGTCCAGTTCGACGACTCGGTGTCGACGAAGATGATCCGCGCGTCGGCGTAGCGGGAGTCGTCGTCGCTCCACACGTAGTAGTCGCCGTACGGGCCGTCCGGCTCGCTGCGGGACTGCTGGAACCACGGGTGCGCGTCCGAGGTGTGGTTGAGCACCAGGTCGGTGATCACCCGGATGCCGCGCCGGTGCGCTTCGTTCAGCAGGAACACGAAGTCCTCGACGCTGCCGAACTCCGGCAGCACCGCGCGGAAGTCGCTGATGTCGTACCCGCCGTCGCGCAGCGGCGACGCGTAGAACGGCGGCAGCCAGAGGCAGTCGATGCCGAGCCAGGCCAGGTAGTCCAGGCGGCCGGCCAGGCCGCGCAGGTCGCCGGTGCCGTCGCCGTTCGAGTCGGCGAAGGCGCGCACCAGCACCTCGTAGAACACCGCGCCCTTGAACCACTCCGGGTTGCTCGGCGCCTGCTGCGCCGACCGGAAGTCGCCGGCCTGGGGCTCCACCAGCATCCCGTCGGCGGTCATCGCCTCACCGGTGTGCGGCACGCCGTCCAGCCCGAGTGCCGCGTCGGGGCGGGCTTCCTCCGCCATGTGTTCCACCTCAGTCCTCCGGTCCGTTCCTTCCCCTGCTAACCGCCGAGCCGCCGCCGGACCGACACCACGTGCGCGACGGCCCGCCAGGGCTCGAGCCGCACGAAGTTGGCCGGGCCCCAGTCCCAGGTGTCGCCGGTGACCTCGTCGTGGGCGATCAGCCGCTCGTGCGCCTCGAACCCGAGGGCCGCCGTGTCGAGCCACAGCGTGCCTTCCTGCGGGCCGTACGGGTCGAGGGTGACGACGGTGACCACGGTGTCGCCGGTGGCCGGGTCCTGTTTGGAGTACGCCAGCAGGGCGTCGTTGTCGATGTGGTGGAAGTGCAGGGTGCGCATCTGCTGCAGCGCCGGGTGCGCGCGGCGAACGGCGTTCAGCTTCGCGATCCACGGCTCCAGCGAGCGCCCCTCGGCGAGCGCGCGCTCGAAGTCGCGCGGGCGCAGCTGGTACTTCTCGGAGTCGAGGTACTCCTCGCTGCCCTCGCGGACCGGGACGTGCTCGAACAGCTCGTACCCCGAGTAGACGCCCCACGTCGGCGAGATCGTCGCGGCCAGCGCGGCCCGCAGCGCGAACATGCCGGGGCCGCCGCGCTGCAGCGACTCGTGGAGGATGTCCGGGGTGTTGACGAACAGGTTCGGGCGACCCTCGTTCCAGTGCTCGCGCAGGTCGATGGCGAAGTCGATCAGCTCCTGCTTGCCGGTCCGCCACGTGAAGTAGGTGTAGCTCTGGGTGAAGCCGAGCCGGGCCAGGCCCCACAGCCGCGCCGGGCGGGTGAACGCCTCGGCGAGGAACAGGACGTCCGGGTGGGCGTCCTTCACCGACGAGATCAGCCAGGCCCAGAAGTCCGGCGGCTTGGTGTGCGGGTTGTCGACCCGGAAGATCTTCACCCCGTGCTCGACCCAGACCAGGATGACCCGCAGCATCTCCTCGTAGACGCCCTTGGGGTCGTTGTCGAAGTTGATCGGGTAGATGTCCTGATACTTCTTCGGCGGGTTCTCCGCGTAGGCGATCGAACCGTCCGGGCGGGTGGTGAAGAACTCCTGGTTCTTGAGGACCCACGGGTGGTCCGGCGCGGCCTGCAGCGCGAAGTCGAGCGCCACCTCCATGCCCAGCTCCTCGGAGCGGGCGACGAAGGCGTCGAAGTCCTCGAAGGTGCCGAGGTCCGGGTGGATGGCGTCGTGGCCGCCCTCGTCGGAGCCGATGGCCCACGGCGAGCCGACGTCGTCGGGCTTGGCGTCGAGGGTGTTGTTGGGGCCCTTGCGGTTCACGCGGCCGATGGGGTGGACCGGCGGCAGGTAGACGACGTCGAAGCCCATCTTCGCGACCCGGTCGAGCGCGGCCGCGGCGGTGGTGAAGGTGCCGTGCACCGGCTTGCCCTCGGCGTCGAGCCCGCCGGTGGAGCGGGGGAACAGCTCGTACCAGGAGCCGAACGCGGCCCGGCGGCGGTCGACCCACAGCCGGTGCGGCTTGCCCTTGGTGATCAGCTCCCGCACCGGGAACTCGTGTATGAGCTGGCGGATCTCGGGCGAGAGCGCGGGCCCGACCCGCTCGGCGAGACTGCGTTCTTCGTCGCGCAACGCGATCAGCGCGCCGGTCAGCAGCGCTTTCTCCGCGCGGCGGTCCGGGCGGCGGGAGACGCGCTCCAGCAGCCGAGCGCCGTTCTCGAGGTCGTTGGCGAGGTCCTCGGGGCCCTGCCCGGCGGCGACCTTCACCTCGACGTTGTGCTCCCAGGTCGCCCAGGGGTCGCCCCACGCGTCGATCCGGTAGGTCCACGTGCCGGTGGTGTCCGGGACGATCACCGCGGCGAACTCGTCGGGGTGGTCGGGACCGCGCGGCACCATCCGCGCCTGGCGCGTCAGGCGGTCGTCGGGACCGCGCCACGCGACGGTCGCCGCGACGGCGTCGTGACCCTCGCGCCAGACGGTCGCGGTGACCGGGATGTGTTCCCCCACAACGGCTTTGGCCGGATACCGGCCGCAGCTCACGCTGGGGGAGACGTCGTCGATGCCGAGCCGGCCGGTCATGGGCAACGCCCCTCGGTGTGTCGGTTTGTGCGCAGGCGTCGTCAGTCTGCCTGACTCGATCAAGCACGATCGAAGCAGGGCTCTCTTGTTCTGTACCCACCCGGGCCCGGCTGAAACGCTTTGCCCGCAACGAATTTCGGGCGGATGTCCGGCAGGTTACGGCCGGGCCGCCGGCCCGCGGCAAGCCGGAACTTACGACACGCACACCCTAACGGCGAACACCCGTACCCGAATGGACGACACCCGGGTCCGCTTTTCCGGGAAAGTGCCGGTTCAGTCCTCGTGGTGGTCCGGGGCGAGGCGCGGGGCGCGCAGCAGGAGCAGCGAACGCGACTGCAGCGTCAGCCGGCTCTTGGCCTCCAGCGCGCCCGGGTTGGCCGGGCTGCCGTCCGAGGTGCTCGTGTCGAGCGTCGGCTTGAACGTCTCGCCGTACTCGCGGCCCGGCAGCACCACCTCGGCCGGCTCCTCCCCCGCGTGCAGCCACATCAGCCACGAGTGGTCGGGCACCAGCTCGCCGTCGCGGTTGCGGGCCTGGCTGTTCGAGCCGTCGACCCACATGCCCAGCGTGTGCCGGTCCTCGAACCAGTCGGTCTCGCCGAACTCTTCGCCGTCGGGGCGGAACCAGACCAGGTCCGGCTTGCCGGTCGGCGTCGTGCGGCCTTCGAAGAACTCCGGCTGCCGCAGCGCCGGGCTGTTCGACCGCAGCCGCACGACCCGGCGGGCGAAGCTCAGCATGGCCTCCGCCTCGGGGTCCTCAGGCGTCCAGTCCAGCCAGGACGTCTCATCGTCGAGGCAGTACGCGTTGTTGTTGCCGCCCTGGGTCCGCCAGAACTCGTCGCCCGCGGTGATCATCGGGGTGCCGGTGGACAGCAGCAGCGTGGCGAACATGTTCCGCACCTGCCGCGCGCGCAGCTCCCGGATCCCGCGATCGGCCGTCGCGCCCTCGGCGCCGTGGTTCCACGACCGGTTGTCGTTGCCGCCGTCGCGGTTGTCCTCGCCGTTGGCCTCGTTGTGCTTTTCGTTGTAGGACACCAGGTCCCGCATCGTGAAGCCGTCGTGGGCGGTGACGAAGTTGATCGACTGCCACGGCCGGCGCAGGTTGTGGTCGTAGAGGTCCGACGAGCCGGACAGCCGGTAGGCCAGATCGCGCACGCCGGTCGCGCCGCGCCAAAAGTCCCGCACCGTGTCGCGGTAGCGGCCGTTCCACTCCGCCCACTGGGCGCCGAAGCCGCCGACGCGGTAGCCCTCGCCGGTGGCGTCCCACGGCTCGGCGATGAGCTTGCAGCGGGTGAGCACCGGGTCGGTCGTGATCGCGGTGAGCAGCGTCGACGCGGGGTCGAACACGCCGCCGCGGGCCCGGCCGAGCGTGCTGGCCAGGTCGAACCGGAAGCCGTCGACGCCCAGCTCCTGCGTCCAGTACCGCAGCGAGTCGGTGACCAGCCGGACCACGGTGGGCGAGCCGGCTTCCAGGGTGTTGCCGCAGCCGGTGATGTCGGCCATGTGGCCGCGCTCGGTGTGCAGGTAGTACACGGGCGCGTTCAGCCCGCGGAAGCTCAGCGTCGGCCCGTCGGGGCCGCCCTCGCAGGTGTGGTTGAAGACGACGTCGATGATCACCTCGATGCCGGCCGCGTGCAGGGCCGCCACCATCAGCCGGAACTCCTCGACCTCGTGGCCGGGCTCGCTGGCGTAGCCGGCGTGCGGCGCGAAGAAGCCGAGCGGCGAGTACCCCCAGTAGTTGTGCCGGCCGGCGCGGACCAGCGACGGCTCGTCGAGGAACGAGTGCACCGGCAGCAGCTCCACCGACGTGACACCGAGCCGGGTCAGGTACTCGATGGCCACCGGGTGGGCCAGGCCGAGGTAGGTGCCGCGCAGCGCCTCCGGGATGAACGGGTGCTGCTGGGTGAACCCCTTGACGTGCAGCTCGTAGACCACCGCCTCTTCGAACGGGACCTCCGGCTTGACCCCGGTGTCCGGGCCGCCCGGCGAGGACACCACCGACAGCGGCACGCTGCCCAGGGAGTCCACTGTGGACATCGGCCCGCGCTCGGGGTCGCCGGTGAAGCCCTGCGCCGCGGTCAGGGCGGTGAGCCCGCCGGTGATCTGCCGGGCGTACGGGTCGAGGAGCAGCTTGTGCGGGTTGCAGCGCAGGCCGCGGGCCGGGTCGTACGGGCCGTGGATCCGGTAGCCGTACCGCTGCCCCGGCGTCACCCCGGGCACCAGGCCGTGCCAGACGCCGAACGTGCGCTCGGTGAGCGCGATCCGGCGCTCCGACCCGTCGGCGTCGATCAGGCACAGGTCGACCGCGTCCGCGACGGCGGAGGTGATCGCGAACCGGACCCCGCCCGCCTCGGGGTGGGCGCCGAGCGGAAACGGGCGTCCGGCGAGGACGTGCTGGGTCGAGGGTCGTGTGGCCATTCCTGAATCGTCCCAGATCCGGGTCGCATCCCGCGCGATGTGCCGCCGGAGTTATCGGGTTTCGACCAGAACGAAACAGTCCGGCGGCAGGACCGCGGCGCCCCCGTCCACGGTGGCCCCGGCCCAGGTCAGCAGGGTCTCCGTGGCGCCGAGCGGGAGCGTGACTTGGCCGGATCCGAAGTTGACGGCCAGCCGCAGCGTGCCGCGGTGCAGCACCAGCCAGGACCCGTCCGGAGCGGCGTCGATCCGCAGGTCGGCGGCCCACGGGTCGGCCAGGGCGGGGTGGTCGCGGCGCAGCCTGATCAGCGTCCGGTACAGCTCGAGCATCTCCCGGTGGCCGGGCGTGTCCACTTCGGCCCAGTCCAGCCGGGACCGCTCCACGGTGGCCGGGTCCATCGGGTCGGGCACGTCGGACTCGCCCCAGCCGTGCCGGGCGAACTCGCGACGGCGGCCGGTGCGCACGGCCTCGGCCAGCTCCGGGTCCGGGAAGGAGGCGAAGAACTGCCACGGCGTGCTCGCCGCCCACTCCTCCCCCATGAAGACCATCGGCGTGAACGGGGAGCAGAACAGGAGGGCCGCACCGCAGGCCAGCCGGCCCGGCGAGACCGTCGCGGACAGCCGGTCGCCGGTCGCGCGGTTGCCGATCTGGTCGTGGTTCTGCAGGTAGGCGAGGAAGCGGTGGCCCGGCACGGTCCGGGTGTCCACCGGGCGCCCGTGGGCCCGCTCGCGGAACGACGACCAGGTCCCGGCGTGGAAGAACACCTCGCGCAGCACCCGCTCGACGGCGTCCTGCGCGGCGAAGTCGGTGTAGTAGCCCGACTCCTCACCGGTGAGCTTGACGTGCAGCGCGTGGTGGAAGTCGTCCGACCACTGGGCGTGCAGGCCGTACCCGCCGCGCTCGCGGGGCGTGACGAGCCGCGGGTCGTTGAGGTCGGATTCGGCGATCAGCGTCAGCGGCCGGTTCAGCGCCGAGGACAGCGCCTCGGTCTCGACGGCGAGCTGTTCGAGCAAGTGGACGGCCCGACGGTCGAGCAGCGCGTGCACCGCGTCCAGGCGCAGCGCGTCGACGTGGAAGTCGCGGAACCAGCTCAGCGCGTTGTCGACGACGTACCGGCGCACCTCGTCCGAGCCGGCGCCGTCGAGGTTCAGGCCGGGACCCCAGTCGTTCTGCCCGGCGAAGTACGGCCCGAAGCGGTCGAGGTAGGCCCCCGACGGCCCGAGGTGGTTGTAGACGACGTCGAGCACGACGGCCAGGCCGCGCGCGTGGGCCGCGTCGACGAACCGCTTGAAGCCGTCCGGCCCGCCGTAGGGCTCGTGGACCGCGCCCCAGAGGACGCCGTCGTAACCCCAGCCGGCGGTGCCGTCGAAGGAGTTCACCGGCAGCAGCTCGACGTGGGTGATGCCGAGCTCGACGAGGTGGTCGAGCCGGTCGATGGCCGCGTCGAACGTGCCGCCCTCGGTGAACGTGCCGACGTGCAGCTCGTAGACGACGCCGCCGGGCAGCTGCCGCCCGTGCCAGGCGTCGTCGGTCCACGCGAAGTCCGCGTGGTCGTAGACGCGGGACTCCTGGTGGACGCCGTGGGGCTGCCACCGCGACCGCGGGTCGGGCAGGCGGTCGTCGGCGTCGTCCAGGAGGAAGGCGTAGTTGATGCCCTCGGCGTCGGCGTGCCACCAGCCGCCGTCACCGGCGGTCATCTCGTGCACGCCGGCGTCGACGCTGACCCGGACCCGGCGGGCCGACGGGGCCCACACGCTGAACCTCATGCGTCTCCTCGCACCAGCAACGCCACGGAGTACCGCTCGAACAGGGTGGCCAGGTCACCGTTGACCTCGCGGCCGGTCAGGACGTCGGTCCAGACGCCGGCCGGCAGCGGCAGCACGGTGTCGCGCCAGCCGCCGGCGGCTTCGAGGCCGACCGGCAGCCGGGTCACCGCGACCGCCAGATCCGGGCTCCTGGTGAACGCGAGGCAGTGCTCCGCCGCGGCGCCCTCGGCCCGCAGCGGCCGGTAGCCGCGGAACAGCGCCGGGTGTTCGCGCCGCAGCCGCAGCGCCTTGTGCACGACGAGCAGCTTCGCCGCGCCCGACGCGTCGATCTCCGGCAGCTCGCCGTCGACGACCCGCGACAGGATCTCGCGCCGGACCGCGTAGTCGACCGGGCGGCGGTTGTCCGGGTCGACCAGCGAGAAGTCCCACAGCTCGGTGCCCTGGTAGACGTCCGGGACGCCGGGCGCGGTCAGCTGCACGAGCTTCTGGCCGAGGGAGTTGACGTAGCCGGGCCGATCGATGCGCGCGACGAACGCCTCGACGTCCGACGCCAGTTCGGCGTCGCCCAGGACGTCCTCGGGCCAGGCGGCGACGTCGGCTTCGAACGCCTCGTCGTGGCTGGTCCAGCTGGTCCGGAGCTTGGCCTCCTTGGCCGCCTTGTCGAGGTAGTCCCGCAGCCGGGCCGGCTCGATCGGCCAGGTCGCGACCAGCGTCTGCCACGCGAGGAGGTTCAGCGACGGCTCGTCGATCCCGCGCCGCGCGGTCCACCGGCGGACGGCCTCGGCGAACTCGCCGGGCACCTCGGAAAGGACCGCCATCCGCGCGCGGGTGTCCTCCGAGCGCTTGGTGTCGTGCGTGGTCAGCGTCGTCATCGCGGCCGGGTACCCGGCTTCGCGCTCGGCCGCCAGGCGGTGGAACTCCTCGACGCCGAGGCCGAACCGGTCCGGGTTGCCGCCGACCTCGTTGAGCGCGGCGAAGCGGGTGTAGCGGTAGAACGTCGTGTCCTCGGTGCCCTTCGCCACGACCATGCCGGACGTCTGCTGGATCCGGGTGGCCAGCTCGCTGTCCGGGTTCTTCCGCACGTAGGCGTCCAGGATGAGCAGCGCGTCGGCGAGGTCCGGCCGGGCCTGACGGGCGGCCGCGATCGCGGCCGCCCAGTGCTCCGCGCCTTCGGGGAGGTACGAGCGGTAGACGGGGAAGGCGACCATCGTCTCGGCCACGGCCTGCCTCGCGGCTTCGGGGTCGATGTCGGGCAGCAGCGCGGCGATCCGCCGCACCTCGGCCACCAGGATGTGGTCGGTGACCAGGCGGCGGGCCTCCGCCTCGACGCGGTGGTAGCCGGTCTTCACGCCCAGCTCCGTCGCCAGCGCGGTGAAGTCCGGCTCGGCGGCCGGGTCGACGAACACGCCGGCGACCTCGCGCAGGGCGTCGTAGCCGGTGGTGCCGTCGACCGGCCAGCTCTGCGGCAGCGGCTCGCCCGGGTGCAGGATCTTCTCGGCCACGATCCAGGCGTTCGGCGCGTTCTCGCGCAGCCGCCGGAAGTAGCCGCCCGGGTCGGCGAGGCCGTCCGGGTGGTCGACGCGCAGGCCGGTGACGTCGCCGTCGGCGACCCAGCGCAGGACCTCCCCGTGCGTCTCGGCGAACACGGTCGGGTCCTCGACGCGGACCGCGGCCAGGTTCGTGATGTCGAAGAACCGGCGGTAGGTGAGCTCCGCGTTGCCGCGGCGCCAGCCGATCAGCCGGTAGTGCTGGCGCTCGTGGACTTCTTGGGGCGTCCCGCCTTCCGTGCCGGGGGCGATCGGGAAGCGGTGGTCGTAGTAGACCAGCTCGTCACCGTCGACCGTCAGCTCCGAGACAGCGTCGTCTTCGCCGAGCACCGGCAGCAGCAGCGGGCCGCGGTCCCAGTCGACGTCGAAGAAGGACGCGAACTCCGACTCGCGGCCGTGCGTGAGCACGTCCCACCACCACCGGTTGACCTTCGGCACCTCGACCGACATGTGGTTCGGCACGATGTCGACGACCAGGCCCAGCCCGAGCTCCTTCAGCAGCGTGCTGAGCTCCTGCCGGGCCGACTCGCCACCCAGCGCGGGCCGCGCGCGCGTCGTGTCGACGACGTCGTAGCCGTGGGTCGAGCCGGGTGCCGCGTCGAGCACCGGCGACGCGTAGAGCGCGCCGATGCCCAGGTCACGCAGGTAGCCGGCGATGCCGGCGGCGTCGCTGAAGGGGAACTCCGGGCGCAGCTGCACCCGGTAGGTCGACTCCGGCACCGTCATGCGGGCTCCGTTCGCTGCAGCACGATGAGGGACCGGGCGGGCAGGGTGAACTGGCCGCCGCCTTCGATGGATTTCGCGTCGTGGGGCTCGACCTCGCCCGTCGCGGTGTCGACCACGACGGTCCAGGCCTGGCCGTAGCCGTTGCCCGGGAGCTTGGCGTCGATGTCCTCGTAGTGGGCGTTGAACGCGAGCAGGAACGAGTCGTCCTCGACGTGCATCCCGCGCGGGTCGAGGTCCGGGATCCCCTGGCCGTTGAGGAAGACGACGACTGCCTTGCCGAAGCCGTCGTCCCAGTTCTGCTCGGTCATCTCCTCGCCGGCCGGGGTGAACCAGGCGATGTCGCCGAGCTTGTCGCCCTTGCCGACCGGGCCGCCCTGGAAGAAGCGGCGGCGGCGGAACACCGGGTGCCGGTGCCGGAACGCGCCCAGCCCGCCGGTGAACCGGACCAGGTCGGCGTGCTCGGTGGCCAGCGCCCAGTCCATCCAGGACAGCTCGGAGTCCTGGCAGTAGACGTTGTTGTTGCCCTGCTGGGTGCGGCCGAACTCGTCGCCGTGCAGGATCATCGGCACGCCCTGGGACAGCAGCACCGTGGCCAGCATGTTGCGGTGCTGGCGGGCGCGCAGCTCCAGGACCTCGGGGTCGTCGGTCTCGCCCTCGACCCCGCAGTTCCACGACCGGTTGTCGTCGGCGCCGTCGCGGCCGTCCTCGCCGTTGGCCTCGTTGTGCTTTTCGTTGTAGGACACCAGGTCCCGCATCGTGAAGCCGTCGTGGGCGGTGACGAAGTTGATCGACGCGAACGGGCGGCGGCCGTCGTCCTGGTAGAGGTCCGAGGAGCCGGTGATCCGCGACGCGAACTCGCCGAGCGTCGAGGGCTCGCCCCGCCAGAAGTCGCGGACGGTGTCGCGGTACTGCCCGTTCCACTCCGTCCACAGCGGCGGGAAGTTGCCGACCTGGTAGCCACCGGGACCGACGTCCCACGGCTCGGCGATCAGCTTCACCTGGCTGACGATCGGGTCCTGTTGCACGAGGTCGAAGAACGTGGACAGCCGGTCGACGTCGTAGAACTCGCGCGCCAGCGCCGAGGCGAGGTCGAAGCGGAAGCCGTCGACGTGCATCTCCGTCACCCAGTACCGCAGCGAGTCCATGATCAGCTGCAGGGTGTGCGGGTTGCGGACGTTCAGGGAGTTCCCGGTGCCGGTGTAGTCCATGTAGTACTCGGGCTCCCCCTCCACCAGCCGGTAGTAGGCCTCGTTGTCGATGCCCCGCATCGACAGCGTCGGCCCGAGGTGGTTGCCCTCCGCGGTGTGGTTGTAAACCACGTCGAGGATCACTTCGATGCCGGCCTCGTGGAAGGCCTTGACCATGCCCTTGAACTCCTGGACCTGGCCGCCCTCGCCGGGCATCGCGGCGTAGGAGTCGTGCGGGGCGAAGTAGCCGATCGTGTTGTAGCCCCAGTAGTTCGTGAGGCCCTTCTCCTCCAGGCCGTGGTCGGAGACGAACTGGTGCACCGGCAGCAGCTCCACCGCCGTCACGCCGAGCTTCTGCAGGTGCTCGACGACGGCGGGGTGCGCCAGGCCGGCGTAGGTGCCCCGCAGCGCCTCGGGCACGAACGGGTGGTTCACCGTCATGCCCTTGACGTGCGCTTCGTAGATGACCGTTTCGGCGTACGGCCGTTTCGGCTGGCGGTCGTTGCCCCAGTCGAAGAACGGGTTCGCCACCAGCGAGTACGGCACCCGGCCGGCGGAGTCGTCGTCGTTGCGCTCGTCCGGGTTGGCGAACTGGTAGCCGAACAGCGACTCGTCCCACTTCACGCCGTGCGAGACGGCCTTCGCGTAGGGGTCGATGAGCAGCTTGTTCGGGTTGCAGCGCAGGCCGCGAGCCGGGTCGTACGGGCCGTGGACGCGGAAGCCGTACCGCTGTCCGGGCCCGACGTTGAGCAGGTAGCCGTGGTGGACGAAGCCGTCCACCTCTTCGAGCGCGTACCGCGTCTCGTTGCCCTCGGCGTCGAACAGGCACAGTTCGACCCGCTCGGCCACCTCGGAGAACAGGGCGAAGTTCGTCCCGACTCCGTCGTAGGTGGCGCCGAGCGGATAGGACGTTCCGGGCCAGGGCCGCACTGGGGTCTCCTCGAGCTGTTACAGGGGTGTACCGGGCGCGTCCGCACTCGCGGACGCGCGTCACTGCGGGGGTCGCGCGCCGGGGGTACCCGCTATCCGGGCAACGGACGCGCCGCGGCCAGCGGCGCGACCGCGGCGCGCACCCCCTTCGCGGTGAAGAAGCCGTCGACGCTGACGGGAAGGGGAATCCGCCAGTTAGGGTACTGGTCGACCGTCCCGGGCAGATTCGGCTGCCGTACCTGGCCCGCGACGTCGGCCGGTGACGTCAGCACCAGCCGGGACGCCGCTCGCGCGAGCAGGGTGTGCAACGCGACGACCATGTCGTCGTCCGGAATCCCTTCGCGCGCAAGGAGTTCTCGCAGCGCTTGGCGTTCCGCGGCGGCTGCTTCTTCCTCGGCTTCGACGCCCCGGTCCAGCAGCCCCAGCTCGGCCCGGACCCGGACGTGCTCGCTCTTCAGCCACCCGGAGACCGTCGGCAGGTCGTGCGTGGAGATGCTGGCCATGGCCTCCGGGTCCCACCCGTCCGGGCGCGTAAACGGCTTGCCCGGCGAATCCCAGTCGCGTTCGAACCACAGGACGGCCGAGCTGAGCATGCCGCGCTCGTGCATGGTCTCGGTGACGGTCTCCTCGACGGTGCCGAGGTCCTCCCCCACGACGACCGCGCCGGCCCGGTGCGCCTCGAGCGCGAGCACGCCGACCATGGCCTCGGCGTCGTAGTGGACGTACGTGCCGCGGTGCGCGGGCTCGCCCGGCGGGATCCACCAGAGCCGCCAGAGCCCGGCGATGTGGTCGACGCGGATGCCGTCGGCGTAACGCAGGACACCGCGGATGACGTCCCGGAACGGCGCGTACCCGGCCTCGGCGAGCTTGTCCGGCCGCCACGGCGGCAGGTTCCAGTCCTGGCCCTGCTGGTTGAAGGCGTCCGGCGGGGCGCCGACGCGGACGTCGGCGGCGAAGACGTCCCGCACCGCCCAGGTGTCGGCCCCGCCGGGGTGCACGCCGACGGGCAGGTCGTGCACGATCCCGACGGTCATCCCGGCCTCGCGCGCTCGGGCGCGGGCCCTTTCCAGCTGGACCCGGCACAGGTGCTGCAGCCACGCGTGGAAGCCGACGCGCTCCTTCAGCTCGTCCCGGGCCTTCGCGACCTCGGGTCCGGCCGGGTCGCGCAGGGCCTCCGGCCAGTCCCGCCAGTCCGCGCCGTGCCGCTCGGCGAGGGCGCAGAAGAGGGCGAAGTCTTCGAGGTTGGCGTCCGCGGGCGGCTCCTCGACGCGGTGCGGCCACAGCAGCTCGAGGGCGGCGCGCTTCGCCGTCCACACGGCGTCGTAGTCGATGAGCTCGCCGTCGCGGTCCGGGGCCAGGGAGGTCACCGCCTCCTGCGTCGCGGCATCGGCCCGCGCGTAGGTCTCGGTGGCGGTGACGCGCAGGTAGATCGGGTTGGCGAAGCGCCGGCTCGCGGGCGAGTAGGGCGACCGCTCGACGGGGTGGGCCGGGCTGAAGGCCTGCACGGGGTTGACCAGCAGCACGCCGGCGTCCAGCTCCGAGGCCGAGCGGGCGGCGAAGGTCGCGAGGTCGGCGTAGTCGCCGATGCCCCAGGAGCCGGCCGAGTGCAGGGCGTAGAGCTGCAGCATCCAGCCCCACGCGGGCGGGACGTCCGGCAGCTTCGCGGGCACGACGGCGAGCACGACGTCCTGGTCGGCGGTGACCACCCGGTGCCAGCCGAGCGGCAGGTCGGCGGGCAGATCGCCGGCGGTGACCCGCCGGCCCCCGTCTTCGAGGAAGATCTCGGCGTTGGTACCGAGTGGCCGCGTGGCGCCTTGTTTCACCACGATGGTCGGCGGCAGCTTCTCGGTGGTTTCGCGGGCGCCGAGTGCCTGGGCGACGGCGTCGTCACTGGTGGCATCGACACCGAACTGCCCCAGGACGGCCACGACGACGTCGTCTTCGACCTCGACCCACTCCTGGTCGGCGTTCTCGTACCGGGTGGCGACGCCGTAGCGGTCGGCGAGCTGGTGCAGGGCACTGCGGGCGGGGATCTCGTCGGGCACGAGCCCAGCATTCCGGTGCCCGGCCGATCCCGCCATCCGCACGGGCCGACGTCACCCCGGAGCCGTTCTGCGGAAATCTTCGTGACCTTCTAACTTCTCCTCATGGGTGTGCGGAGAACCTTGAACGTGGACGACGTCCTGAAGCGCCAGGACTCCGGGGAGCTCAAGCGGCGGCTGCGCGGGCGCGACCTGGTCGGGTTCGGCGTCGGGATCATCATCGGCACCGGCATCTTCACCCTCGCGGGCGTCGAGGCGAAGACGCACGCCGGGCCCGCGGTGACACTGTCGTTCGTGCTCGGCGCGGTCGTCGCGGGGCTCGCGGCGCTCTGCTACGCCGAGCTCGCCTCCAGCGTCCCGACGGCCGGAAGCGCCTACACGTACGCCTTCGCCACCCTCGGCGAGGTGTTCGCCTGGATCATCGGCTGGGACCTGCTGCTGGAGTTCGCGCTCGGCGCCGCCGTGGTGTCGCGCGGCTGGTCCGGCTACCTGGCCAACCTGCTCGGGCTGTCGCCGCAGTGGTTCGGCGAGGACGCGAAGGTGAACGTCGGGGCGGTGATGATCATCGCCGTGCTGACCGTCGTCGCGGTGCTGGGCATCAAGGAGTCGGCCTGGCTGACCAACCTGCTCGTGTGCGTGAAGGTCGCCGTCTGCGTGCTGGTGCTGGCGGTCGGCTTGTTCTTCGTCAAGGGCGCGAACCTCACGCCGTTCATCCCGGCCGCGAAGCCGCCCGAGAACGGCTCCACGGTGCTGGAGCAGCCGATCGTCCAGGCCGCGCTCGGCCTGGAGCAGTCGGTCTACGGCATCGCCGGGATGGTCACCGCCGCCGCCATCGTCTTCTTCGCCTACACCGGTTTCGAAGCGCTCGCGAACCTCGGCGAGGAGACGCTGAACCCGCGCAAGGACCTCCGCGTCGGCATCCTCGGCGCGCTCGGCGTCTGCGCGCTGCTCTACATCGGCGTGTCGATCGTGCTGACCGGCATGATCCCGTTCACCGACATCGACACCGGCGCGCCGCTGGCCGACGCGTTCGACAAGGTCGGCCAGCACTGGGTCGGCGCGCTCATCTCGCTCGGCGCGGTGACCGGGCTGACGTCGGTGATGATGGTCGAGCTGGTCACGATCGGGCGGATCGGCTTCGCGATGGGCCGCGACGGCCTGCTGCCGAAGGCGCTCGGGCGCACGCACCCGCGCTGGGGCACCCCGCACCGGATGACCATCGGCGGCGCCGTGCTGATCGCCGTGCTGGCCGCGTTCATCCCGATCTCCGAGCTGGCCGACATGGTGAGCATCGGCGCGCTGTCGGCGATGATCATCGTGGCCGTCGCGGTGCCGGTGCTGCGCCGCCGCCGTCCCGACCTGGACCGGCCGTTCTCCGTGCCGTTCTCGCCGGTGGTCCCGATCCTGGCGGCGCTGGCGTGCCTGTACCTGATGCTCAACCTCAACGTGCTCACCTGGATCCGGTTCGCCGTGTGGCTGGTGATCGGCCTGGTCATCTACTTCGCCTACGGCCGCCGCCATTCCCGCTTCGCGCCCGAGAACGCCGAGGCGGTCAGTCCCAAAACGACGGAGTGAGGCCGGCGACGCGGGCCGCCTCGCGCGTCACGGCGACCTGGTCCGCGTCGACGACCACCAGCACGCCCAGCCCGGCCAGCGCCGCGGCGACCCATTCGACGGGCTGGCCGTGGATCCCGTTGTCCCCGAACGACGGATAAGTGTCCACAACGGACAGCAGCGTGCCTTCCGCGCCGATGCGGACGCCCGCCACGAGCACGAAGTGGCCACCCTGCGGACGCCAGCGGGACGTCCACAGTGGCGGGACGCCGGTGTCGAGGTAGTCGAGCAGCGCGCGTTCCGGGGTGTCGTGGGCGCCGAGCTCGGCGCCGTCGATCCGGGCGATCACGGCGACGCGCGGCACGTCCCACAGGCCGACCAGCAGCTCGAAGAGCGTCTCGGTGGTCCACTCCCCCGTCACCGGGACCGCCGCCAGTGCGCCGCCCGACAGCGAACGGACGGCCCTCGCCAGCCCGGAAACCCGCGTCCCCGCCGCGGCCGGGTCGGCGGCGAGCGGCACGGGCAACCGGAATTCCGGGCGGCCGGCCTCGCCCGGCGGCCGCACGACCGGCCCGCGGACCGTCCCCGCGGCCACCGCGACGGCGTCCTGGTCGGGCACGTCGAGCCCGGCCGCGCGCAGCGCCGCGAGCCCGCAGAAC
Organism: Amycolatopsis sp. NPDC051371; assembly: GCF_040682155.1. Classification (NCBI taxonomy): domain Bacteria; kingdom Bacillati; phylum Actinomycetota; class Actinomycetes; order Pseudonocardiales; family Pseudonocardiaceae; genus Amycolatopsis; species Amycolatopsis sp. NPDC051371. The sequence continues at coordinate 188,146 of NZ_JBFBAG010000014.1, forward strand.
GCCGCGGCCAAGCCGTCCTTCTGGGGCAGCTCCGCCTGGGCGGTAGCGGCCAGCCGGGCCCCGCCCGGCAGCCACCGCACCCCGGACAGGTCGAGCTGCCCGCCGTCGATCCCCGAAGACATCGGTCCCCTCAATAGCGCCACAGGTGTGCGGCGACGATCTCCTCGACACTCCGCTCGGTCGCCCACGCCGCGTCGGACGCCCGGACCGCGCGGAAGGCCCCCAGCAGATCGTCGCCGAGCGCGCCGGCGACCCGTGGTGAGGCCAGCAGCGCGGTGTCCTGTCCGGCGGTGTCCGCCGGCAGCCGACGCACGCCGCGCGTCTCCCGCTCGCCTTCGGTCCAGCCGCCCGGGTCCTCGGCGATCGGCTCGGGCAGCGCGGCGGAGTCTTCGATGCCGGCCATCCCGGCGGCGAGCACCACGGCCAGCGCGAGGTACGGGTTGGCCGAGGCGTCGGAGGTCTTGAGCTCGACGTTCGCGTGGTCGGCGCCCAGCAGCGGCGAGCCCGGGACGTACCGCAGCGGCGCCTCCCGGTTCTCGACACCCCAGAACGCGTACGCGCCCGCGAAGTAGCCGGGCCGCAGCCGCAGGGTCGACGGGACGCTCGGCGCGGTGATCGCGGTCAACGCCGGCAGGTCGCGCAGCAGCCCGGCCAGGTATCCCGCGCCGTCGCCACCGGGCAGGCCCTCACCGTCTAGGAGGTTGCGGCCCTTGCGCCGGACGGAGGTGTGCAGGTGCCAGCCGTTGCCGGCCGCGCCGAGCCCGATCAACGGCGCGAAGCTGACGACGAGGCCGTGCGCGTGCGCGGCGGCGTGGATGGTCTGGCGGGCCAGCAGCTGGTCGTCGGCGGCGGAGACCGGATCGGTGGCGGCGAGCGACAGCTCGACCTGCGCGACGCCGTACTCGGCGTGCAGCTGGCCGATCCGCAGGCCGTTGGCGGCGAAGTCGTGCAGGAGGGCGGCGACGAAGCCGTCGAGCCCGACGAGGGCGTGCGGGCTGTAGGCGGGGCCGGGGTGCCCGGGCGTGGTGACGACGTCGGTGCTGCCCGCGGGCGCGACGGCGAACTCGAGCTCGTAGCCGGCGCGGAACTCCAGCCCGCGCCGCGCGGCCTCGGCGACCTGCGCTTCGAGGACGGCGCGCTGGCAGTAGGGCCATGGATCGCCGTCTCGCGTGAGCTGGTGGACGGGCGCCCAGGCGAGCGCGGGCTGCCCGGCGAGCCGCCGCAGCCGGTCGACGACGGGCACGAGCCGGATGTCCCCGGAGGGCGTGGCGAGACCGGCGTGCCCGTAGGTGATGGCGTCGTGGCTGTCGAAGACGGCGAAGAGCGAGGTGGCCCCGACGCCCCGGGTGGCGGCATCGGCGAGGCCGCCGACGGGAACGATGCGCGAGCGCGGGATGCCGTTGTTGTCCGCCCAGGCGAGGTGCACACCCCCCACCCCGGCCGCGGCGAAGTCCTTCGCCGCGGCTGACGCCGCCTTGGTCATGCCACTCGCCTCCTGCCGCCGGGCCCAGTATCCCGGTCGGCGGTGACGGAGGCCATCACGATCCGGCCCGCGGACACGCCCGCCCCGGTCGTTCCCTGGCAGGGCTCCGACAGAGCCGGGTGGGCGAGGCCGGATCGGCGGTGGCTCGGCGGGCGCCGGCGTGTCTTGAATGAAGCTTCTATGTCAAGTTGCTGCTTGTAGCTGGTGTTGGTGGTCGGTGAGCAGGGCCTGGTAGATGGCGTTGGTGAGGTGACGTTTAAG
>NZ_JBFBAG010000015.1:0-145390 GCF_040682155.1 Amycolatopsis sp. NPDC051371
GCCGATCTGGGACCGGTTCATGCAGCTGTACATGTCAGGAAAGCCGGGCGAGCGCTTCGACCGCGTGTCCGCGATCAGCTCGCCGCAGGACCGGCCACCTCCGCGCACACCCGGCCACCCCGCAGCTCGACCACCCGCTCCGCCAACCCGGCCATCGCCGGCCGGTGGGCGACCAGCACCGCCGTCCGCCCCGGCAGCAGCCGCCGCGTTGCCGACAGCACCGCCGCTTCCGTGCGGGAGTCCAGCCGGGCCGTCGGCTCGTCCAGCAGCACCAACCCCGCCGAAGTCCGCGCCAACGCCCGGGCCAGCCCCACTCGCTGGCGCTGTCCCGCCGACAGCACCTCACCCAACTCGCCCACCGACGTGGAGTACCCGGCAGGCAACCCCGCCGCCACCGAATCCAGTGCCGCCGCGCGGGCGGCCGAAGGGACGTCCACCGCGGCGCCCAGCGAGATGTTCGACGCCAGCGACCCCCGGAACAGCGTCGGCCGCTGCGGCACCCACGCCACATCCGCCAGCCAGTCGGAAGAGGCCAGCGTCCGCAGGTCCACCCCGTCGACCAGAACCCGTCCCGAAGAAGGAGAAACGAACCCCAGCAACACCGCGAGCAAGGTGCTCTTCCCGGACCCGCTCGGCCCGACCAAAGCCACCCGCGAACCAGCAGGCAAAGACAAGTCCACATCGGACAGAACCGGAACACCGGAGTAGGAGACCGAGACCCGCTCGAGAACCAGAGAAGGCGCACCTCGCCGACGACAGCGAGCCCCGGTCGAAGCAGGAACCACAGGAACAGCCAAAGCCTCTCGCAACGCCGTCAACCCCTCCGCCGCGGCATGGAACTTCGCCCCGGCGGCCCGCAAAGGCAAGTACGCCTCCGGAGCCAGCACCAGGATCAGCAACGCCGTCCGGGCGTCGAGTCCGCCGGAAAGCAACCGGAACCCGATCGGGACCGCGACCAAAGCCACGGAGAGAGTCGCGACCAGTTCCAGCACCAGCGACGACAGGAAAGCCACCCGCAGCGTCTTCATGGTCGCGTCGGCGTGGGCGGACGCCATCGAACGAACCGTCGAAGCCTGTGCGGACGCCCGTCCGAACACCCGGAGCGTCTCGAGTCCGCGGACGACGTCGAGGAAGTGCCCGCCCAGCTTCGTCAGCAACGACCACTGCCGCGCGGTCCGCGACGCCGTGTGCTTCCCGACCAGGATCGCGAACACCGGGATCAGCGGCAGCGTCGCCGTCACCACCAGCGCCGACACGACGTCCGTCGTGAACAGCCGCACGACCACCGCGATCGGCACCACCACCGACACCACCAGTGACGGCAGGTACCCCGTCAGGTAGCTGTCCGTCGCGTCGACTCCCCGCGTGATCTGCGTGGCGACGACCCCGGCTCGGTCGGACGACGAGCCGAGCAGCCGCCGGCGCAGGCCGGCGCGCACCGACGCCGCGAACCGTCCACTGAGGACGCCATGGCCCCACGACACCAGAACCCGCGAAGCGATGGCCACGACCAGGAAGAGCGAAACGCCGCCGCCGGTGAGCAGCGTGGCCAGCCCTTCGGCTTGGACCAGCACCAAAACTGCGGAAATCGCTCCGAGCGCGGCCAACAAGACCAAGTACCGCCGTTGTCCGGGAAGAGCAGGCACGACGACTCCTAGAAGTGCAGCAGCGAGCGCTGGTCGAGCGGATGCCGGTGCGCGCGCCACGTCAGCCACTGCACCACCAGGAGCACCGGCACCGCCGGCACGGCGAACCAGCCCAGCACCGCGAACGTCCCGGACGCCGTCGCCGCCTGGTCCACGCTCAGCGTGTACGCCGAGGAGACGAGCACCGTCGGGAACCGAAGCGTGCCCGCGAGCAGTGCCGGGCACGCCGCGAGCACCATCGTCGCGACGAGCGCCAGCCGGTGGCGGCGGCCGGCGAACCCGAGCCGCGAAACGGCGAGAGCCGAGAAGGCCAGCACGGCCACACCCACACCGAAAGCCGTGACGCCGTCCAGGACGAAGAACCCCCACGCCGTGGCGATCACGAGGAAGGCGAACACGGGCCCCGAAAAGGCGCGCGCGAGCCGTACCGCGCGGCCGGTCAGCTCCGCCGGCGCCCGCACGGCGAGGAACGCCGCGCCCTGCAGGCAGAACAGCGCGACGAACCCGAGCCCCCACAGCACGGCATAAGGATTGAACAACTCGAGCACGGTCGGCGCGCCCCCGGCGTCCAGGGGCAGGCCCAGCACCAGGTTGCCGAGGAACAGGCCCCACGACAGCGCCGTCACCAGCGCGCCGCCGACGATGCCCGCCGTCCAGGCGCCGCGCCGCGCGTCCGGGCGGCGGCTGCGCAGCTGCATCGACGCCGTGAACGTGACCAGGCCGAGCAGGAGCATCACCACCAGGACGTACGCCCCGCTGAACACCTTGCCCTCCAGGTGCGGGAACGCGCCGAACAGCACGCCGACCGCGGCCACCAGCCACACCTCGTTGGCCAGGAAGAACGGCCCCAGCGCGCCGAGCGTCTGCCGTCGCCGCCGCTCGTCGGCTTCGAACGCGGGCAACAGCATGCCGACGCCGTAGTCGTAGCCGGCCAGCGCGAAGTAGCCGCAGGTCAGCAGGCCCAGCAGGCACCACCAGAAGGTCGCCATCGGTCAGACTCCGCTCAGGACGGGCAGCTCGGCGGGCTCGTCGACCGGCTCCGGGCCGCGCTTGGCGACGCGCGCCATGAGCACCCAGTCGGCGACCGCGAGCGCGGCGAACAGCAGTGAGAAGGCGATGAAGGAGAACAGGATCTGGCCGGCGGGGACGTCCGCGATCGCGTCGGCGGTGCGCAGCTTCCCCCAGACCAGCCACGGCTGGCGGCCGAGCTCGCGCACCAGCCAGCCCATGATCGCCGCAAGGAACGGCAGCGGGATCGCCGCGACCATCAGGTAGTGCAGGAACCGGGCCCGGGTGATCCAGTTCCGGACCAGCAGCAGCGTGCCGAGAATCGCGCAGAGGAACATGAGGAACCCGAGCCCGATCATGGCGCCCAGCGGCATGCCGACGGCGCTCTCGCCCAGCTTGTCCGGCTGGTACATCTTCAGCTCGCCGAACTGCGCGAAGCCCTGGTTGACCACGAAGATCGAGCCGACGAGCGCGGTCACCACGCCGATCCGCATCGAGCGGCGGAAGAACTCGATCTCGGTGGTGCGCTTGAGGAAGTGGTACGCGCTGACGCCGACCACGAAGAACCCGCCGGTCACCAGCGCGGCACTGAGCACGTGCGGCAGGGACGCGACCAGCGCCGGGTTCGAGAACAGCGCGCCGAAGTCGTCGAGGTGCAGCGTGCCGCCCTCGAGCCGGCTGCCGACGGGGTTCTGCAGGAACGAGTTGGCCAGCATGATGAACAGAGCCGACGCGTACGCGGTCAGCGTGACCAGCCAGATCAGCGCCAGGTGCAGCCACTTGGGCATCCGTTCGAAGCCGAAGATCCACAGGCCGAGGAAGGTCGACTCGAGGAAGAACGCGACCAGCGTCTCGATCGCCAGCGGGGCGCCGAAGACGTCGCCGGCGAAGGCGGAGAGCCCGGTCCAGGTCAGCCCGAACTGGAACTCCATCACGATGCCGGTGACGATCCCCAGCGCGTAGTTGATGACGTACAGCCGGCCCCAGAAGCGCGTCATCCGCAGCAATTCGGGCTTTCCGCCGAGCGTCCAGCGCGTCTGCATCACGGCCACCAGCGTGACCAACCCCAGGGTGAGCAGCACGAAGAGGAAGTGGAACGAAGTCGTCGTCGCGAACTGGAGTCTCGCGACCGGGAGAGCGTTCATGTAGCCAGGCTACACGTAGCCTGGCTACATGTAGCGGGGCGACGTGTAGACTGCGTACCTATGAAGGCGGACACCTTGCGCGGGCACCTCGACGCGTTGCTGCTGGCCGTGCTCGACGGCCGCAAGCTGCACGGCTACGCGATCATCGAGGCGCTCCAGCTGCGCAGCGACGGCGCGCTCGACCTGCCGACCGGCACCGTCTACCCGGCGCTGCGCCGGCTCGAGCGGGCCGGCTGGCTCGCCAGCGAATGGGACGTCGTGTCCGGTCGCAAGCGCCGCACCTACCGCCTCACCCGCTCCGGTGAGCAGGCCCTGGCCGCCGAACGCACCGAGTGGCGGGAGTTCACCACGGTCATCGGGGGAGTGCTGGGCGCATGATCGACGAGTACCTGGGGGACCTGGACCGCAGGCTGCACGGCTGCGGCCGGTTCAAGGCCGACCTGCTGGGCGAGGCCCGCGACGGCCTGCACGACGCCGCCGACGCCTACCGCGCCGGCGGCTGGACCGACGAGGACGCCGAGCGTCGCGCGGTCGCCGACTTCGGCCCGGCGGCCGTCGTCGCCCGCGACTACCAGGCCGAGCTCGGCATGCTCAGCGGCGTCCGGACGCTGTGGAAGCTCGTCATCGGCGTCCCGGCGATGCAGATCGCGTGGGACTACGCGCGGATCCTCACCTTCGGCGAGTGGACGAAGATCTCGACGCCGACGCCGGAGTGGTACAAGGTCGTCACGCACGTCACCCACGGCGCGGTGTTCGTCGTGCCGGTGATCGGCGTGCTCGCGCTGCTCGGCATCCGCTGGCTGAGCCGGCGGCTGGACGGCACCGGGCTCGCGCGGTTCTGCGGTGTGCTCATCGCCGCGGCCGTCGGCGTCAACCTCGCTTCGGTCGGACTGTTGATCTGCACGACCGGGTTCGTCGACGTCTCGCGGCTGTTCCTGAGCGTCCCGTGTGCGCTGTTGATGGTCGCTTGGGTGCTGCTTTCGCTGCGGCTCGTCGTGCTCGCGAGACGTTCGTGGGGCGGGTATGCCACGATCGTCGCGTGACGACCGCGCTGATCTACCTCGTAGTCATGCTGCTGGTGGCCGCCGTGGTGTTCCTGCTCGCCGCCGTGGTCTTCGGCCGGGGTGAGGAACTCGCCCCGCTGCCGCCGGGCAGTTCGCCGACGCGGCTGCCCGCCGAGGACATCACCGGCGAGGACCTGCAGGACGTCCGCTTCCAGCTCGTCCTGCGCGGCTACAAGATGTCCGAAGTGGACTGGGTGATGCGGCGCCTCGGCGTCGAGCTCGACGAGCTGCGCACCCGGGTCGCCGAGCTGGAGCAGCGTGAACGCGAGCGGGAGAGCTCGCCCGAAGGCGCCCAGTGACGGATCTGATCCTGTCGGTCGACGTTCGCGCGCCGGCCGGGACGACCTGGCTCGCGCTGACGGACTGGACGCGCCAGGGCGAGTGGATGCTCGGCACCGAGGTCGAGGTCGTCGAGGGCAACGGCCGCAGCGTCGGGTCGCGGCTGGCGGCGTTCACCGGGGTGGCCGGCATCGGCTTCACCGACACGATGGAGATCACCAGCTGGGAGCCGCCGGTGCGGTGCGGGGTCCGCCACCTCGGCAGCTTCGTGCAGGGCACCGGCGTGTTCCAGGTGGTGCCCAAGGGCGCGACGCGCTCGACGTTCGTCTGGGCCGAGCACCTGCGGCTGCCGTTCGGGCCGCTGGGCCGGCTCGGCTGGCCGGTGGTGCGGCCGGCGTTCGCACTGGGGGTGCGCCAGTCGCTGCGGCGGTTCGCGCGGTTCGCGGAGGACTATTCGGTGGGTGGGGATGAGTGAGCTTCTCGGCGCCGACGGCGTCGCGCGGTGCAGCTGGGGCAATTCGACCCCGGACTACGCGTCGTACCACGACGAGGAGTGGGGCACGCCGCTCCACGGGCAGGACGAGCTGTACGAGCGGCTGTGCCTCGAGTCGTTCCAGTCCGGCCTTTCGTGGATCACGATCCTGCGCAAGCGGGAGGGCTTCCGGAAGGCGTTCAAGCAGTTCAAGCCGGTGAAGGTGGCGAAGTTCGGCGACGCCGACGTCGAGCGCCTGATGCAGGACGCGTCGATCGTGCGGAACCGGGCGAAGATCCTGGCGGCGATCAACAACGCCAAGGCGATCGCTTCGCTCGACACCCCGCTGGACGACCTGCTGTGGTCGTTCGCGCCTTCGTCGCACAAGCGCCCGAAGACGATGTCCGACGTCCCGGCGATCACGGACGAGTCGAAGGCGATGGCCAAGGAGCTGAAGAAGCGCGGCTTCGTCTTCCTCGGGCCGACGACGTGTTACGCGCTGATGCAGGCCACCGGCATGGTCGACGACCACGTCGCGGGCTGCTTCCGGGCCGCCTGACTCGGAAGCAGCCCGGCGCTCACTTGCCCTGGAAGTTGGGCTTGCGCTTGCCGACGAAGGCCTCGACGGCCTCGCTGTGGTCGGCGGTCGCGCCGAGCGCGGTCTGAGCGGCGTCCTCGGCTTCCAGCGCTTCCTCGAACGTCGACTGCGCCGCCAGGTTGAGCACGCCCTTGATCTTCGCGTAGGCCACGGTCGGTCCGTTCGCCAGCTTCGCCGCGATCTTCTGGGCGCGGGCCGGCAGTTCCTCGTCCGGCACGACCTCGCCGACCAGGCCGAGCCGCAGCGCCTCGCCCGCGTCGACGGTCCGGGCCAGCAGCATCAGCTCGGCCGCGCGGCCGTAGCCGACCAGCCGCTGCAGCGTCCAGGACGCGCCCGAGTCCGGGCCGAGCCCGACGTTGGCGAACGCCATCAGGAACGACGACGACTCGGCGGCGATCCGCAGGTCACTGGCGTAGGCGAAGGCGGCCCCGGCACCGGCGGCGGTGCCGTTGATCGCCGCGATCACCGGCTTCTCCATCGACACGATCGCCTGGACGATCGGGTTGTAGTGCTCCTTCACCGTGTGTAGCGGGGCGGGGTCGCCCGCCTGGAGCAGCCCCACGTGTTCCTTCAGATCCTGGCCGGCGCAGAACGCCTTGCCGGAACCGGTCAGCACGACCGCGCGGACTCCCTTGTCGTCCGCCGCCTCGCGCAGCGCCGCGAGCAGTGCTTCCTTCAGCTCGACGGTCAGCGAGTTGTACGCCTGCGGGCGGTTGAGCGTGAGGGTGCGCACCCCGTCGGCGTCGGCGGACAGCAGGACGTCGGATGTGGTCACGTCTTCTCCTTGCGCGGAAACATCGGTCTTCCGACAGTCTTCCATCCCATCCTTCCACCCCGCGCGAGCCGCATACCAGCACCGATACGGCGGCAAAAGATCGGTCCGCTGATGCGCCCGGCCGCTGATGAGGGACAATGGACACCAGACCCGGCTGGCTTTCACGCGAGCGCGACCCGGGCGCGCCGGTTGAGACGGAGGGAGCACGCTATGGCGGCCATGAAGCCCCGGACCGGAGATGGTCCCCTCGAAGTGACTAAGGAGGGACGGGGCCTCGTGATGCGCGTTCCGCTCGAGGGTGGTGGGCGACTCGTCGTCGAACTCTCCGCGGAAGAAGCGAAAGACCTCGGCGCCGCTTTGGCGGAGGTCACCGGCTGAGCCGACTCCCTCGAACCGTCCTTCCGTCGCACCCCGGTCTCCCTTCGGAGGCCGGGGTCGCGGTTCCTCTGCGCCTGAAGGTTGCTCACTGTGCGTAATCCGCTACCCCCCGTTCCGACCAGTCTGCTCGACATCGAGGTGGCGGGCGACCTCCGTCGCGGTGCCCCGGTGGCGCGGCTGGTGACGTCGCCCGCCGACGACGTCGAGTCCGAGCCGCTGGAGATCGGCGGCGTCCGGATCACCGGCAAAGCGGGCGACGTGCAGACGGTTCCCGCCGGCGAAGCCCGCTGGGTCGCGGGCCTGGGTGACGGCGAGCCGAAGCAGTACCGGAAGGCGGGCGCGGCGCTGGTCCGCGCGGTGAACGCGGCGCTGGCGGACGACGTCGACAACGGGGGCAAGGCGTTCCGCGCGGTGCAGCTGGTGCTGCCGGAGGAGGCTTCCGGCGAGCACGTGACGGAGCTGGCGCTGGGGCTGCTGCTCGGCGGCTACCGGTTCAAGGTGACCGGCGAGGACCCGAAGCCCGTCGTGCGGACGGTGCGGCTGGTGACCTACGACCGGGCGGTCCCGTCGTTCACCTCGCAGGTCTCGCGCGCGTCGGTGCTGGCCGCGTCGACGGCGCTGACGCGCGACCTCGCGAACACGCCGTCCAACATCAAGACCCCGGCCTGGCTCGCGGACACCGCGGCCCGGGTGGCCGGCCCGCGCGTCGAGGTGGCGATCCGCGACGAGAACTGGCTGACGACGCAGGGCTTCGGCGGCGTCCTGGCGGTCGGCGGCGGGTCGTCGCGGCCGCCGCGGCTGATCGAGATGACGTACAAGCCGTCGGGGGCGGCGAAGCACTTGTTGCTGGTGGGCAAGGGCATCACGTTCGACACGGGCGGCCTGTCGATCAAGCCGGCCGACGGCATGCACCTGATGCGCACGGACATGGCGGGCGGCGCGGCGGTGATCGCGGCGATCCGGGGGATCGCGGCGCTGGAGCTGCCGGTGCGCGTGACGGCTTTGGTGCCCGCGGCGGAGAACCACGTGTCGGGCTCGGCGTACCGGCCGGGCGACATCGTGCGGCACTACGGCGGCAAGACGACCGAGGTCGGCAATACGGACGCGGAGGGCCGGATGGTCCTCGCCGACGCGCTGGCGTACGGGATTCGCCGGTACAACCCGGACTTGGTCGTGGACGCGGCCACGTTGACCGGCGCGATGAAGGTGTCGTTGGGTCTGCGCACGGGTGGGCTGTTCGCTTCGGAGGACTCGCTGGCTTCGCTGGTTCGTTCGGCGGGCGAGCGCGTGGGCGAGGCGTGGTGGCGCATGCCGCTGGTGGAGGACTACGCGGACAACGTCCGCGGCGAGTTCGGCGACGTCCGCCAGACCCCGGCGGGCCCGGGCGGCATCACGGCGGCGCTGTTCCTGCGGGAGTTCACGGCGGGATTGCCGTGGGCGCACCTGGACATCGCGGGCCCGGCGCGGTCGGAGAAGAACTACGACGAGGTGGTCCCGGGGGCGACGGGCTTCGCGGCTCGGACGCTGGTGGAGCTGGCGGCTTCGCTCGGCTGAGCTGGAGTGTCTTGAATGAGTCATTCAGGACCTCCGAAGACCTGAATGACTCATTCAAGACGTTTGGCGGGGCGGCGGCGGCTCGGCAACGCCTGAGCTCAGCCCGCGTTGACCAGCTCGCGCCGCTCCGCGCGGACCCGCGTACCCGCCCCGACCGCGGCCGCCGCGAGCAGCAGCCACACCGCCACCACCGCGATCAGCCACGACCACCCCGCGTGCCCGTAGACCCACGCTCCCGCCGCGCCGCCGACGCTGCTGCCGAGGTAGTACGTCGCCGTATACATGCCGCCCACCTGGCCGCGCGCGTTCTCGGGGGCGTCGGCCGCGGCCCAGCCGTTCGCGACCGCGTGCGCCGCGAAGAACGCGCAGGTCAGGACCAGGAAACCGGCGATGATCAGCGGCAGCGAGTCCGGCAGCGTCAGCGCCGCGCCGACCGCCGTCACCAAGAGCGCGCCGATCAGCGCGCGACGCCGGCCGACGCGCGCCACCAGTCGTCCGGCCGCCGCGGACGACACCGAGCCCGACGCGTAGGCGAGGAACACCAGCGACGCGATCGCCGGCGACAAGTCCAGCGGGTCGCCAGTCAGCCGGAACCCGGCCGCGTTGTACAGCGCGACGAACGAGCCCATCGCGAGCAGCGCGACGGCGTACTGGGCGAGCAGCACCGGCTTGCTCACCGCCGTGACCAGCCCTCGGGCCACCGCGCGGAGCTGGGCGTCGCCGCGCGGACGGGTGCCCGGCGGCAGCGTCACGACCGTGATCGCCGAGCAGACCGCGCCCACACCCGCGACGACGAACAGCGCGCCGCGCCAGCCGAGCGGCCCGGCGGTGAACCCGCTGGCCAGCCGGCCGAGCATGCCGCCGATCGTGTTGCCCGCGATCATCGCGCCGACGGCGGCGGCGACGCCCGCGCGGCCGAGGCGTTCGGCCAGGTAGGCGGCCGCGACGCCGGGGAAGCCGGCGATGGCGACGCCCTGAAGAGCGCGCAGGACGAGCAGCGCCGGATAGGTCGGCATCAGCGGCAGCAGGAGCCCGAAGACGACGGACGCGATCACCGACGTCAGGATCACCGGGCGCCGGCCGATCACCTCGGACAGCGCGGCGATCGGCAGGACGGCGATGGCGAGGGCGCCGGTCGCGACGCTGATCGCGAGCGCCGCGCCGCCGGGGTCGAGGTGGTATTGCGCGGCGAGCTGGGGCAGTACCGGCTGCGGCGCGTAGAGCAGGGCGAAGGAGGAGATCCCGGCCGCGGCGACGGCGGTCTTGACTCGGCGCGTGGAAGTCACTCCCTGAAAGTAAGCAGGGCTAACCAATACGTCTAATGCGCTGACCTGGCATGATTGATGCGATGACGTATGACTCGCTGTCGGCGCAGGTGGCGCCGCACCTGCCACTGCTCGCCGCGCTGCGCGAGACGAGGAACGTCACACGCGCGGCCGAACTGCTGGGCGTGCCGCAGCCGACGGTGAGCCGCCGGCTCGCGGCGCTGGCCGACGCGCTGGGCGCGCCGCTCACGGTCCCGGACGGCCGCGGCATCCGCCTCACGCGCGCGGCGGAGCTGCTGGCCGAAGCGGCCGAGCGCGGCTTGGCTGCGGTCGACACGGGCGTCCGGCTGGCGCGCGAGGAGGTGGCGCCGGAGTCGGGGCACGTCGTGCTCGGGTTCCTGCACCTGCTCGGGCGGTCGCTGGTGCCGTCGCTGCTGCGTGGGCACCGGGCGCGGTACCCCGGAGTGCGGTTCACGCTGGTCCAGGGCTCGCGGCAGGAGATGCTCGACCGCCTGGCGGGCGGCGAACTGGACCTGGCCCTGCTGGCGCCCCTGCCCGCGGCGCCTTCGCTGGCCACGGCGGGCCTGGTCGACGAGGAGATCCTGCTGTCGGTCCCGGCGGGCCACCGCCTGGCGGGCCGGGAGTCGGTCCGGATGGCGGAGCTGGCCGACGAGGAGTTCGTGCTGCTGGAGCAGGGGTACGGCGTCCGGACGCTGACCGACGAGCTGTGCGCGGCAGCCGGCTTCACGCCACGGATCGCGTTCGAGGGCCAGGAGTCGGACACAGTCCGCGGCCTGGTGGCGGCGGGCTTGGGGGTGGCGCTGCTGCCGCGCTTCGGCCCGGGCAGCCCGGCGGGAGTGGCGGAGGTGCCACTGGATCCGCGGCCTCACCGGACGATCGGGCTGGTCTGGCGGGCGGACGAGCCGATGACCCCGGCCGTGACCGGCTTCCGCGACCACGTGCTGACCACCGCGGCCGAGGGCTGAGCCGCGCCGGCGTCAGGTCGCGGCCGCGACCAGCAGTCCGCCGCCGACCGGGAGCAGCGCCGGGACCAGGCGTTCGTCCTCCCGGAACGCCCGCGCCACCTCGCGCAGCGCCAGGGTCTCCGGGTCGCGGTGGGACGGGTCGATCACGCGGCCGCCGGCCAGCACGTTGTGGAACGCGATGATCCCGCCGCGCCGCAGCAGCGACACGCCCAGCTCGTAGCAGCCGGGGTACTCGATGTGCGCGGCGTCGACGAACACCAGGTCGTAGCCGCCCGGCGTGAGCCGCTGGAGGACGTCCAGCGCGCGCCCGACGATGAGCCGCGTCCGGCCCGGCGCGTAGCCGGCCTCGCGGAACGTCAAGCGCGCTGCCCGCTGGTACTCCGGCTCGACGTCGATCGAGGTCAGGATGCCGTCGGGCGCCATCCCGCGCAGCAGGCTCAGCCCGCTCACCCCGGCGCCGGTGCCGACCTCGACGACGGCCTTCGCGCGCAGCGTCGCGGCCAGGAAGCGCAGGGTCGCGCCCGCACCCGCGCTCAGCGAGCTGCAGCCCAGGTCATCGGCCCGCGCGCGCGCCGAAGACAGCACCTCGTCGTCGGGCAGGTACCCGTCGACGAACCCGGAGTCGGCCGGTGCGGCCGCAGGGGTGGGCGTGTTCACGCACGGAGGTTAGCGTTGGTTGTCGATAAATCCGCGCAGGCTCCCTGGTAAGCACCCCGGAAGAAGTTCTCAGCCTGCTCTCAGTCCAGTCTCACTAGAACCATAAGGAGTCCGGAGAGACTGAAATCCGAGCGCACGGGGAACACCGTGGCCACAGCCCGCGTTGGGTGGAGCAGACAGGAGAAACACAGATGGAGGTGCCTGCTCCCGCGATGCAGAACGCCGTTGCCGATAACGACGCCGACGCGGCTGAGCCCGTGTCCCTGGACGAAGCGGCCTGGACGCCGCCGTCCTGGGACGAGGTCGTCCGCGAGCACAGCGACCGGGTCTACCGCCTCGCCTACCGCCTGACCGGCAACGCCCACGACGCCGAGGACCTCACCCAGGAGACCTTCATCCGGGTCTTCCGGTCGCTGGCGTCCTACAAGCCCGGCACGTTCGAGGGCTGGCTGCACCGGATCACCACCAACCTGTTCCTCGACATGGCCCGCCGCCGCTCGCGAGTGCGGATGGAAGGCCTGCCGGAGGACACCGACCGCATCGTGGGCGACGACCCCAGCCCCGAGCAGGTCTTCTCCGACACCCACCTGGACCCGGACCTGCAGGCCGCGCTCGACGAGCTGCCGCCCGAGTTCCGCGCCGCCGTGGTGCTGTGTGACGTCGAAGGCCTCTCGTACGAGGAGATCGGCGCGACGCTCAACGTCAAGCTGGGCACCGTCCGCAGCCGCATCCACCGCGGGCGTCAGGCGCTGCGCGCGTCGCTCGAACGTCGGCGCGCTCACGCTGCGGAGTCTGCGAAGGTGTCGGTATGACCGCACCCCGAGGCTGGGCACTCCCCGAGTCGCACCTCCTGCCGGACGCCGTGGTGGCGTTCGTCGACGGGGAGCTCACGCACGGCGCCCGTGACCGGGCGGCGTCGCACATCACGCGCTGCGCGGCGTGCGCCGCCGAGGTGCGCGCCCAGCGCCAGACGGTGGACGCGATCCGCCGCGCGGGTGCGCCGTCGATGTCGGCGGGGTTCCTGGCGAGCCTGCAGTCGATCCCGGAGCACACGGAGCTCCCGAGCGCACCGGACAACCTGGCCATCACGGCCGACGGCCAGCTGGTCGCGGTCCAGCGCCCCGACCGGGTCGCGGGACTGCGCGACACGGGGGTCCTGGGTGGTGTCGCGCCGTTGGGATCATCGGCGCCCCTGGGCCAGTCACCGCACGTTCTCGGCGGCGGCCGGCTTAAGCGCCGCGCCGCGCAGGGGGCCGGTGTGGTGGTGTCCGGGCTGGTGCTGAGCGCGCTGGCGCTGGTCGGGACGACCGCGGACAGCGGCGACGGCAGCCCGGAGAACGGCGGCGGGGTGCCGCAGCAGGCGAACCTGCTGCCGGCCCAGATGGCGGTGCCGCAGCCGGTGGTGGTGCCCGCTTCGACGCCGGCGAGCACGACACCGGTCGCGGTGCCGGCCGGTATCCGCTGAGACTTGTTTCCCGCGAAGGCCGCCATGAGGGATTCCTCGTGGCGGCCTTCGGTATGTCCGGGGCCGGGTGGTCGGCTCGCGCTGTCGGGGGGTGGCTCGGACGTCTTGAATGACTCACTCAGGTCTTCGGAGGTCCTGAATGACTCATTCAAGACGGCTCAGCGCCGCGACCTCGCGCCGGGAGTGTGCCACCCGGGCCACGCCGGCCCGACCCCTGCAGCCTCGGAGGACGTCCGCCGGTCCTCGGCAAGATCCCGGGCCGGCGCGGCCGGCCCAGGCTGTCGGCGGGCAGCTCGAACGTCGTGAACGACTCTTTCATGTCGCCAGACGAGGTAAAAGGGTCTTTCACAACACCACGGCGCGGCGACCAGCCAGCCCCTACGCCACCAAAGCTGCCCAGCCGGAGTCAAGACCCAAAAGCAGCCCCCGCCCGTCCCTGGGGGGCGTCCCCGAGTCCAGTCTATCGCCGCCCCCCGACGGAAAGCCCTGATCAGCGACTGAGTCCCCGGTTTGTCCACATTGCCCGCCCCTTGGGGACAACCGGCTCAAGCAACAGCCATTTCACTGACGTACCGGCAGACTCGGAGCACCGGGCTTGGGTATCGTCACGCCCAGCCACCTGATCTTCTGCACCGGGGAATGATGACCGAGCCGAACGTGAATCCCGAGCAGCCCGGCGCGCGCGATGCCGACCGGCTGGGTCCGCGGCCGCTCGCGCGGCCGGCCGTCGATCCGGCGCAGGCCGCCGTCTTCGGCAGGCCGAGTGGCGTCGACGGGGCGTTCGACCAGCTCTACTCCCCGCAGAAGTCCAACGGTGTCCGGCTCGCGCCGCCCGCTCCCGAATCGCTCGCCGAGGCCTTCCGGCGGCCGCCCGGGGCCGAGGGTGTGCTGCTCGAACGGCCGCGTGAGGCCACAGGGGAACCGAAAGCACAAGATCCGCCCCTGTGGCACAGCACCAGCGATCCCTGGCGCGATCCCGGCGCGGGCGCCGTTCTCGCCGGCCCCGCCATGCCCGCCGAAGACGAGGAAAAGCCCGCCAAACGTCCGCCCGGTGCCCTGCTCAGCCTGCCCGAGGTGCTCTTCGGACGGCGGGTCAAGCCCAAGGCTCTCGCCCTGCTGGGCGTCGTTGCCCTGCTCGTCGGGGCCGTCGGCGGACTCGTCGGCTGGTGGGTCGCCGATACCGGCAACGAGCTCACCGGCTCCGCCACCATCTCCGAAGCCGAGGCCGCCAAGGAACGTCCCGCCGGCTCGGTCGCCGAGATCGCCAAGCGCGTCGCGCCCGCCGTCGTCTCGCTCGAGGTCTTCAAGCCCGGTGCCGACTCCGGTGAGCAGGGCTCCGGCGTCATGATCGACCCGCAGGGCTACATCCTCACCAACGAGCACGTCATCTCCTCCGCGAGCGCCGACCCGGGCGTCAAGGTCACCGCCATCTTCATCGACGGCACCCGCACCGAGGGCAAGCTCGTCGGCTCCGACCAGAAGACCGACCTCGCCGTCGTCAAGGTCAACGTCACCAACCCGACCGTGCTGCAGATCGGCAAGTCCTCGGACCTGCAGGTCGGCGACACTGTGATGGCCATCGGCTCGCCGCTCGCGCTGCAGAACTCCGTGACCGCCGGCATCGTCAGCGCCCTCAACCGGCCGATCACTGCGGGCGGTGACAACGGCGCCCCGCCGGTCACCTACGAGGCCATCCAGACCGACGCCGCCATCAACCACGGCAACTCGGGTGGCGCGCTCGTCGACGCCACCGGCGCACTCGTCGGGATCAACTCCTCGATCCGCTCCTCCGGCGCCGACGGCGGCAGCATCGGCATCGGCTTCGCCATCCCCAGCGACTACGCGGTCAAGATCGCGAAAGCCCTGATCAAGGACGGCAAGGTCCAGCACGCCGACATCGGCATCAACGCGTCCTCGACGGTCGCCGGCTCGTCCACCATGGGCGCCCAGGTGAAGAACGTCGCGCCCGGCGGGCCGGCCGCGAACGCCGGCATCAAGGAGGGCGACGTCATCACGAAGATCGGTGGCCGCCTGGTGCGGGACTCCGCCGAGATGACGGTCGCGGTGCGCGCCCACGACGTCGGCGAGGTCGTCCCCGTGCAGCTGGCCCGGGACGGCGCGAGCTTCGTCGTCGACGTAACCCTGGCTTCCGACTGAGTTCCCGTGTTCGGCCTGCCGGAGCGCGGGCCGGGGCGGGTACCCTGAGCGGGTAGGTTCCGAGCGGAGGTAGACGGGTGTTCGACAGTGTCGGATGGGGGGAAATCCTCGTCCTCATCATCGCCGGTCTCTTCATCCTCGGCCCGGAACGGCTTCCCGAAGCGGCGTCCTGGCTCGCGAAGAGCGTGAAGAAGGTCCGTGACTTCGCGACCGGTGCGCGGGAGCAGCTCCGCGAGGAGATGGGCCCGGAGTTCGACCAGCTCCGCAAACCCCTCGAAGACCTGCGCGGGCTGCGCAACTTCGACCCGAAGCGGGTGGTGACGCAGCACCTCTTCGACGGCGACGCGGACCCGCTCGGCCTCAAGGGCATCACGAACGGCAGCCCGAACTTGGGCGGCACCAACGGTTCCAACGGGACGAACGGCTCGAACGGGTCCACCGTCGGCCAGACCCGGCAGCCGGAGCCGCTCAAGCCCGGCGAGCGCCCGCCGATCGACCCGGACGCCACGTAGCGTCGGCGGTTAGGTCTTGAATGAGTCATTCAGGACCTCCGAAGACCTGAATGAGTCATTCAAGACGTTCGCACTCGCCGCGCTGTCCACGAAACTCGGACGCGCCGCCCAGCCGACCCGCGACCCCGGACTTTGAACCCGCGTCCTGTCCCGGGGAGTTCTCAGCCGAGTCGTTCGTGCAGTCGGCGAACGCCGCCCGTTCGCGCACGGTCTCCGGGGATTTCCCTAGTCCCCGTTCGCGTCCCTGACCCCGGTGATCGTTTCCCTCCTACGTTCGAGTGGGGGTGGCTGTCCGCCGCCCGCAATCGAAGGGGAGACGATGAAACTCAGATCGCTGGGCTGCGCGCTGCTCGCGGCCGGCCTGCTGGGATCGGCGCAAACGGCATCCGCGACAGAGACGGCCGCCGCGTGCGCCTGGAAGCCCACTGCCCTGAGCGCCGGCACCTCCGTGAGCGCGGAAGTCACCGCGACCGACGGCAAGGGGAACTTCGCCGGCTGGGCGCTCCCGACCGACGCGTTCGGCGAGACCCGCCGCGCCGCTTCCTGGACCGGCGGGACGTACGCCGACCTCGGCACGGCCGGGACCAACGGTGCCGCCGTGGCCGCCGAGAACCGTTCGGGCGTTGTCGCAGGGACGGCGAACTACTCGATCTTCGGGGCCGGCTTCCTCTTCGAGCGGGCGTTCAAGAGCTCCGGTGGCACGCTGATCCAGCTGCCCTTGCCGACGTCGAGTCAGCTGCCCGCGGGCTACACGCGGTCGGCCGCCATCGGCATCACCGGCTCCGGCGACGTCATCGGCGTCGTGCGCAAGCAGAACGGCTCGGGCCAGATCGCGGTCCGCTGGGCCGCCGACCAGCCGGGCACCGTGACGCTCCTGACCGGCCTCCCGGCGGGCATCGGCCTGGCGGCCGTGGACGCGGACGGCTCGATCGTGCTGAACAGCGGGGACATCTGGCGCGACGGGACACTCACGCACCTCGGCACCCTGCCGGGTCTGGAGAACGCGTGGCCCGAGGCCATCAAGGACGGCCGCGTCGTCGGCTACGGCGTCTACAACGGCAAGAAGGTCGGCGTCTACTGGGACCAGCAGCACGCGGCCCACGTGCTGCCGAAGTCCAGCTACAACCTGTCCAACGGCAACCCGGGCTTCTCGATCAACTCCAGCGGCCTGATCACCGGCCGCCTCGACGAGGCGAACGGCGGCAACGACGCGGCCGGCACCGGCTACGGCGTCTGGAACCAGGGCACCTTCGTCTCGAAGTTCGGTGACCTCAAGGCCGATCTGCCCGTCGTCATCGGCGACGACGGCACCGCGGGCGGCTACCGCTACGACTCCGCCACGCGGCACTCGACTCCGTACGTCTGGCGCTGCTCCTGAAAAAGGTTCAGCGGCCGGCCGGGGTGACGTTCAGCATCATCCCGGCCAGGCCGCGCGCCCGCACCGTCAGCTTCTTCGCCACTTCCTTCAGCACCGCGGACGCCGGTGCGTCGGGCGTGGACAGCACCAGCGGCGTCCCCGAGTCACCCTGCTCGACCAGCCGCGGGTCCAACGGCACCTGGCCCAGCAGCGGCACCTCGGACCCGATCGACTTCGTCAGCGACTCGGCCACCGTCTGCCCGCCGCCCGAGCCGAAGATCTCCAGGCGGGAGCCGTCTGCCTGCTCCAGCCACGACATGTTCTCGATGACCCCGGCGACGCGCTGACGCGTCTGCAGCGCGATCGCGCCGGCCCGCTCGGCCACCTCCGCCGCGGCCTGCTGCGGCGTCGTGACCACCAGGATCTCCGCGTTCGGGATCAGCTGGGCCACCGAGATCGCGATGTCGCCGGTGCCCGGCGGCAGGTCCAGCAGCAGGATGTCCAGGTCGCCCCAGAAGACGTCCGCCAGGAACTGCTGCAGCGCGCGGTGCAGCATCGGCCCGCGCCACACCACCGGGGTGTTGCCCGGCGTGAACATGCCGATCGAGATCACCTTCACGCCGTGCGCCTGCGGCGGCATGATCATCGTGTCGACCTTGGTCGGCTTCTCGCGCGTACCCAGCATGCGGGGGATCGAGTGGCCGTAGATGTCCGCGTCCACGACACCCACGGACAACCCGCGAGAAGCCATCGCCGCGGCCAGGTTCACCGTGACCGACGACTTGCCGACGCCGCCCTTGCCCGACGCCACGCAGTACACCCGCGTCATCGAACCCGGCTGCGCGAACGGGATCACCGGCTCTTCAGCGTCCCCGCGCAGCGACTTCCGCAGGTTGGTGCGTTGTTCGTCACTCATGACGTCGAGCTCCACGCGGACGTCCACCACGCCCGGGAGCTTCGACACCGCGTCGCGGGTGTCGTTGGTCAGCGTCGCCTTCAGCGGGCAGCCCGCCACCGTCAGGTAGATCCCGACCGTGACGACGCCGTCGTCGCCGACGACCACGTCCTTGACCATCCCCAGGTCCGTGATGGGTTTCCGGATCTCGGGGTCTTGCACGCTCTTCAGCGCGCTGCGGACGTCGTCGACGCTGGGGAGCTGCTGCGTACTGGTCACGCCATCCATGTTACGTACCGGTAGGAGTGCGGTTCGGTTTGGCCTTCCGGGGCTGGACGTCGAGGTCCTCCCGCAGCCGGTCCAGCTCGCTGCGGAGGTAGTCCCGCGTCGCGACCTCGCCGACCGCCAGCCGCAGCGCCGCCAGCTCCCGGGCCAGGTACTCGGTGTCGGCCTTCGTCTGCGTAGCGCGGTTGCGGTCTTCCTCCAGCGAGACGCGGTCGCGGTCGTCCTGCCGGTTCTGCGCGAGCAGGATCAGCGGCGCCGCGTACGCCGCCTGGGTCGAAAAGGCCAGGTTGAGCAGGATGAACGGGTACGGGTCCCACTGCAGCGACACCGCGGCGAGGTTCATCGCGATCCAGATGATCACCAGCAGCGTCTGCCAGAACAGGTACTTGCCGGTGCCGAGGAACCGCGCGATCCGCTCGGTGAAGCGGCCGAAGGTGTCGGGGTCGATGTTCAGCTTGAACCGGCTCTGGCTGCGCGGCTGGTCCAGCCGCCGTCGGGACGTCGGTTCAGGCACGGTCGGCCTCCAGGTGCTCGCCGGTCTCGCCGGTGGTGTCGTGCAGGCCGGTCTCGCGCCAGTCCTCGGGCAGCAGGTGGTCGAGGACGTCGTCCACGGTGACCGCGCCGAGCAGGTGGTCTTCGGTGTCGACGACCGGCCCGCAGGTCAGGTTGTAGGCGGCGAAGTACCGCGTGACCTCGGCCAGCGTCGCATTGGGCCGCAGCGCCGCCAGGCCGGTGTCGACGGCGCTCGCCACGAGCTCGGCCGGCGGCTCGCGCAGCAGCCGCTGGAAGTGCACGACGCCGACGAAGCGCCCGGTCGGCGTCGCGGTGGGCGGGCGGCAGACGAAGACCATGCTGGCCAGCGCGGGCGGCAGCTCGGCGTTGCGGATGTGGGCCAGCGCCTCGGCGATCGTCGTGTCGGGCGTGAGCACGACCGGCTCCGGGGTCATCAGGCCGCCCGCGGTGTCGGACGAGTAGGCCAGCAGCCGCTTGACCGGCGCGGACTCCTCCGGCTCCATCAGCTCCAGCAGCCGGCTCTGCTCCGCGGGGGCGAGCTCGGCGAGCAGGTCGGCGGCGTCGTCCGGGTTCATCGCCTCGAGGATGTCGGCCGCGCGCTCCTCGGCGAGGTAGGACAGCAGCTCCTTCTGGTCGTCGTCCGGCAGCTCCTCGAGGACGTCGGCGAGGCGCTCGTCGTCCATCGCGTCGGCGACCTCGTGCCGGCGCTTGAGCGGCAGGTCGCGGACGGTCGCCGCGACGTCGACCGAGCGCATGGTGTCGAACAGCATGAGCAGCTGGCCCGCGCCCTGCGGCTGCTTCGCCAGGTCCGCGAGCCCCAGGCCGGCGACCTCCTCCCAGCGCAGCACCTGCATGGCCGCCCGGCGGCGCCCCAGCCCGAGGCGCCGCTCGCGGATGGCGAGCTTCGCCAGCACCCAGTCGCGGGTGCGCGTCGGCTCCATCCCGGCGTCGACGACGGTGATCCGCGTGTCGGACCCGGCCAGCGTCGCGTGCGCGTCGAGCAGCTGGCCGAGCACCAGGACCTCGTTGGGGCGCTGGTTGAACTGGCGCATGTTGACCGAGCCGGTGGCGAGGGTCACGGCGTTCGGTTCGATCGAGGTGACGCGCAACATCGGCACGAACACCCGGCGCCGGGTGGTCAGCTCGACGACCAGGCCGAGGATCCGCGGCGGCTGCGCGTCGAGGCGCAGGCCGGCGACCAGGTCGCGGACCCGGCCGATGGACTCGCCGTCCGGTCCGAACACCGGCAACCCGGACAGCTGAGCTGCGAAAACCCTGTTGACCGCGGCCATGCCGCCGACCCTATCGGCTGGTCGCCCACGGAGCGATTTCCGGCACGGTGACGAACGCCGGGTCGTCGCTGTCCGCTTCGAACGCTTCGAGGTCTTCGAGCATCCAGATCCAGTTCTGCACCGCGCGCACGAGCGTCCACGCGCGGGCGCGATCGGCGTCGAGCTCCTGGGAAGCGACGATCAGGGCGAACCGTTCGTCCAGTGTGGACTCGGTGAAGCGGTTCCAGAACAACGGGATGACGCCCCACTCGAGGTCGCCGGACAGCGGTTTCGGGTCGATGACCAGCCACGGCTCCCGCGTGCCGGCCAGGACGTTCTGGAAGTGCAGGTCCTCGTTGACCAGCAGTTGACCCGCGGACGGCCCGAACTCGCGGCAGACCGCGACGGCGTCGTCGACGAGCCGCCGGTCGAACGGCTCGCCGAGCGCGGCCCACCGGCGGGGCAGGTCCTCGACGAGGGTTTCGGCTTCGGCGCGCACACTCCTGGCCAGGCCGGACGGAGCAGGCACGGCGAGGCGCCGCGCCAACTCGCCGAGGAGCGGGACGGCCTCGCGCAGCGGGAGGTCGTCGAGGGTGCGCCCGGGGTCGAGCCGTTCGAGCAGCAGGACGCCGTCGTCCGGCGCGGACTCCAGCAGCAGCACCGCACCCCGACCGGCCCATGTGGACAGTGCGAGCGGCTCGTCGGCGGATTCTTCTTCGCGCCAACCGAGTTTCAGCACCGCCGGCGTACCGTCGGCGAGCCGCGCGGGCTGCACCACGCCGACGTAGCCGTGCATCGCCTCGCCCTCGAACGTCAGCCCCCACTTCCGGGCGTACCCGGCGGCCAGGTCCGGCAGGGCGGCCACCCACCCCGCGGCCTCCGGGCCGAGCACGCGGGGAGCCCGGCGGGCGAACAGCGGCGGGACGCGGAGATCGTTCACCACCCCAGTCTGCTGGTCCCGTCCAGTGCGTTTCGTCCTGGTCGACACGGGCGTACGCTGGTTTTTCAGGGGAAAACGCAACCCCGGGAGCAGCCATGGTGGTGGAGATCCTCAGCGCCGTAGTCGTCGCGGGCGGAGCCTGGCTCGCGGCCGGCGTGCGCGTCGTGAGGCAGTACGAACGAGGACTGGTCTTCCGGTTCGGCCGGGTGCGGGCCCGGGTCTCGGACCCCGGCCTGACGCTGCTGGTGCCGTTCGTGGACCGGATGCAGAAGGTCAACATGCAGATCGTGACCATGCCGGTGCCCGCCCAGGACGGCATCACCCGGGACAACGTCACCGTCCGGGTCGACGCGGTCGTCTACTTCAAGGTCATCGACCCGGTCGTCGCGGCGGTCAACGTCCAGGACTACCGGTCGGCGGTCGGCCAGGTCGCGCAGACGTCGCTGCGCTCGATCATCGGCAAGAGCGAGCTCGACGACCTGCTCTCCAACCGCGAACGCCTCAACGAGGGCCTGGAGCTGATGATCGACAGCCCGGCGCTGGACTGGGGCATCCACATCGACCGCGTCGAGATCAAGGACGTCGCGCTGCCGGAGGCGATGAAGCGCTCGATGTCGCGGCAGGCCGAGGCGGAGCGGGAACGGCGCGCGCGCGTCATCTCCGCCGACGGTGAGCTGCAGGCGTCGTACAAGCTTTCGCAGGCCGCCGCGCAGATGGCCGACACCCCGGCGGCGCTGCAGCTGCGGCTGCTGGAGACGGTCGTGCAGGTGTCGTCGGAGAAGAACTCGACGCTCGTGCTGCCGTTCCCGGTGGAGCTGCTGCGGTTCCTGGACGCGCAGACGCCGAGGCCCGCTGCGCCGGCTCCCGCGTCCGCTCCCGCACCCGCGCCCGAGGCGCCCGAGCCCCAGCCGGAGCTCGAACTCGGGGAAGCCAAGCCGGAGGCGAACGGCCACGCGACGCCGTCGCCGCGCAGCCCCGGCGACGCGGTGCTGCCGGCCGACTAGCTCAGCCGGCCGTTCGCGTTCACTGGCCCGCACCGCGTGGAAATCGCCCCTGGGCAGCGCGGCCGAGGTCTTGAATGAGTCATTCAGGACCTCCCGCGCCCTGAATGACTCATTCAAGACGTTCGTAGCCGAGCCGCGTGAGCCCGGCCGGTGTTCAGGGCCGGCCGACTAGCTCAGCTGACCGTTCGCACCCAGGATGATGAGCGTGGTGAAGAAGCCGACCCACAGCGCGATCACCACGTAGCCCACGATCACGGCGGCCGTGGCCACGCCGCGGCCGCCCCCTTCGCCGCGGTTCGTCTTGCTCAGCGCGATGTGGCCCATGACCAGCCCGGCGATCGCGGTGATGCCGGAGCAGAAGCCGAGGATGGAGCAGACCAGCGCGCCGGTCGCCAGGGCGTTGTCCTGCCGGGGTGCGACGGGGACGTACGGCGGCTGGACGTAGGGCGCCGGGCCGCCGTACGGCTGGCCGTAGGCCGGCGGGTACGGCTGCTGCTGGTACGGGTACTGGTACACCGGCTGCGGCTGACCCGGAGCCACGTACGGCGTGCCGGGGATGTGCGCGGCGGGAGCCTCGAACGCGCCCGGCGGCAGCCGGCCGGGCTGCTCCGGCGCCGACGGCGTGGCCGGGGCGTCGGCGATCGTGGTGTCCGAGACCGTCGTGTCGGCGGCCGTGGTGTCCGCGATCGTGCTGTCGGCCGGCGCGTCGTAGTTCTCCGGCGCGTACGGCGCGGGTTCCGCGGTGGGCGGCGGGTCGTACGACACGGTCGGATCGGCCGGACGGTCCTTGTCCCCGGACGGGTCGGTCATGGCGGGTCCCCTCGGTGCGTGCAGGACCTCAACTTAGCCGGTCAGCGGAAGCGGCCGTGGGCAACGCCGGGCCCCGGGACGAAGATCGCCGGCCGGGCGCGCCGATCAGGCGGAGCGTGAGCGCCCTCATAGCAGGGTGGCGGCTTTGGGGTCATACTCACCGGTAACCCAGCGCCGGGAGCCGGCGTCGCAACCGGAAAGGGAGCCGTGATGGCCCGTCTCGCCCAGACCGCCGGCCTCACCGACGTGCAGTCGGAGATCCTCGCGACCGTCCGCTCGTTCGTGGACAAGGAGGTCATCCCGCACGCGCAGGAGCTCGAGCACTCCGACACGTACCCCGCGGACATCGTCGAGGGCATGAAGGAGATGGGCCTGTTCGGGATCACCATCCCGGAGGAGTACGGCGGGCTCGGTGAGTCGCTGCTGACCTACGCGCTGGTCGTCGAGGAGATCGCGCGGGGCTGGATGAGCGTGTCCGGCGTCATCAACACGCACTTCATCGTGGCGCACATGATCACCCGCCACGGCACCGAGGCGCAGAAGCAGCACTTCCTGCCGCGGATGGCGACCGGCGAGGTGCGCGGCTCGTTCTCGATGTCGGAGCCGGACCTCGGGTCGGACGTCGCGGCCATCAAGACGAAGGCGAAGAAGACCGACGACGGCTACGTCGTCGACGGCTCGAAGATGTGGCTGACCAACGGCGGCTCGTCGAACCTGATCGCGCTGCTGGTCAAGACCGACGAAGGTGCCGAGAAGGCCCACCAGAACCTGACGACGTTCCTGGTCGAGAAGCCGGAGGGCTTCGGCGAGGTGGCGCCGGGGCTGACCATCCCCGGCAAGATCGACAAGATGGGCTACAAGGGCGTCGACACGACCGAAGCGGTCTTCGACGGCTACCGGATCGGTGCGGACATGGTGCTCGGCGAGGCGCCGGGCAAGGGCTTCGCGTACATGATGGACGGTGTCGAGGTCGGCCGCGTGAACGTCGCGGCGCGGGCGTGCGGCATCGCGATCCGGGCGTTCGAGCTGGCGGTGGAGTACGCCCAGCAGCGCAAGACGTTCGGCAAGGCGATCGCCGAGCACCAGGCCGTGGCGTTCAAGCTGGCCGAGATGGCGACGAAGGTCGAGGCGGCGCACCTGATGATGGTGAACGCCGCGCGGCTGAAGGACTCGGGCGAGCGCAACGACGTCGAGGCGGGGATGGCGAAGCTGATCGCGTCGGAGTACTGCGCGGAGGTCACGCAGGACTCGTTCCGCATCCACGGCGGTTACGGGTACTCGAAGGAGTACGAGATCGAGCGGCTGATGCGCGAGGCACCGTTCCTGCTGATCGGCGAAGGCACGAGCGAGATCCAGAAGACCATCATCAGCCGGGGGTTGCTGCGGGAGTACAAGTCCCGCTCCTGACGCTCGGGGCGCCGTTTGTCGATACGGCGACAACCGGCGTCCGACCACCGGCCCCGGCCTTTCGGGGTAAGCGGCTCGCACGGTCCGGGCGTTCTTGACAAGATGGACGCCCGGACCCACGAGTGCGCAGGTGATGATGGTGAGTAGTCCCTTTGGCGGACGCCCGGCGCCCGGCGGCCTGCCGCGGCTGCCGACCCCGCCGACCGGCTGGCCGATCGGGTCGTACGCGACCTACGGCGAGGCGCAGCAGGCCGTCGACTTCCTCGCGGACAGCGAATTCTCCGTCGGCGACGTCACGATCGTCGGAGTGGACCTGATGCTCGTCGAGCGGGTCATCGGGAAGCTCAGCTGGGGCCGGGTGCTCGCCACCGGCGCCGTCTCCGGAGCCTGGTTCGGCGTGTTCGCCGGGTTGCTGCTCGGGCTGTTCGTCAACCAGGGCTTCGTGCTGCAGGTGCTGACCGGGCTCGTGCTCGGCGTCCTCTCCGGGCTGATGTTCGCCGCCATCGGGTACGGCATGTCGCGCGGGCGGCGGCCGGACTTCTCCTCGGCGAGCCAGCTCGTCGCCGGCCGCTACGACGTCCTGTGCCAGCCCCGGTCGGCCGAGCGGGCCCGTGAGCTGCTCGCCAAGCTCGCCCTTAAGCCACCGACGGCGACGACCTGAAAAAAACCGCCATTATCAGGGGAAAATCACAGTTCGAGCTGCAGTGGGCTGAATCGTTACCGATACTGCTTGCGGGGTGTGATCGCCCGGCATAAGTTGTCCGACACCAGTCGGGCGGCCTCGTCCAACCAGCGCGGCGGCCCGATCACTAGCACGTCGGGGTGCTGGCGCGGTTCGCCTCATCGCGTCGTGGTGCCCGCCGGGCACCGCGGTTTCCGGCGTGCATGCGGGTGAGGAGGCCTTATGGGGAAGAGGATCGGCGCGGGCAAACGGGGGCGCTCGCCCGGCCGTACCGCGGTCCTGCTGGGGGCAGGGGCACTGGTGACCGGCATGCTGGCCGGTTGCGGCTCGAGCGGCGGGCTCAAGATCAACGTCTACTACGCGCCCGAAGACAGCTTCCAGAAAGTCGTCGACAACTGCAACGCGGCGGCGAACGGCAAGTACGAAATCGTCTACAACAAGCTGCAGCGCGGCGCGGACGACCAGCGCCTGCAGATGGCCCGGCGGCTCGCCGCGGGCGACACCGCGATGGACGTCCTCGGCCTCGACGTGACCTGGGTTTCGGAGTTCGCCGAAGCCGGCTGGGTCGAGGAGTGGAAGGACCAGAACAAGGCGGCAGCGACCGAAGGCGTCCTGCAGGGACCGCTGGAAACGGCGACCTACAACGGGAAGCTCTACGCGGCCACGAAGAACACCAACGTCCAGCTGCTCTGGTACGACGACCGCATCACGCCCACGCCGCCGAAGACGTGGGACGAGATGATCGCCAAGTCGAAGGAGCTCAAAGCGCAGGGCAAGCCCTACAGTATCGTCTTCACCGGCGCGCAGTACGAAGGCCTCGTCGTCTTCTACAACACGCTCGTGGAGTCGATGGGCGGCCACATCCTGTCCGACGACGGCAAGTCCGTCGTCCTCGACGACGGCGCGGTGAAGGCACTCGCCCTGCTGAAGCAGATCGCGTCGTCGGGTATCACCGACCCCTCGCTGACCAACTCGAAGGAGGACGACGTCCGGCAGACGTTCCAGCGCGGTGACGCCGCGTTCGAGCTCAACTGGCCGTTCGTCTACGCCTCCTACGCCAAGGAAAAGCCGCAGGACGTCTCGCACTTCAAGTGGGCCGTCTACCCCGAGGCGCAGGCCGGCACGCCGGCCAAGACCACGATCGGCGGCTACGACCTCGGCGTCAGCTCGCTGTCGCAGCACAAGCCCGAGGCGTTCGAGGCGGCGCTGTGCCTGCGCAACGCGGAGAACCAGAAGTTCTCGGCGATCAACGACGGTGTGCCGCCGACCATCGAATCGGTGTACCACAACGACACGCCGCTCGACCCGTCGAAGCCGGCGAGCGCCGACAACCCGAACATGGCGCTCAAGTACCCGATGCGCGACTCGATCATCGACGCCATCAAGGACTCGGCGGTGCGGCCGCTGACCCCGGCGTACCAGAACATGTCGACGGTGATGTCGAAAGTCCTTTCCCCGCCGGGTGAAATCGACCCGCAGGCCACCGCGGACAAGCTGCGTGAGCAGCTCAACGACGCGCTCCAGTCGAAGGGAGTGATCCCGTGACCGTCCAGGACTCGACTCCGGCGGACACCGCCGGGGCCACGGTCGCCGATGAGGCGACCTCCCGCAAGAAGGGCAAGCCCGCGCTCTCCGAAGGGAAGAAGGCCGAGCGGAAGCTCGGGCTCTGGCTGTGCGCGCCCGCGTTCTTCGTGATGATCGCGGTCACCGGCTACCCGATCGTCTACTCGATCTGGCTGTCGCTGCAGCGGTACGACCTGAGGTTCCCCGCGCAGCAGGAGTTCGTCGGCCTCGACAACTACGGGGCCGTGCTGTCCAACTCCTACTGGTGGACGGCGTTCGGCACCACGATGTTCCTGACCGTGGTGTCGGTGGCGATCGAGTTCGTGCTCGGCATGGCGCTGGCGCTGGTCATGCACCGCACGCTCGTCGGGCGCGGCCTGGTCCGCACGGTCGCCCTGATCCCGTACGGCATCGTCACGGTCGTCGCGGCGTTCTCGTGGTACTACGCGTGGACGCCGAAGACCGGTTACCTCGCGAACTGGCTGGCCTCCGACGGCGCGCCGCTCACCGACCAGTGGCCGTCGATGTTCATCATCATCCTCGCCGAGGTGTGGAAGACCACGCCGTTCATGGCGCTGCTGCTGATGGCCGGCCTGGCGCTGGTGCCGGACGACCTGCTCAAGGCCGCGTCGATGGACGGCGCGAGCGCGTGGCAGCGGTTCACCAAGGTCATGCTGCCGGTGATGAAGCCGGCGATCCTGGTGGCACTGCTGTTCCGCACGCTCGACGCGTTCCGGATCTTCGACAACATCTACGTGCTCACCGGTGGTGCGCAGGACACCGGCTCGGTGTCCATGCAGACCTACGACAACCTGGTCAAGGGGCTCAACCTCGGGATCGGGTCGACGATGGCGGTGCTGATCTTCATCACCGTGGCGATCATCGCCTTCATCTTCATCAAGGTGTTCGGCACGGCCGCACCGGGTTCGGACGACGGGGGTAAGCGCTGATGGTGATGGGAACCGTCACGACGGGCCGCAAAGTCAGGTGGGGCCTGGTCGACATCCTCGTGCTGGTGTTCGCGCTGGTGCCGGTGCTCTGGGTCGTTTCGCTGTCGTTCAAGACCAAGGACACGCTGACCGACGGGTCGTTCATCCCGCAGTCGTGGACCTGGCAGAACTACGCGGACATCTTCCAGACGTCGGAGTTCCTGCTGGCGCTGGTGAACTCGATCGGCATCGCGATCATCTCGACGGTGATCGCGGTGGTGCTGGGCACGATGGCCGCGTACGCGATCGCGCGGCTGGAGTTCCCCGGCAAGCAGCTGCTGGTCGGGCTCTCGCTGCTGATCGCGATGTTCCCGCAGGTGTCGCTGGTGACCCCGCTGTTCAACATCGAGCGGAACCTGGGGTTGTTCGACACCTGGCCGGGGCTGATCCTGCCCTACATCACGTTCGCCCTGCCGCTGTCGATCTACACGCTGTCGGCGTTCTTCCGGGAAATCCCGTGGGAGCTGGAGAAAGCGGCGAAGATGGACGGCGCGACGCCGGCCCAGGCGTTCCGGAAGGTGATCGCGCCGCTGGCCGCGCCGGGTGTGTTCACCACCGCGATCCTGGTGTTCATCTTCTGCTGGAACGACTTCCTGTTCGCCATCTCGCTGACGTCGACCACGGCGTCGCGCACGGTGCCGGCGGCGCTGTCGTTCTTCACCGGGTCCTCGCAGTTCGAGGACCCGACCGGGCAGGTGAGCGCGGCCGCGGTCGTCATCACCATCCCGATCATTGTGTTCGTGTTGTTCTTCCAGCGTCGCATCGTGGCGGGGCTGACCTCCGGTGCGGTGAAGGGGTAGTCATGGCAGAAATCGTCCTCGACAAGGTGTCGAAGAAGTACCCTGACGGCGCGCTCGCGGTGTCCGAAGTGGACATCACCATCGCCGACGGTGAGTTCCTGGTCCTGGTCGGCCCGTCCGGCTGCGGGAAGTCGACCATGCTGAACATGGTGGCGGGGCTGGAGGACATCACCACCGGTGAGCTGCGGATCGACGGTGCCCGCGTCAACGAGAAGGCCCCGAAGGACCGCGACATCGCGATGGTGTTCCAGTCCTACGCGCTGTACCCGCACATGACCGTCCGCGAGAACATGGCTTTCCCGCTGCGGCTGGCCAAGGTGGACGACAAGACGGTGCGGGCGAAGGTGGAGGAAGCCGCGGCGATCCTCGACCTGAACGCGCACCTGGACCGCAAGCCGGCCAACCTCTCCGGTGGCCAGCGGCAGCGCGTCGCGATGGGCCGGGCGATCGTCCGGAACCCGAAGGCGTTCCTGATGGACGAGCCACTGTCCAACCTGGACGCCAAGCTCCGCGGCCAGATGCGGACGTCGGTGTCGAAGATCCAGAAGCAGCTCGGCACGACGACGCTGTACGTCACGCACGACCAGACCGAGGCCATGACCCTGGGCGACCGGGTCGTGGTGCTGCGCGGCGGGTACGTGCAGCAGATCGGTGCGCCGCAGTTCCTCTACGAGAACCCGGCGAACCTGTTCGTCGCGGGGTTCATCGGCTCGCCGTCGATGAACTTCCTCCCGGCGACGCTGGAGAACAACGAGCTGCGCACGCCGCTGGGCACCACGCCGCTGACGGACCGGATCCGTCAGCTGGTGGAGAAGGCGGACGCGCGGCGCGAGGTGCTGGTCGGCATCCGGCCGGAGCACTTCGAGGACGCGGCGCTGGTGGAGGCCGGTCAGAAGACCGGTGGCAGCACGTTCACCGCGCACATCGACGTGCTCGAGTCGATGGGTTCGGAGAAGTTCGCCCACTTCACGGTGGAGGGCGAGACGGCGACGTCCGCGGAGCTGGCGGAACTGGCCGCGGACAGCGGGTCGTCCGACGTCCCGGGGTCGGAGTCCCAGATCGTGGCCCGCCTGTCGGCGGAGTCGTCCGCGAAGGAGAACGAGGACCTCGAAGTCTGGTTCGACGCGGACAAGATCAAGGTGTTCGACCCGTCCAACGGCAAGAACCTCACCTACGAGGACTAGCCCCAAGTCCGTAAAGGCCTCCTTACCGGCTCAAGATGCCGGTAAGGAGGCCTTCACGGCTTTCAGGGGTGCAGGGTGGGCCGGTAGATCAGCTCCTGGATGCTGCCGTCGAGCGTCCGGGTCTCGAGCAGCTCGAGGTCGAAGTCCTCGGCGCCGGCGAAGATCGGGCCCTCCCCGGTCCTGCCGGTGATGACCGGGTAGAGCGTCACCTGGACGCGGTCGACCAGGCCGGCGGCCAGCAGCGCCCGGTTCAGCGCCAGGCTGCCGTGCGAGCGCAGCGGCACGTCGGACTCCTTCTTGAGCCGGGTCACGACGTCGACGGCGTCGCCGCCCTGGACGGTCGCGTCCGGCCAGTCGAGCGGTCCTACGAGGGTGTTCGACACCACGGTGGCCGGCAGGTTCCGCAGCCGCTTCACCCACGGGTCGAGCACCTCGTCGGCAGCGGCGTTCAGCATCTCCGCGGTGGTCCGGAAGGTGGTGGCACCGAAGACCATCCGCTGGTCTTCGCTGTACTGGGCGAGGCGGTGCGCGAGCAGCTCGGGGCCCTGCTTGCCCCAGTAGCCGCCCCAATCGCCGTGGTGACTGCCGAAGCCGTCGAGGCTGCAGAAGACGTCGAAGGTGTAGGTGGCGGTCATGATGCGCTCCTCGAGGTGGTGAGTTCGGTGCCGGTCTCTCACCTTCGCCACGAACGCGCTCGGCGTCATTCGACATCGCCGCGGAAGAAAGTGGCAGGGAGCCCCGGCCGCCGTCGAGCCTGGGTTACGCCGTCGGGAGCAGCGGCAGGATCACGTTCGCCGCCGCGCGGGCCACGGTGCACGTGCCGTCGCCGGCCGTGCCCGCCGTCTCCACCACGCTCAGCTCCGCCAGTTCCCGGCGGCCCGGCAGTCCCGGCGCCGGCTGCGTCGTGTCCACCAAGCAGAACGCCCCCGTCACCCGCACCCGGGCCTCGCGGCCGCCGAGCCGCTCGGGCGGCCCGGCCGGGGCCTTGTCCTCGTCCGTCTGCACCGTCAGCTTGAAGCTCACCTTGCCGCGGATGCAGCTGTGCCCGGACAGTCCGGTCGTCGGCCGGGTGCCGGCGCCCGCGAGGGGGTCGAGGTCGTGGTTGTCCAGCATCGCGCACGGCGCCACGAGGCCCCACGAACGTTCCGGGAACTTGAGCCGTCCCACCTGGTTCGCCGTGACCGCGCCCAGGACCGAGCCGACGGTCGCGTCCGCGACCCCGCAGCGGTCGCCCTGGTCGTCACCGGTGTCGGTGACCGAGAGGTCGAGCCGGTTCCCGTCGGCGAAGATGATCGCGCGGGTGCACGCGCTGCGGTCGTTGAACATCGACTGCTGCACCGCGACGCCGTCGGGCACCGGCCCGGGGTAGGCGTAGGGCTTGATGTTCGGGTCGGAGTCGAAGGCCAGCGGCCCCACGAGGATCGTGCGCGTGCCGACGTCGGCCCGGCAGGTCTCGAACGTCGGGGTGACGACCGCGCCGGGTGCGACCTCGGGCACGTCGAGCAGACTGCAGTAGTCGACGGTCGCGAAGTCCCCGAGGGCGGCGGACGCGGTCAGCGGCGTCGGCCCGGAATTCGTCTCGGGAGCGGCCTGGGTCGTCGCGCACCCGGCGGCGAGCAGGGCGCAGAGCATGGCGACGACCAAGGACTGCAGACGCGGGTACACGGTGTGCAAGTATCACCGCATCGAAGCGAAAAACCAGCCCTGACGGGGACATCTCTCAGAGGTTTTTCGCGCCCTGCCCGGAGAACGTGCAGGTCACCGGATTTCGCGCCGGTTTCCGGGGTTTCGCCGGAGGTTCCGAATGGTTTTCGTTTTTACCGTCCCCTAAGGGAGCGATCCTTCCCGCGAGCGATGCGGAAGCGGGTGCTCCCGTGGTGAAGTGGGGATATCCGAAGTTCGAAGAAAGGGAAAGACGATGAGCGCACCGACCATCCGACGGCTGTCCCGTCCCCGCAACGGCCGCATGATCGGCGGCGTGTGCGCGGGTCTCGCCCAGCGGTGGGGCATGAAGACCAGCACCGTGCGGCTGCTGGCCGTGCTGTCCTGCCTGCTGCCCGGGCCGCAGTTCGTGGCCTACCTGATCATGTGGGCGGTCATCCCGTCCGAGTGACGGAGGTGAGCAAGCCGAACCAGGAAGAAGCGCCGGCGGTGAGGTGCGGGCCGGAGGGATCCTCCGAGTCCCGCACCCTCACGGCGGGCGCGGTGAAGGCGACTTCGCCGCCGCTGTAACTGTTCCCGCGCCACGCCAAGCTCGGCGAGCCGCCGATCACCCCCTCAGGGGCGCCAGCACGACATCGCTTCGTCGACTTCGTCCACGCCGAGCGGCGGGTGGGGCAGCTGCGACGGCTTTCCCGGCTGCGCGCGCAACCCGTCCAGCAGCATCGCCAGGCAGCGGCGCCACAGGTCCGGTTCCACCGC
This sequence comes from Amycolatopsis sp. NPDC051371, assembly GCF_040682155.1. Lineage (NCBI taxonomy): Bacteria > Bacillati > Actinomycetota > Actinomycetes > Pseudonocardiales > Pseudonocardiaceae > Amycolatopsis > Amycolatopsis sp. NPDC051371. The sequence goes on from NZ_JBFBAG010000015.1 coordinate 32,083, forward strand.
GGACGTGAACTCGATCGCCGAGCCGACCATCATGTGCAGCAGCGGGATGTCCGTCGGGGAGAAGTCGGCGCGCAGGCCGCCCGCCGCCTTGGCCCGCTCGACGAGCTGTGTGATCAAGGGCACCATGCGGGCCTTCTCTTCGGCGACGTGCTCGTGGCCGAACTTGTTGGACAGCATGATCTCGCGCAGCCCGCGGTCGCCTGAATGAAGCTCGATCGACTTCCAGGTGAAGTCGACGAACGCTTGCCAGGCGTCCTCGGCCTTCAGCGCTTCCTCGGCGAGGTCGCCGATCTCCTCCATCCGCTCGGCGAACATCGCCTCGACCAGGTGTTCCTTGCTGGGGAAGCGCCGGTACACCGTGCCGACGCCGAGACCGGCGTGGTGCGCGATGTCGTCGAGCGTGGCTTCGAGGCCTCGCCGGCCGAAGACTTCCCGGGCCGACTGGAGGATGCGGCGGCGGTTGAGTTCGGCGTCGCGCCGCAGCGGCCGCGCCGGTGCGGCGGGACCAGTGTCCCGTGTCATGCGTCCCACTCTACCAACCAAGTAGAGGCACCATCTCCGGTTCTTGTGTACGTTGGGTCTCGTAAGGGGAGATACCTACTCCACATAGCGTCTTGATCACTTTCTGTGAGGACACTCCATGACCGAGTCCACGCTCGTCGTCGCGCCGTCGGGGGACACGCGCGCCGCCGACAACCCCCACCACGCCAGACGGTGGCTGATCCTGGTGATGATCGGCCTGGCGCAGCTGATGGTCGTGCTGGACGCGACCGTCGTGAACATCGCGCTGCCCTCCGCCCAGGTCGACCTGGGCTTCTCCAACGACGCCCGCCAGTGGGTCGTCACGGCCTACGCGCTCGCGTTCGGCAGCCTCCTGCTGCTCGGCGGGCGCCTCGCAGACCTCTTCGGCCGCAAGAACGCCCTGCTTGTCGGCTTGGCCGGCTTCGCCGCGGTGTCCGCGCTCGGGGGCGCGGCCAGCAACATCGAGATGCTTCTGATCGCGCGTGCGGCACAGGGCGTGTTCGGCGCGCTGCTCGCGCCGGCCGCACTCTCGCTGCTCACCACCACGTTCACCGACCCGAAGGAACGCGGTCGCGCGTTCGGCGTCTTCGGCGCCATCGGCGGTGGCGGCGCGGCGGTCGGGCTGCTGCTCGGCGGCGTGCTCACCGAGTACCTCGACTGGCGCTGGTGCATGTTCGTGAACATCATCTTCGCCGTGGCCGCGTTCGTCGGCAGCTCGGTCCTGCTGAGCAACCAGAAGGACGCCGGCCCGCGCCCGAAGCTCGACCTGCCGGGCACGGTCACCGCGTCGGCCGGTCTGTTCGCGCTGGTCTACGGCTTCGCGAACGCCGAGGCGGACTCGTGGTCGGCGGTCTCGGTGTGGGGGTTCCTCACGGCAGGCGTCGTGCTGCTGGGCGTGTTCGTGTGGCTGCAGCAGCGCGTCTCGCACCCGCTGCTCCCGCTGCGCGTGCTGCTGGACCGCAACCGCGGCGGCTCGTACCTGGCGATGTTCCTGCTCGCCATCGGCATGTTCGCGATCTTCCTGTTCCTGACGTTCTACGTGCAGCAGAACCTGAAGTTCACCCCGATCGAGAGCGGCGTCGGCTTCCTGCCGATGGTCGCGACGCTGATGCTGGCCGCCACGACGGCGACGGCCGTCCTGCTGCCGCGCTTCGGCCCGCGTCCGCTGGTGCCGACGGGCATGGCGATCGCGGCCGTCGGGCTGTTCTGGCTGAGCGGCATCGGTCTCGAGAGCACGTACGCCTCCGGCGTGCTCGGCCCGCTGCTGGTGATGGGCTTCGGCATCGGGCTGGCGATGGCGCCGGCGATGAGCGTCGCGACGTTCGGCGTCGAGGCGCGTGACGCGGGTGTCGCGTCGGCCGCGGTCAACACGATGCAGCAGGTCGGCGGCTCGATCGGCACGGCGCTGCTGTCGACGCTGGCCGGCAACGCGGCGACGTCGTACCTCGCGGGCAAGGTCCCCACGCCGCAGCTGGCGGCCGAGGCGTCGATCGAGAGCTACACGACGGCGTTCACGTGGGCGGCGGTGATCTTCGCGGCGGGTGCGTTGCTGAGCGGCCTGCTGCTGCGCCCGGGCGTCCCGAAGGGCGAAGCCGCTCCCGGCGCTGTTCACATGTGAGTTGAACCTTCCCGGCCCTCCGCGCACTAGTAACACTGAGAACGTGCGAAGGAGGGCCGGGTGGGGGCGTCGAGAGACCTCGATTTCAGCGAGTACTTCGCCGCGCGGGTGCAGCGGTTCCGCCGGGTGGCGTTCGCCTTCTGCGGCGACTGGCACCAGGCCGAAGACCTGGTCCAGGCCATGTTCGTGCAGCTGTACCGGCGCTGGCGGCGGGTGCGTCCGGACACCGTCGACGCCTACGCGCGTCGCATCCTGCTGAACCTCTTCCTCGCCGGGAGGCGGACGTCCGTTCGTGAGTACGTGATGGCTTCTCCGCCCGATCAGGAGTCGCCTCCGGGCCGCGACACCCCCGTGCGGCTCGACGTGGAGCGCGCCCTTTCCGGGCTGACGCCGCGGCAGCGCGCGATGGTCGTGCTGCAGTTCCTCGAAGACCTCCCGGTGGCGGAGGTCGCTTCGCTGCTCGGCGTCGCCGAGGGCACGGTCAAGTCCCAGACGGCCCGCGGGGTCGAAGCCCTGCGCGCGGTCCTGCCCGCGCCGACGGCGGAGGAGCGGTGATGGAAGACGTCCGATCCGCCTTGACGGCCTACGTGACCGAAGGCGAGCCCCCGCTGGGTCTCTCCACTTCCGGCGTGCTGGCGTCGGCCCGCCGGTCCCGCCGGCAGCACCTGCTCACGGGGGCGGTGGCGCTGGTCGTGGTGGCGCTCGCGCTGGGGCTGGCGGTGGTGGTGCTGCCGCACCGGGCTCCGGTGGCGGGCCCGCCTTGTCCGTCCTCATCGGACACCCGCTCGGCACTGGTCGACCGGCTGAGCTGCGTGGTGGGGAAGGCCGTGCGGTCTCTTCTGGATCCCGAAGCGCAGATCACGCGGCTGACGATCCCGGGGGAGACCCCGCCGGAAGACCCGTTCCACCTGATCGCCGACGCGATCGGGGACGCGCCCGGCGAGGCGATCTTCCACATGGGCGTCCGGGTGACCGACTCGCTGGGTTCCGGCTCGGTGTACGTCCTGATCCTGCCCACCGGCAACGCGGGCGGCCCACCGTGCGGCGAACCGGACGAGATCACCTGCCGCACGGAACCGACGCCCCAGGGCACGATGTGGCTGTCGACACTGCGCACTGGTGACGCCGTGAAGAACCGCGTGGCGCTGGCGGTGCCGAACGCGCTGGTGCAGTTCTGGTCGACCAGCAGCGGGGTGCTGGAGCAGAAGGACGTCCACCTGCCGGAGCAGCGTCCGGAGCCGACACTGACGCTCGCCCAGGTGCGGCAGCTGGCGTTGACACCGGGGCTGGGTCTCTAGCGCCCCAATGTGGCCTTCGGTGCGTTGAACGCACCGAAGGCCGCCTTGGGTGCGTTGAACGCAACCAAGGCCACATTGGGGCGCTTCAGGGGCGGCGGGAGCGGAGCGTCTCGATGACCTCGTCGTCCCAGCGGTGGGTCCGGATCAGCCGGTACCGCTCCGCCGCCACCCACATGTAAGCCTCGGCATCCGTCCGATCGCCGACCATCCCGGCCTGCCGCAACATCCCCACCACCGGCACGAACTCCTCGTCGAACCATCGCTGCGCCACGCTCGCCCGGTCGCAGAACTTGCCCTCGTCCTGCATCAGCCGGAATCCCCACGCCTCCACGTGTTCGCCCAGCTTCGCGTAGTCCCACGGGTCCGACACGATCACCGACGCCCGCGCGTGGCCCGCCAGCGGTACGCGCTCCAGGAACAACCGCCGGTAGTCCTTGACGATCAGGTCGCCGCGGTGGCGGATGCCGCTCGGGTTCAGTTTGGTCCGGACCACCGTCACGAATGCCTCTATTGTGGACAGTCCCTGCGCGAGCGCCACCGAGACGCGGTGGTGGCCGTCGATGATGAAGTGCAGCTCGCCCACGCGGTACACCTCGATCGGCGGGATCTCTTCGCCGCGCCGGGACGCCAAAGCCAAGCGCTCCCAGCGTTCGCGGACCCGGGCCGACGTCGGGCGGAAGCGGCGGTCGAAGTCGCGGCTGCGGTCGACCGTGCCGACGATCGAGTCCAGTTTGATCACCCGCAGGCCGATCCGGCTCTCGCCGAGGTAGCCGAGCGCCTCCACCACCTCGTGGAACGGCAGCATGATGTTGACGTCGTCGGGCTCGCGGCGCAGCCACGTCGAAAGCCGCGAGAGCACCTGGCCCCGGCGGGCGCGGAGGAAGTCGTTCTCCGCGTCGGCGCGGGGGAACCCCGTCTCTTTCATGAGAACTCCATGATCCGGTGGCCCACCACGTTGCGGATACGGGTTTCGCCGACGACCCGGTCCGGCACCGGCTCGCCGTGGGGGTGGATGTGCCCGTGCAGCAACCACTTCGGGCGCAGCACGTCGATCGTCCGGTGCAGGCACGCGAACCCGCGGTGCGGCGGGTCCGCCCGGTCGCCGAGGTCCAGCGGCGGCGAGTGCGTCAGCAGGACGTCGACGTCACGGCCGTCACGACGGCGCCGCCACTTCGCGCGCCGCACCAGGCCGCGGGCCCGGCGCGCCTGCTGGCGCTGCGTCCACTGGTTCGGCCCGTCGTTGTAGCGGATCGAGCCGCCGAGCCCGGCGAACCGGATCCCGGCGACGTCGACGACCCGGCCGTCGGCGTTGACGCCGCCCGCCGGGCCCGGCCAGACCGTGGGAAAACCGTCCTTCATGGACAGCCCGCCGTAGCGCGTGTAGCCGCCCAGGTCCGGGTCGTGGTTGCCGGGCACGAACACGCACGGTGCGTCGAGCGCGCTGGCCAGGAACGCGAGGTAGTCGTAGGGGAGGTCGCCGGCGCCGATGACGAGGTCGACGGCGACGGTGCGGACCGCGTCGGTCCACAGCCGCTCGTCGACCTCGTCGGAGACCACCAGCGCTTTCGGCACGCACCCAGGGTACGACGCCGGGGACTACTTCATCCCGTGAGCGAACCCCGGGTCGGCGACGATGACGAAAGTGATGACGACGATCCACAGCACGCTGAGCGCGAGCGCCCAGAACTTCAGGTTGGACAGCATCCTGGACATGGCGTTCTCCGAAGGGTTCCGGTGGGGAGGAAGGGGACCTAGAGCCAGCCGTTCTTCCGGAATATTCGGTACAGCAACAGGCAGATCGCCAGGATCACGGTGATCACCAGCGGGTACCCGAACTTCCAGTGCAGCTCGGGCAGGTAGTCGAAGTTCATCCCGTAGATGCCCGCGATCATCGTCGGCACGGTGATGATCGCCGCCCACGACGTGATCTTGCGCATGTCGGTGTTCTGCTGCAGGGAGATCTTCGCGACCGTCGCGTCGACCAGGGTGGACAGCAGCTCGTCGAACGCCGCGACCCGCTCGGACACGGTCGTGAGGTGGTCGGCGACGTCGCGGAAGTACGAGCGGACCTCGTCCGGCACCAGCCGCGTGTAGCCCTCGGCCAGGCGCTGGATCGGCGTCGCGAGCGGCATCACCGCCCGGCGCAGCTCCAGGACCTCCCGCTTCATCAGGTAGATCTGCTCGGCGCTGACCTGCGACCGCGGCGCGAAGACCTGCGCCTCCATCACGTCGATGTCGTTTTCGATGCGGCCCGTGACGTCGAGGTAGTGGTCGACGACGTGGTCGGTGATCGCGTGCACGACCGCGGCCGGGCCGAGTTGCAGGCGCTCGGCGTCGTCGTCGAGCTCGCGGCGCAGGCGCGCCAGGCCCGAGTGGTTCCCGTGGCGGACGGTGATCACGAAGTCCCGGCCGAGGAACACCATCAGCTCGCCGGTCTCGACGATCTCGTTCGCCGTTGTGGGTGACTCGTGTTCGACGTACCGGACGGTCTTGACCACCAGGAAGAGCGTGTCGTCGTAGCGCTCCAGCTTCGGGCGCTGGTGCGCTTCGAGGGCGTCCTCGACGGCCAGCTCGTGCAGCCCGAACGTCTCCGCGATGCCTTGGATCTGCTGGGAGTCGGGCTCGTGCAGGCCGATCCAGACGAACCCCTCGTGGCGCTTGCGGACCTCTTTGATCGCCTCGATGTGCGTCCAGCGGCCGGGCAGGCGCTCGCCCGAGACGTACACCGCGCAGTCCACGACGTACGCGGACAGCGGCACCGGGACCGGACGGACGGGGACGGCGCCCTTGTTGCCGCGGCCGCGAAGGCCGCCGAGCGAGGGAATGGCAGGCATGGGATCTCCTGGGCGTCGTGCGTGGTCGTGCGAGACGACTGACCAGGGCGGAAACGCGTCCGCCCGGCGACACCAGCGTTCCCCGTGAGAGAAGGCCTACCTGGAGACGACCCGTGAAGTGGGAACGCTGGGAGTACTAGGGAGCGGACTATCGCCACTACTCATCGGGTTCCTCACCTCCTCCGGGCCGGGTGCAGAGTGGTACGGCTCGCGTTGACGCACGAGAACCAATGGTTGAGGGTACTCCTCACTACGGATGCGTGTCGTACCAGGCTCACGCGGTGTTACGCGGAACAGGAGAGACGAGTGCAGTTCGGTCGGTACTACGAGGAGTTCGAGGTCGGTGCGGTCTACAAGCACTGGCCGGGCAAAACGGTCACCGAATACGACGACCACCTGTTCTGCCTCATCACCATGAACCACCACCCGCTGCACCTGGACGCGCACTACGCCGAGGAGACGACCGACTTCGGCAAGAACGTCGTCGTCGGGAACTACGTCTACTCGCTGCTGCTCGGGATGTCCGTGCCCGACGTCTCCGGCAAGGCCATCGCGAACCTCGAGGTCGAGTCGCTCAAGCACGTCAAGCCGACCTTCCACGGCGACACCATCTACGGCGAGACCGAGGTGCTGGACAAGACGCCGTCGAAGTCCAAGGACGACCGCGGCGTCGTGTACGTCGAGACGCGCGGTTACAAGCAGGACGGCCTGATCGTGTGCACCTTCCGGCGGAAGGTGATGGTGCCGAAGCGCTCCTACGGGGAAACTCGGGGCGGGGAGCAGCCGGGCCGGCCGGTGCCGCACGAATGAGGCTGCACGAACAAAGCTCTGTACACGGATGAGGCACTGATGGACCTGGACGCGATCAAGGGCATCCTCCGCACGTTCGCCGAGGTCGAGGCCCGCGGCGTTTCGCCGTTGTACGAGCACCTGGCGCTGCAGGCGGCCGAGGACGACGACGTGGCGGGCCTGCTCTCGGCCGCCCGCGACGGCGAGGTGCGCGGGACGCTGCTGATGGCGACGGCGCACCGGCTCGTGCAGGCCGACCCCATCCACCCGCTTTCGCGGTACTACCCGTCGCTGGGCGGCTTCGACGGCGTCGACTCGGAGACCTGGCCGCTGTTCCGGTCGTTCCTGCTGGAGCGGGCGGACAAGGCGCGCGCCTTGATTTCGTCGCGTTATACGCAGACGAACGAGGTCCGGCGGGCGGCGCTGCTGTACCCGGGCGTCGCGCGGGCGGCGAAGGAAGCGGGCGGGAAGGTTTCCTTGCTGGAGGTCGGCTGCAGTGCGGGGCTGTTGCTGGGCCTCGACCGCTTCGGCTACCGCTACCAGTGCGACGGCGGCGAGCAGCTGACGGCGGGCCCGGCGAAGACTTCGGTCGGGCTGCACTGCGCTTTGGACCTGGCGCCCGGCGCGGTGGCGCCGAAGCTGCCGAAGAAGCTTTCCGTGCTCGATCGGGCCGGACTGGACCGGGCACCGGTGGACCTCTCGGACGAGGACGAGCTGGCGTGGCTGGAGGCGTGCGTCTGGGCCGACCAGCCGGACCGCATCCGGTTGCTGAGGACGGCGGCGGCCGAGCAGGCGAAGCACCGCCCTCGCCTCATCGCGGGTGACGGAGTGGACGACCTGGGCGGGGCTGCTGCGTCGTTGGAGGGACCGCTGGTCGTGGTCACGAGCCACGCTCTGGCGTACTTCCCGGCTCCTCGGCGTGCCGAGTTCGTCTCGGCGCTGGGTGCCTTGGCGGCGTCGCGGCCGTTGTGGTGGGTCTCGGAGGAGTTCTACGGCGCCGGGCTGGAGCTGGTCCTGCCGGGCCGGGACGACCTGGCCGGCGCCGACGGCTTGGCGACGCTCGGCGTGGTCCGCTGGGAGGACGGGAAGGCGGCGGCGCACGCGCTGGCCCGTACGGCACCGCACGGGCAGCGGATGACCTGGCTGCCGCTCTGACATGAGCCGTGAAGGCCTCCTTACCGGCTCTTGTGGCCGTTATGGGGGCCTTCACGGCTTTTCAAGCCCGAGGTAGCGCTTTCCAGTCGCGGAGCGTGACGTAAAGGAGGTCCACCAGTTCCCCCGCGGCCTCGAGCCTCGAAAGGTCTGCCGCTTCGGACCAACGCGCGTCCGATGCGTCGTCACCCGCCGTGAGAACTCCGCCGGCGACCGTGCACCAGTAGTCGTGGATTTCGTAGGGCCCGCGGGTCACCGTCCCGACCAATGTGCCGGGAATCACGTCGAGGCCCGTCTCCTCGAAAAGCTCCCTGATCACCGCCTCTTTGTCCGTTTCGCCCGGTTCAACTCGGCCACCCGGCAGCGACCATTGCCCCGAACCGGGGTCATTCGCGCGCCGGATGAGCAGCAAGCGGCCGTGCGGGTCGAACGCGATGCCGCCGACACAGCGGACCGTGGTGCTGGTGAGGCCGTCCATGTCCCGAAGGGTAGACGTGACCGACTTGAAAACCGATGTCCTGTACACGGAGAGTAGCCATACGGTACACTTCGGACCGCGTGCTGACCCAAGCGCGGGACTTACCTCCCACGTGCCTGTTCAGTGCGGTACAACGTAAAAGTCAGGATTTCTGCTGTTGTCCGGTGTCACCGTAAGAGACGGGATTTGATCGCGGTGAACGTGAAGAAGATTGCGGGCCTCGCCGGTATCGCGTTGGTGCTGTTCTTCGTCATTGCCCAGCCGGGTCAGGCCGCTGGCCTTGTCGGCAATATCGTCGACTTCCTCCGGGACTCGGCCGAATCGGTGATCACCTTCGTCAGCAACGTGTTCAAGGGCTGATCGGGGGCTACCCTCGAACCATGTTCGCGCCACGCGACCCCGACGAGTACCTCCTCGACACCGAGCGGCGGGTCATCCGGATCCGCCGCCACTGGGCGGTGCTGCTGTGGGACACCTTCGAGGCGGCCGCGCTGCTGGCCGTCTGCGTCCTGGTGTCCTATCTGCTGCCACCGGCGCTGTACATCGGCCAGAACCTTCTCTGGTACGTCGCGCTGATCGTCGTGCTGCGCTTCGCCTACCAGGTGATGGAGTGGTGGGTCGAGCGGCTGGTGGTCACCGACAAGAGGTTCGTCATGACCACCGGCGTGTTCACCACCAAGGTGCTGATGATGCCGATCAGCAAGGTCACCGACCTCAGCTACGTCCGCACCGCCACCGGCCGCATGATGGGTTACGGCACGATGGTCGTCGAGTCGGCCGGTCAGATCCAGGCGCTCAACAAGATCGACTTCCTGCCGCGGCCCGAAGAGTTCTACGACACGATCTCGGAGCTCGTCTTCGGCGACAAGCAGAAGCAGGCCGAGCGCTTCTCGATGATCAAGGCCCAGCGGGCCGCCCGCGGCAAGAAGCCGGTCGGCTGAGCCGTCCCGGCGCACGTGTGACCTAGCGCATCGTCGACAATGGACACGATGCGCATCGACCTGCACGCCCATTCCACCGCTTCCGACGGCACCGACTCGCCGGCCGGGCTCGTCGCCGCGGCCGCGAGAGCCGGGCTCGACGTCGTCGCGATCACCGACCACGACACCACCGCGGGCTGGGCGCCCGCCACCGAAGCGATGCCGCCGGGCCTGACCCTGGTCCCCGGCGCCGAGCTGTCCACGGTGTCGATCAACCCCGAAACCGGCCGCCAGATCAGCGTCCACCTGCTGGCCTACCTCTTCGACCCGACGTCCGAGCCGGTCGTCACCGAGCAGACCCGGCTGCGCGTCGAGCGCCGCACGCGGCTGCGCCGAATGGCCGAGCGGATGGCCGCCGACGGCCTCCCCGTCGACGCCGACGAGATCTTCGGCCTCCTTCCCGAGGACTCGCCGCCCGGACGCCCCCACCTGGCCCAGGCGCTGGTCCGGGCCGGGCTGGTCAAGTCCGTCGACGAGGCCTTCGCCGACTACCTCAGCCCGCGTCGCGGCTACTACGTCGCCCGCCGCGACACGCCGGTCGAGGAGGCCATCGACATGATCGCCGCGGCCGGCGGCGTCACGGTCATCGCGCACCCGTTCGCCTTCAGCCGCGGCGCCACGATCAGCGAGGACACCCTCGCCGAGCTGGCCGCGCACGGGCTCACCGGCGTCGAGGCCGACCACCCCAACCACGACGCGCCGACGCGGGCCCGCACCCGCGCGCTGGCCGGCGAGCTCGGCCTGCTCGTCACCGGGTCCAGCGACTACCACGGCACGAACAAGACGATCGCGCTCGGCGAGTGCACCACCGACCCCGGGCAGCTCGAGGAGCTCGTCGCGCGCGCGACGGGGTTCCAGGTCGTGAAGAGCTGACATGGCCATCGCCGACTTCTTCGACGCGAAGCTCTTCATGAGCGCGACGATCACCCTGGTCGTCATCATGGACCCGCCCGGCACCGTGCCGGTGTTCCTCAGCCTGGTCGGCCGCAAGCCGGTGGCGACGCGGGCGCGTGCCGCCCGGCAGGCCGTCCTGGTCTCGCTGCTGGTCATCAGCCTGTTCGCGGTCGCCGGCCAGGCGATCCTGTCCTACCTCGGCATCGGCATCCCGGCCCTGCAGGGCGCGGGCGGCCTCCTGCTCCTGCTGATCGCGCTGCAGCTGCTCACCGGCAGCGGCCACGAGGCCGAAGCGGCCACGGAGGACGTCAACGTCGCGCTCGTCCCGCTCGGCACGCCGCTGCTGGCCGGGCCCGGCGCGATCGCCGCGACCATCGTGTTCGTCCGCCAGGCCGACGGGCACATCGGCGCGTACATCGCGCTGGCGCTGGCGATCATCACGACGCACTTCGTGATCTACATCTGCATGCGCTACTCCGGCGTCGTCATCCGGCTGATCAAGGAAAGCGGCATCACGCTGCTGGCCAAGGTGGCCGGCCTGCTGCTCGCGGCCATCGCCGTGGAGCTCGTCGCGAACTCCGTCCGGGGCTTCATCGACGGCGGCAGCTGACCCCCGCCTTTCGGGTTGTCCTGCCGGACAGGAACCGCCGGCTTCGTTGACATCGTTGGCACGCCTCCCGCAGCCTGAATCTCAGCTCAGCGGTTGAAACGATTCAAACGCCTTGCGGAGGCCTCGATGAAGTGGCTCAGAGCAGTCCTGCCGGTCACGGTGCTGGTGGCGAGCGGCGTGGTCGCCGCGCCCGCCGACGCCGCCCCGAGCTGGCAGAAGTACGTCGTCGCGCCGGCCAGCCGGGATGTGCGGCCGGTGAAGGTGCTGTCGACCACCGGCGACGTCACGAACCCGGACGGCCTGCTCGGCCGGGGCGTCGCGACGTTCAAGCGGCAGGCGCCGCCGCCGAAGCCGGCCTGGCCAGCGGAGACTTCGGCGACCGCGTCGTCGTTCCACGCGCCGAACAACGGCGGCAACGGCCAGCCGCGGACGTATGCGCCCGGCAACGCCGTCGACGGCAACGTCGACACCTTCTGGAACGACGACACGATCGGCGCCTACCCGGACATATTGACGATCACCTCGGCCGCGCCGGTCGCGCTCCCCGGCGTCACGGTCCTGTCCAGTGTGGACGGTGTGCCGCAGGACTACACGGTGGAGGTGCTGGACGCGGGCGCGTGGCGCGTCGCGGCTTCGGTGAGCGGCAACACCGCTGTTCAGCGCGCTGTGACGTTCGACCGGCCGGTGACGACCGCGCAGGTCCGGATCACCATCACGAAGGCGCAGAACACGCCATCGGGGGAGTTCAGCCGAGTCAACGAGGTCTGGCCGGGCCTGGTCGCCGACCCGCCGGTGCCGGTCGCGGTGGTGGACTTCGGCAAGGTCGTCGCCGGGTACCCGAAGATCGCGTTCGCCGGCGCGTCGGCGAACCGGCCCGGCGTCCGGCTGTCGTTCTCGGAAACCCAGCAGTACCTGGGCGAACGCTCCGACTTCACGCGGTCGGACTTCTCCGGCGGGCCGGGCAGCGACCAGTACGCCGTGCCTTCGGCGCCGACGGTCTGGCGGGACACCAAGGGCTGCCAGAGCGGCACGCAGGTGTGCGCGGACGGCCTGCACGGCTTCCGCTACCTGCGGATCAGCCTCGACGCGCTCGCGTCGGACGCGCCGCTCGCCCAGCCCGCCGGTGAGGTGCGCATCAGCGGTGTCTCGCTCGACTTCACGCCGTTCCTCGGCACGCCGGACACCTACCGCGGCTGGTTCGAGTCGTCGGACGCCCAGCTCAACCAGTACTGGTACGCCGCGTCCTACACCAACGAGCTGGGCATGGACACCTTCCGTGCGTCCGATGTGGACCCGCGCGGCGCGTTCTCGCCGTCGCTGGACGGGAAACTGGTGCTGCACGACGGCGCGAAGCGCGACCGGGACCCGTACGTCGGCGACGTCGCGGTGTCCGGGCTGACCGAGTACCTGACCCACCAGGACGGCACGGCGGCTCGCAACGTGCTCGCCGACCTGGCGGACCACCAGCGCGCCGACGGGTGGATCCCGCCCGCGTCGATCAACAACTACACACTGCCGTTGTTCGACTATCCGCTCTGGTGGGTGACGTCGAGCTGGGACTACGTGCTCTACACGGGCGACAACGCGTACGCGTCTTCGTACTACTCGCACCTCGTGAAGACGCTCGACGCGTGGTACCCGTCGGTCACCGATTCGCGCGGGTTGCTCTCGAAGGGCCTCAACGGCACCGGCGGCTACGGCGACTACGCGTTCCTGCCGCGTACGGGCGAAGTGACGTACTACAACGCGTTGTACGTCCGGGCGCTTCAGGGCGCGGCGGGCCTGGCGCGGGCGACGGGCCACGCGGCGGACGCGGACCGGTGGCTGGCGCGCGCTTCCGGCGTTTCGGCGGCGGTGAACCAGTACCTGTGGGACCCGGCCGCGGGGGCTTACCTCGACTCCGGGACGGGCGCGGTGCGCCACGGTCAGGACGGCAACAGCCAGGCGATCGTGGCGGGGATCGCGTCGCCGTCGCAGGCCACTTCGTCACTGGCCCGGCTCGCCGCGGGGGCGCTGCCCTACGGGAATCCCTTCATGGACAACGACACTCTCGTCGCTGACGGGACGAAGCGCGTCTACGCGTTCACGTCGTTCCCGGAGATCCAGGCGCGGTTCCGGAGCGGGCAGGCGGCGTCGGCGATCGACCAGATCAAGCGGATGTACGGCTGGATGGCGTCCCACGACCCGGGCATCACGGCGTGGGAGGGCATCGGCGAGGGCGGGTCGCACTACGAGCAGGGGTACACGTCGGCCGCGCACGGCTGGTCGACCGGCGTCGTGCCGGCGCTGACGAACGACCTTCTGGGCGTCTCGCCGACTTCGCCCGGCTTCGCGACGTGGACGGTTTCGCCGCACCCGGGTTCTGTCGCCTGGGCGCGCGGAGCGGTGCCGACGCCGAAGGGCGCGTTGTCGGCTTCGTGGACTCAGCAGGGTTCGGTGTTCTCGTTGACGGTGACGGCTCCACGCGGGACGTCGGGATCGCTGGTGGTCCCGGCCGGTCGCGTGGTGCTGCTCGACGGCCGCCCGATCCGCGCGGCGGCCGGCGGCGCTCTGGCGGTCTCCGGCGGAACGCACACGGTCCTGGTGGTGCGGTAGCGAAAGTCCGTGAAGGCCTCCTTACCGGCTCTTATGGCCGGTAAGGAGGCCTTCACGGCTTTGCGTGGTGGTCCGGCGCGGAAAGTGTCGGTGGTGGTGCGTAGCGTGGCAGCCGTGAAGGAGCAGATGGGGTTCGACTTCGGCGTCGCGCAACCGGTGCGGCTCACGAAGGTGTCGCCGGCGCGGCTGGCCACCTTCGACGACTGCCCGCGCCGGTACCGGCTCGCGTACCTCGAACGGCCGACCCCGCAGCGCACGGGGCCGTGGGCGCACAGCACGCTCGGCGCGGTGGTGCACAACGCGCTGCGGGCGTTGTTCGACCTGCCGGTGCTCAAGCGCGTGCCGCAGCGGGCGGTGGCGCTGGTGGCGGAGTTCTGGAAGGACGCGGGCTTCGAGAGCGACGAGCAGGCGGCGCGCTACCGGGCGCGCGCCAAGGGGTGGGTGGCGGAGTACGTCGAGGACAACGACGTCACGCACGAGCCGGTCGGGCTCGAGCGGTGGGTGTCGGCGCCGGTGAGCCCGTCGCCGGGGGAGAAGCCGTCGATGATCATCGAGGGCCGCGCGGACCGCATCGACGCCCGCGACGGCGAGCTGGTCATCGTGGACTACAAAACGGGACGGCGGCCGCCGGACGAGTACGAGGCCCGCGCGTCGCAGGCACTGGCGCTGTACGCGGTGGCGGCGGCGCGGACGCTGCGGATGCCGTGTACGACGGTGGAGCTCCACCACCTCCCGACGGGCACGATCTCGGCGGCCGAGCACACGCCGGAGAGCCTGCGGAGGCACCTCCAACGCGCCGACGAGACCGCCGGAGACCTCAGGCTGGCCACGGATACCCTGGACGCGGGCGGTGACGAAGACGTGTTGTTCCCGGCCCGCCCGGACCGCCGTTGCGCCTGGTGCGACTTCAGGCCGAGCTGCAAGGCGGGGCAGGAAGCGGCCCCGCAGATGCAGCCGTGGGACCTGCTCGCGCCCTGACAGGGAGGGAAAGTGGCTTCACCGGACACCGACGAACTGGCCACGGTGCCCACGCCCGCGAGCGCGCCCGATGCGAAGTCGGGTGGGCGAGGCGCGGGCCGAGCGGCAAGGCAGGAGCGCGCCGAGCCGGCGGCTGAAGCTGAGGCGAAGGCGGTTCCGCAGCAGCAGACCGAGCCGCTGGCTACGGCGTCGGGTGACCAGAGGGTGGCGGCGCAGCAGACCGAGCCGCCTACTGCCGGGTCCGGCGCGGCTGAGGCGCAGCAGCAGACCGAGCCGCTGGCTACGGCGTCGGGTGACCAGAGAGTGGCGGCGCAGCAGACCGAGCCGCCTAGTGCCGGGTCCGTCGTGGCCGAGGCGCAGCAGCAGACTGAGCTGCTTGCCACCGGGTCCGGGGTGGCCGAGGCGCAGCAGCAGACCGAGCTGCTTGCCACCGGGTCCGGGGTGGCCGAGGCGCAGCAGCAGACCGAGCCGCTCGCCTTCGAGCCGGGCGAGGCGCAGACGGTGCCTCAAGAACGTGTCGAACCCGAGCTGATCGAGCCGGCGGATCCCACTTCGGCCGATGTGTCCGAGGCTGCCGAGCCGGCGAAGCCGGGCGGCCGCTGGTGGCGCGGATTCACCGGCTCACTGGCCGCCGGCCTCACGGTCCTGGCCATCGGCGTCCTCGTCGTGGCGGGGATCGACCTGAACACGGGCGCACCAGGCCCTGGCGCCGTGCTGCTGATCGGCCACCCGCTGGCAGCGATATTGGCGTTGCTGGCCCAGCGGGTCGCGGACCGCCGCAACGGCGCCCCGGCCGCGGGTGCGGGCGTCGCGGTGGTGCTGTTCACGGTCTCGGCCCTGACCCTCTTCTGGCTCACCTGAGCCCACCGAGTTCCGGGCTCAATCACGCGAGTTCCGCCCCCAATCACGCGAATGACGTGGCCGATCACGCAGGCTCGCGGCCCGGAACGGCGAACTCCCGTACCTGGGCAGTCGGCTCGCGTGCCTGGACGGTCTGTTCGCGGGACGGAAGCCGGAACTCGCGTGATCAGACCCGGGACTCGCGTGATCGGAGCCGGAACTCGCGTGATTGAGCCCGGAACTCGCGTGATTGAAGCCGGAAGTCGTTACTTCAGGGCCGTGAGCGTGTCGCCGCGTTCTTCCAGCAGGACCGGGCCCGCCGCGCCCAACCGGACCACCCCGGCATACCCGCGTCGGTCGACGCCGACGGTGCGGATCGTCGAGCCGTCGTTCTCGTTCAGCACCGCCAGGCCGCCCTTGATCGGGACCACCAGCTGGGAAGCGAACAAGATCCCGGGACCGGAAGCGCTGCTCAACGTCCACCGCGGCGAAAGGTCGTCGCGGGACAGCGCCACCACCTTCGACCCGCTGAACCAGTACATGTTCTGCGTCGTCGACGTCGTCGCCTCGACACCCCCGAGGGGATCCGCCGCCAAATCGGCCGCCGGGACGTCCAGGGGGTACGCCGCGCGCTGGGAACCGTCGCCGTTGTAGATCACCAGGAGCTTCTGGTCCGGCAGGACCACCGCCGTCAGGTCGCCGGACATCGCGATCACCCGGGCCCGCTTGCCCGCCAGCACGCTGCTGAACGCCACCGAAGGCTCGTCGTCCTTCTCCGGTGCCGCCTTGTAGACCGTCAGGCGGTCCGCCGGGTCGCCCGGGCAGTGCTCGATCACGCCGACCTTGCCCGACGCCGCCGCGACCGTGCCGTACGTGCAGCCCGTGCGGGGCTGCTTGCCCGCGTTGACCAGCGCCGGGACCTGGCCGTACTCCGCGCTCTGCACCAGGTCGTCGCGCCACGTCGTGAGGAGCTTCTTGCCCGTCGTCGTCACGTGCGAGCCGTCGCCGACCAGGCGCGTGCCCAGCTCCGCGTTGCCGTTGCGCTGCGCCGTGATCCGGCCCGTGCCCGGGTCCAGCTGCGTGACCTCGCTGCACCCCTCGGACTTGGCGTAGACGGCGTTCAGCCGCCCCCACGTCTCGTTCATCGTGCACAACGGCAGGTCACGCGTGTAGTGCCAGCGGATCTGCCCGGTCAGCGGGTCGCGGGCGGCGACCTCGCCGCCGTCGGCCGTCGCCACCGAGTCGCCCGCCACCACCGGGACCGGCGTCGCGCCGCTGCGGGCGCTCCACACTTCGGCCAGCGAGCCGGGCACCTTGTCCGGTGCCGCGGGCAACGGCGGCGGTGGTGCCACCTCGGTC
Organism: Amycolatopsis sp. NPDC051371; assembly: GCF_040682155.1. Lineage (NCBI taxonomy): Bacteria > Bacillati > Actinomycetota > Actinomycetes > Pseudonocardiales > Pseudonocardiaceae > Amycolatopsis > Amycolatopsis sp. NPDC051371. The sequence continues at coordinate 49,030 of NZ_JBFBAG010000015.1, forward strand.
CGGTCGGTCGCCGCGCTGTCGCTCGTCACGCCGATGACCAGCGCGACGGCGACCACGGCGACCGCGGCCAAGGCGGCAATCACCCGGTCCCGCCCGCGGTTCCAAGGCGAGCGACGCGCCTTGACCCGCGGGACGGGTGTAGTGCTTTCGACTTCCTCGAGGACGTCCTCCGAGCCGTAGTCAGGGGTCTCTTCGGGCGCGTTTTCAGGCGCCTTCTCGACGTCGTCGCTCACTTGCCCGGACCCCCGCGCTCAGGTTCAGTCTGCCGACGCAGGTGTATCAGACGTCGCGGCGGGACGGCGACGGCGGCGCCGCCGAGCGGGCCGCTCGGCGTTGTCGCCGGCTTCCTTCTCGGTGGCCGGGCCGGTCGCTTCCGGCGCGGTGCCGCGGGTGCGGCGACGCGCTCGGGTGCGGCCTTCCGAAGCGGGAGCGTCGTCCGAAGACACGGCGGGGGCGGCGTTGTCCGCGGCCTCGGTCGCCTCGCCCGACGAACCACCGCGGGTCCGCTTGCGCGGGGTGCGGTTGCGCTTGCGCGGCGCGTCTTCCGAGGGGGTCTCGCCGGCCTTGCCCCGGCCACGCGGGCCGCGGCGCTTGCCGCCGAGGTCCTCTTCCTCCTCGGCGCCCAGGCCCGCCCGGGTGCGGTTGGCCAGCGGCAGCCGGCCGGTCTTGCCCTCGGGGATGCCCAGGTCCTCGAACAGGTGCTTCGACGACGAGTACGTCTCCACCGGCTCCGGCTTGTCGAGGCCGAGGGTGTCCGAGATCAGCTTCCAGCGCGGCATCTCGTCCCAGTCGACGAGGGTGACCGCGACACCGGTGCGCCCCGCGCGGCCGGTGCGGCCGATGCGGTGGACGTAGGTCTTCTCGTCGTCCGGGCACTGGTAGTTGATGACGTGCGTGACGTCGTCGATGTCGATGCCGCGGGCCGCGACGTCGGTCGCGACCAGGACGTCGACCTTGCCGGAGCGGAACGCGCGCAGCGCCTGCTCACGCGCGCCCTGGCCGAGGTCACCGTGCACGGCGGCGGCCGCGAAGCCGCGCTCGACCAGGTCGTCGGCCACCTTCTGGGCGGTGCGCTTGGTGCGGCTGAAGATCATCGTCAGGCCGCGGTCCTTCGCCTGCAGGACGCGGGCGATGACCTCGGGCTTGTCCATCGAGTGCGCCCGGTAGACGAACTGGGTGGTGCGCTCGTGGATCGCGCTCGCGTCGTTCTCTTCGGCGCGGATGTGCGTCGGCTGCCGCAGGAACGTGCGGGCCAGCGTGATGATCGGGCCGGGCATGGTGGCCGAGAACAGCATCGTCTGCCGCTCGTCCGGCACCATCCGGAGGATGCGCTCGATGTCGGGCAGGAAGCCCAGGTCGAGCATCTCGTCGGCCTCGTCGAGCACCAGGCCGCGGACCTTGCCGAGCACCAGGTGCTGCTGCTCGGCCAGGTCGAGCAGGCGGCCCGGGGTGCCGACGACGACGTCGATGCCCTTGCGCAGGGCGTCGATCTGCGGCTCGTACGGGCGGCCGCCGTAGATGGCCAGGGTGCGGATGCCGAGGTGCTTGCCGGCACCCTTGAGGTCGTTGGCGACCTGGATGCACAGCTCGCGGGTCGGCACCACGACCAGCACCTGCGGGGTGCCGTCGCCGGGGACCTGCACGCGGTGCAGCAGCGGGACGCCGAAGCCCAGCGTCTTGCCCATGCCGGTGCGGGCCTGGCCGATGAGGTCGTCGCCGGCCATCGCCAGCGGCAGGGTGAGTTCCTGGATCGCGAAGGTGCGCTCGATGCCGGCCTCGCCGAGAGCCTTGACGATCTCCGGCTTGACGCCGAAGGACGCGAAGGTCGGGTTTTCCGGCTCGACCTCGACGCCCGCCTGCAGCGGGTGCGAGGTGTCGAGCGCGGCCGGGCCGGTCTCGCTGTGTTCCAGCGCGACGGCAGGAGTCTGTTCGGTTGTGGGAATTTCTGCGGTCAGGGTGATCGCCTCTCTCGTGACCAGCGCGCACAGCCCTGGGTCCGCTCGACACTCGACCGGGAGTAAACCCTGGTCCCTGGCGCTGATCTTCAAGCGCGGAACCGGTCCGTCCCGGGAATGCCGGAAGAGGCGTGCACGCACATTGCAGTACGTCGGCAAGCCACGTGACCTGCCTGTTCCCGACGCCGGTATGGCGTACGGAAGCTTCTATACCATTCGCAGTGTACCTGGTCAGCAGTTTTTCGACAGTACCCGGCACGCCGGAACCAGTGTGATCGGTCTCGTCCCGACACGCCCGGGTGCTTCGGCGATACCCTGCCCCCGTGACCGAGCCGAAAGAGACTCCCGAAGGCGTCGTAGACCTTCTGGGTGTGATCGCCTACCTCGAACTGTCCGCGTTCGACCGGATGGCCGAAGACGCGCGCAGTGCCCCGACGCTGGCCGGGCGGGCCGCGTTGGCGCAGATGGCGGCCGCGGAGATCGGTCACTACGGCCTGCTCGCCGAGCACCTGGCCGCGCACGACGTCAAGATCGAAGACGCGATGGGGCCGTTCGTGGCCCAGGTCGACGCCTGGCACGCTTCGACGCCGCCGAAGTCGTGGCTGGAGTCGCTGGTCAAGGCCTACGTCGGCGACGGGCTGGCCGCCGACCTCTACCGGGAGATCGCGAGCTGGCTCGACCCGGAGACCAAGGACCTCGTGCTCACCGTGCTCGCCGACACCGGTCACTCGGCTTTCGCCGAACGCGAGGTCGCGGCCGGCATCGAGGCCGACCCCAAGACCCGCGACAAGCTCGCCCTGTGGGGGCGCCGCCTGCTCGGGGAGGCACTGACCCAGGCCCAGTACGTCGTCGCCGAGCGCGACGGGCTGGCCGAGCTGATCATCGGCGGATCGGGCGACCTCTCCGGAATTGCCGCGCTGTTCCGGCGGTTGCAACAAGGGCACACCAAGCGCATGCAGGCGCTCGGCCTGGGCTGATCCCGATGGAGTACCCGGAAGTGACGACGCGGTCGAGCGCGGACATGCGCCACCGGAACGAGCCCGTTCGGTTAGCCTTGCCGAGCACATCCCTTACGAATTTCCAGCGGAGGTCCCACGTGGAGGTCAAGATCGGCATCAAGGACACGCCGCGCGAGCTGGTGGTGTCCAGTGGCCAGTCTCCCGAAGAGGTGGAGAAGCTGGTCGCCGAGGCCCTGACGGCCGGTGACGGGCTCTTCCGCATCAACGACGAGAAGGGGCGCAAGTACATCGTCCCCGCCGACCGCATCGCGTACGTCGAGATCGCCCCGTCCGACGTCCGCAAGGTCGGCTTCGGCGTCGGCGACTGACTCGTAGCCACGCGAAGGCCACCCCGGGACCTCCCGGGGTGGCCTTCGTGCTTTGCCGCCCCGGTGGGCCGCCGCTTTCACCGGATCGGTGCGTGTTCCTTGGAGTGTCGCGAATCCGCCGCCTAGCTTCGGCTGGCGATCCGGCGCCACGGGGCCCGGACGGACACCTCCGGGAGCAGCAAGCATGACCACTGTCGAGCCGATGGCCGGCGACGTGGCGGGTCTCGTGCGGGACACCCTTTCCGCGCACAAGTCGATGTTCCTCGCGACCTCGGGCAGTGACGGCCCGTGGGTGGGCGGGGTGTACTTCGCCGAAACCGGGCCGTTCACGCTGAACCTGGTGCTCGAGGACCGGGGCCGCACGCTGGCCGCCGTCCGGGAGAACCCGGTCGTTTCGGTGGTGGTGTCGACGGGCTCGCCGATGCAGCCGTTCCTGCAGGCGCAGGCCCTCGCCGAAGTCGTCCCGGCCAATGACGAAGCCATGGTGCGCTCGTTGCTCGTGGCGAAGGTCCCGGAGGCGGCGCCGTTCCTCGAAGCGCCGGTCACCGCCGTGCGGCTGAGCGTCCGCAAGTGGCGGGCGACGGACATCCCGAACGGCTGGCTGCCCGGGCGTGAGCTGCCGGGCCCGCGCAACCCCTGAGCCGGCCGGTGCGGCCACCGCGCGGGTTGGCCGGGCCGGTTCCGAAGTCCGTGAAGGCCTCCTCACCGGCCATGAGCGCCGGTAAGGAGGCCTTCACGGCGTTCAGGCGTTGAGCTCTTCGAGGGACGTCGGCACGTGGAACGGCGGGGTGCTCGTCCCCATGATCCGGTACCGCCCCCACGGGTCCGGGTCCGACAGCTCACCGGTGGCCGCATACGCACCGGCCTGGATCGAAACCGGCTTCTTCTTGCCGCCCGCGAGCTGCGTCAGCTCCTCGTTCACCGCGACCCGGCCGTACCAGCGGTAGAAGCCGTCGATCGGCTGGAAGTACCCGCGCAACTCCACCGTCGTCGTCAGCGACACCCCGTCGACCACCAGGGTCGCCTCGCCGCTGTAGCCGTCTTCGTCGTGCTCGCTCATGACGTCTCCTCCAGCGAATCGGACTCCGCGCGGCCCAGCTGGACCACCTTGTTGACCTCCAGGGGGAGGTTCGGGTCGATGACCACGCCGTGCTGGCGGGTCAGCCCGTCGATCGCCGCCCAGATGATCTGCGTCAGGTACTCGACCACCGCGTCGCGGCCCATCGAGCGGCGCCCCAGCCACCACTCGCCGGTGTTCTGGACCATGCCGACGATGCCGTGCGCCCACGGCTCGGCCGCGCCGGAGTCCATGTTGAACATCCGCATGTAGTCGCCCAGCAGCGCCGTCAGCGCCGTCGCGATCAGTTCCTTGTCCTCGGCCACGACGTCCGACGACACCGGCTTCTCCGGCCGCCCGTGCGCCAGCAGCCGGTACAGGTTCGGGTGCTCCTCGATCACCGTGAAGAACGCGTCGAGGGCCATCCGGATCCGCGGGACCGGCGCGAGCTCCGCGTTGATCGCCGGGATCAGGCGCTCGAAGAGGATCTCCGTGCCGCGCTGGCCGAGGGCCACGTAGAGGTCGGCCTTGTCGTCGAAGTGCCGGTACAGCACGGGTTTCGTGACGCCCGCCTCTGCGGCGACGTCCTCCATGCCGAGGTCCGGCCCGTGCGTGTCGAGCGCCCGCAGGGCGGCCTCGACGAACTCCTTGCGCCGGGCGATCCGGTGCTTGCGCCAGCGGTCGCGGCGGGCGTCGCCGGTCGCCTCCTCGTCGCGCGACGAGGACCTGGACTGTTTGCCGGAGCGCTTGACACGTTCGATCACGGGGCTCATGCTACCAGAGGTAACTGTTACCTCAAGTTACATGTTGAAAGGGGTGTCGGCGATGACGCGGACGTTGAAGGAACCGGATCGCGAGAAGACCGCGGAACGGCTGCTGAAGTCGTCGGCGAACAAGTTCTACGACCCCGACGTCGACATCGACTGGACGGCGCCCCTGGTCGAGGGCAAGCGTTTCATCCTGGACGAGCGCTCCTCGCTCTACGGCACCGAACTCTGGGACAAGCTGACCCCCGACCAGCGCATCGAGCTGGGCAAGCACGAGGTCGCGAGCGTCGCGACGACCGGGCTGTGGTTCGAAATCCTCCTGATGCAGATGCTGCTCAAGGACGTCTACGAGCAGGACCCGACGTCGGCGCACGCGCAGTTCGCCCTCACCGAGATCGCCGACGAGTGCCGGCACTCGACGATGTTCGCGCGGATGGCGTCGCGGATCGGCTGCCCCGCCTACGGCCCGGTGCCGTGGCTGCGGAAGCTCGCGAAGCTGATGCCGTCGATCTCGTACGGTCCGGCGCGCTACGGCGCGATCCTGGTCGCCGAGGAGGTCCTCGACCGGCTGCAGCGCGAGCAGATGAACGACGAGGGCGTCCAGCCGCTGGTCCGGATGGTCAACCGGATCCACGTCCTCGAAGAGGCGCGGCACGTCACCTTCGCCCGCGAGGAAGTCACGCGCGGGATGGCGAAGCTGTCGAAGGCCGAGATCGGCTACCAGCAGTTCATCATCGCGCTCATCTCGTACTTCGTGACGCGGGCGTTCATCAACCCGAACGTCTACAAGGCGGTCGGCATCCGGCCGCGCGACGGCGTCGAGGCGGCGCTGACCAACCCGCACTGGCAGGGGACGATCGCGTGGGCCGGGGAGAAGATCATGCCGTTCCTGGAGGAGTCCGGCCTGGTCGGGCTGCCCGGGAAGTACTTCTGGCGCAAGTCGTTCCTGCTCCCGGCGGGCCGATGACGACCGCGTCGCGGCTGCGGAACCCGTCGATCGAGCACCGGTTCGTCGAGAGCGACGGCGCCGCGCTGCACGTCGCGGAGTCCGGGCCGGACGACTCCTCGGTGACGCTGGTGCTGGTGCACGGCTGGACGCAGGACCACCGGACGTGGGACTTCGTCCTGCCGCACCTCGACCCCGGCGTGCGCGTCCTGCGCTACGACCTGCGCGGCCACGGCGGTTCGGCGCACGCCCGCCCGGGCTCGGCGACGATCTCCCGGCTGGCCGACGACCTGGCCGAGCTGATCGCCGAGCGCGTCCCCTCCGGGCCGCTCGTCCTCGCCGGGCATTCGATGGGCGGCATGACGCTCATGGTGCTCGCCGAACGGCACCCCGCCCTCGTGCGCGACCGGCTGGCGGGCGCGGCGTTCGTCGCGACGTCGTCGGGGGACATGGACCAGCTGACGTTGGGTTTCCCGGGCTTGGTCGGCCGGGGCGTGACGCGCTTCGAGCCGCGGCTCGCTCGCCTGCTGGCCCGGCTGCGGTCGGACAGGCTGCGGCTGCGGCCGGGGATGGTCCGGTCCGGAGCGCGCCGTCTGGTCTTTGGTGACCGGCCGGGGCGGGCGCAGGTCGACAGCGTCGTCGAGCAGCTGCTGAGCGCGCACCCGGCGAGCGCGGGGCGGTTCCTGGACGCGATCGCGTCCCACCGCGGCGTCGGCGGGCTGGGCGCGCTCTGCGACGTGCCGTCGGTGGTGCTGGCCGGGGAGAAGGACCGCCTCTGCCCCCTGGCGCACGCGAAGGTGATCGCGGACGAGCTGCCGCACGCGGAGTTCGTCCGCTTCCCGGGAGCCGGCCACATGCTGCCGCAGGAGCGCCCGTTCGAGGTCGCCCGCCGCATCAGCGCCTTGGTCCGGCTCGCCGCTCGCTGACCGCGGAGCTTTCACGTGAAAGCTCCGCCTTCGGTGTCAGGAGTCCTTGAGGGGGAAGCCGCCGCCGATGCCGCGCCAGGCCAGGTTCGCCGTCAGGGCCACCGCTTCCTCGCGGCTCATCGACTGGTGGTGCTGCAGCCAGAACCTCGCGCTGACCTGGCTCATCCCGACCAGCCCGACCGCCAGCAGCCGCGCCTTGTCCTCGTCGAGGCCCGCGTCCGCCGTGATCGTCTCCGTGATCGCGTCCACGCTCGCCGACGTCGCGCGGTCGACCGCTTCCTGGACCGCCGGCTCGCCGCGCAGGTCGGACTCGAACACCATCCGGAACGCGCCCGCGTCCTCGCTGACGAAGTCGAAGAACGCGCCGACCGTCGCCGGGACGCGCTGGCGGTTCTCCGTCGTCGAGTCCAGTGCCGTCTGGACGCGCTTCACCAGCTCGTCGACGTGGCTCTCCAGCAGCGCGATGTACAGGTCGAGCTTGCCGGGGAAGTGCTGGTAGAGCACCGGCTTGCTGACGCCGGCCACTTCGGCGATCTCGTCCATCGCGGCGGCGTGGTAGCCGTTCTCGGCGAAGACCCGCTGCGCCGCGGCGAGGAGCTGGGCCCGGCGCTCCGTCCGGGGCAACCGCACCCCACGTTGCTGCAGCCGTGTCATCTCCGTCATGCCCCATCCTCCCGTCTTCACACCTTCGACGGGCGGGGTCGCCACCGCGTGAAGTCGACCTGAAGATTACTCGCCGGTATGTATGCCTTGCCAAGTGTCGGGCATCCTGGATGCGTGAACACCGCCGTGACCACGCGGGCGCCCCTGACCCACGTGCCCCTGTCGACCAGGGATTTGCCGTCCCTCGAGCCGATACTCCCGCCCTGGCCGGCGAATTTCGAAGAAGTCGGCACGGCCCGCCTGAACGTCCGCCGCACGCCGGGCCCGGACGGCGTTCCGGCGGTCTACGTGCACGGCCTCGGCGGCTCGTCGACGAACTGGACGGACTTGGCCGCGCTGCTCGCGCCGGTCGCCGGCGGCACCGCCCCCGACCTGCCCGGCTTCGGCTACTCCGAGCCCGAGGCGGGCTTCGACTTCAGCCTCCAGGCGCACGCCGAGGTCGTCGCGCGCCACATCGAGGACGTCGGCGCGCCGGTGCACCTGCTCGGCAACTCGATGGGCGGGGCGATCGCGCTGCTCATCGCCGAACGCCGTCCCGAGTTGGTGAAGACGCTGACGCTCGTCTCGCCCGCGATGCCGGACCGCCGTCTCGACCCTCGGCGGCTGTCCGACCCGCGGATGGCGCTGGCGTACCTGCCGCTGGTCGGGGCGCGCGTGCGGGCGCAGCTGGCCGCCCTCGGGCCGCGCGAACGCGCCGCGCAGGTGATCAAGCTGTGCTTCGCCGACCCGTCGCGGTTCCCGGAGAGCCGGCTGGACGAGCTGGCCGAGGAGCACGGCGCCCGTGCCGGATTCACTTGGGCCGGGCCGGCCATGGCGCGCAGCACGTTCGCGATCTTCCGGGCGTGGTCGACACTCGGGAAGGCGTCCCTGTGGTCGTCGGCGCCGCGCGTGCAGGCACCGACGCTGGTGGTCTGGGGCCGCGAGGACCGGGTCATCTCCGTGCGACGCGCCCTGCGGACGGCCCGGGTGATCCCGACGGCCCGGCTGCTCGTCCTGCCGCGGACGGGCCACGTGGCGCAGATGGAGCGCCCGATCGTCGTGGCGAAAGCCGTGCTCGGCATGTGGGAGCACGTCGAAGCCGGGACCTGGTAGCCCGATCGGGTGACAACAATCCCCGGGTGGACCGCCAGTCGCCGATAACGGTTCGGTGGCGCTGTGGCACCCTGGTGCGGTGGACCGGGTGAAGCACGACGCGCGAGGCGAAGATCGGCGGGCTCCCCACCGCGCGTCCGCCCGCCGCACGCCGGACCCCGGAGACTCCCCGCGGACCGGCCAGTACCGCCCGGCCCGGCAGCAGGCCCAGCGCGTCGACGAGGACCGCTACCGCCCCGGCGGCCGGCGGACCAGCGCCGAGCCGCTGAGCGCCTCCTGGAAGCCCCACGTCGAGACTCCGCGCGAGAAGCCGGAGCCGCCGAAGGCCGGCCTCGCGAAGTTCACCAAGACCTACGGCTGGCGCGTCTACGCCCTGCCGATCCTCGTCGTGCTGACCGTGCTCGTCGTCGTCAACACCGCGAACAGCCCGGCCGAGCCGATCGCCGAACAGGGCGCCACTTCCGGCGTCGAGTCGGCGGGCGGCGACGCCGCGGGCGGCGCGATCGACGGCAACGGCGAGCAGGCCATCCCGGAGAACCCGGCCACCCCGGTCGACCTCAAGGTGCCGACCGCGGACCTGCCGAACGGCATCCCGTTCACGCAGGCCGGCACCGGCAACTGGCACACCGTGCCGGGCAGCGGGCCGAAGGTCGGCACCGGGAAGCTGTACACGTACACGGTCGACGTCGAGGACGGCATCGACCCGGGCAGCTACGCCGGTGACGACGCCTTCGCCGCCGCCGTCGAAGGCACGCTGTCCAACCCGGCCCAAGGCTGGACCTGGGACGGCAAGATCGCGCTGCAGCGGGTCGACAAGAACTTCCCGAACCCGTCCTTCAAGGTGAGCCTCACCACGCCGGAGACCACCCACCGCGCGGACGCCTGCGGGTTCCAGATCAAGTTCGAGGCCTCCTGCTACCGCAAGAGCATGGGCCGCGTGCTGATCAACCTGGCGCGCTGGGTGCGCGGCGCGAAGGCCTACGGCGCCGACATGACCGGGTACCGGCAGTACGCCATCAACCACGAGGTCGGGCACGCCCTGGGCAACCAGCACGTCGGCTGCGGCGGCACCGACCAGCCGGCGCCGGTGATGATGCAGCAGTCCTTCGGCGTCGCCGACGACTACGTGTCGATGCTCAACGACATCCCCGGCGGCGACAAGGGCAAGGTGGCCAAGGACGGCCGCGTCTGCAAGACCAACTCCTGGCCGAATCCCACGCCTTAGCAGGTCCGTCCGTCCCACCATCCGGACGTGGGAAGGCTTATTTGCCAGCGCGCGTTGTGCATAGTGGGATGGACGCGATCCGCGCGAGATGGAGGACCCGATGTCAGCACTGCCGCCGCTCGTCGAGCCGGCTGCCGAGCTCACCAAGGAAGAGGTGGCCCGGTACAGCCGTCACCTGATCATCCCGGACGTCGGGGTGGCCGGGCAGAAGCGGTTGAAGAACGCGAAGGTCCTGGTCATCGGCGCCGGCGGCCTCGGCAGCCCCGCGCTGCTGTACCTGGCCGCGGCCGGGGTCGGCACGCTCGGCATCGTCGACTTCGACGTCGTGGACGAGTCGAACCTGCAGCGCCAGGTCATCCACGGCCAGTCCGACGTCGGCAAGCTCAAGGCCGCGTCCGCGCAGGAGTCGATCGCCGAGATCAACCCGCTGGTCAAGGTGCACCTGCACACCGACCGGCTGGACTCGTCGAACGCGCTCGAGATCTTCGAGCAGTACGACCTGATCGTGGACGGCACCGACAACTTCGCCACGCGTTACCTCGTGAACGACGCCGCGGTGCTGCTGGGCAAGCCGTACGTCTGGGGCTCGATCTTCCGGTTCGAGGGCCAGGTCAGCGTGTTCTGGGAGGACGCGCCGAACGGCAAGGGCCTCAACTACCGCGACCTCTACCCGGAGCCGCCGCCCCCGGGCATGGTTCCCTCCTGCGCCGAGGGTGGCGTGCTGGGCGTGCTCTGCGCGTCCATCGGCTCGATCATGGTGACCGAGGCGATCAAGCTCATCACCGGCATCGGCGAGACGCTGCTCGGGCGGCTCATCAGCTACGACGCGCTGGAGATGAAGTACCGCGAGGTCAAGATCCGCAAGGACCCGGAGACCCCGAAGATCACCGAGCTGATCGACTACGAGGCGTTCTGCGGCGTGGTGTCCGACGAGGCCGCCCAGGCCGCGACGGGCAGCACGATCACGCCCGCCGAGCTCAAGGCCAAGTTCGACAGCGGCGAGAACTTCGCGCTGATCGACGTCCGCGAGCCGCACGAGTACGAGATCGTCAACATCAAGGGCGCAACGCTGATCCCGAAGGACCGGATCCTCTCGGGCGAGGCGCTGGCCGAGCTGCCGCAGGACAAGCCGATCGTCCTGCACTGCAAGTCGGGCGCGCGGTCCGCGGAGGCGCTCGCCGCGCTGCACGCGGCCGGCTTCAAGGACGCGACGCACCTCGGCGGCGGCGTGCTGGCCTGGGCCAAGCAGATCGACCCGAGCCTGCCGACCTACTGACAGTCGCTCTTCCCTGAAGGGCACCCTCCTGGCTTTCAGAGCCATGCGGGTGCCCTTCATGGCGTTTCGTCCGAGTCGTGCTGAGGTTCTAAAACACTGCGTGACCAGCGCGTCTTCTCGATCGTGGACCACTCGGCCAGGTACCGTCGGCAGTTGTGCGGACAACCCTCGAACGTCCTCCGGCGCACGTCTGTGCGGCCTTCGGCGGCCTCGACGACGGCAGCGAGCCGATGCCGGACTCGACGGCGTGGCGCAGCGGTGACCTCGTGTTCAAGCCGGTCACCGACAAAGCCAAGACGCTGTGGACAGCCCGCGCGCTCGACTACGCCGACGAGCCGGGCCTGCGCGTCGCGAAGCCGGTCCGCTCGACCGACGGCCGCTGGATCGTCGGCGGCTGGACGGCTTCCCGTTTCGTGGCGGGTACTCCGGAGCACCGCGGGGACGCGTCGGTGCTGGCGGCGGTGAAGCTGCACCGCGCGACCATCGGCCTGCCCCGGCCGGACTTCCTCGCCGGCCGTCGCGACGTCGACGCGATCGCCGACCGCGTCGCGTGGGAAGAGCTCGAGGTCCCCCTCGAAGAGACGAAGGGCGGCCGCTGGTTCGAGGTCTTGGCCGGTGCCCGCCGCCCAATCAAGCTGCCCCTGCAGGTGGCCCACGGCGAGCTGCTGGCCGGGCTGCTCTTCGACGGCGACGCGGCCCCGGGCGTCGTCGACTTCGTGCCGTACTACCGCCCGGGCGAGTACGGCGCGGCGATCGTGGCGGTGGACGCGCTGGTGTGGGGTGGAGCGACGCGGGAGCTGCTGGAGCGGTGGGCCCACTTGCCGGAGTGGCCGCAGTTGTTGCTGCGCGCGGTCCTGTTCCGGCTGGCGTCGAACGCGTTGAACCCGCGGTCGACGCAGGCGTCGCTGGACGGCCTGCGCGCCGCCGCGCGCGAGGTGTCCGGGGTCTTGTGACCGACGCACCCACTCCGGGATGATGGCCGCGTGATCACTTACCGAAAGGGCCATGCCGCGTAGGCGCCCCGGAAGCCTGCGCCGCACCCGCCGACTCGACGTCGCGGGGCCGCCGCCGGCCAAGATCCCTTACCTCTCCCGCCGCGCCCTGCGGCAGCTCGCCTTCGCCGAAGTGGACGCCGGGCTGCGGCCCGGCGAGATTCTCGGCTGGGGACCCTTGTGACCGACGTCGCAAGGTCCGGCGTCACCTCGGGCAAAGCGCCGCTGACCTCCTGGGTCCCGGTCCGTGGACGCGGATCTCACCGGGCGGGCGGCGGACACACCGCCGTAATGTCAACTGCCTGAAACATTCGGTCGATTCCGAGTAACACGGCCTCCTTAGCGTCAGGGCAATCCCCGAACCGCCGAGGAGGTGCCCGTGCCGCAGGTCGACACCCACTGCCCGTACTGCGCGCTGCAGTGCGGGATGCGCCTCGACGGCGTCCGCGTGACGCCGCGGGACTTCCCGGTGAACGCCGGCGGCCTGTGCCAGAAGGGCTGGACCTCCGGGTCTCTCCTCCGCTCGCCGCGGCGGCTGACCACCCCGATGATCCGCGTCGACGGCGCGCTCGAGCCCGTCAGCTGGGATTTCGCTCTCGACTTCGTCGCCCGGAAGCTCGCCGACCTGCAGGAACACCACGGGCCCGATGCGGTCGCGGTCTTCGGCGGCGGCGGGCTGACCAACGAGAAGGCCTACCTGCTCGGCAAGTTCGCCCGGGTCGCGCTCGGCACCTCGCAGATCGACTACAACGGCCGCTTCTGCATGTCCTCGGCCGCCGCGGCGGGGATCAAGGCCTTCGGCGCGGACCGCGGGATGCCGTTCCCCGTCACGGATCTCAAGAACGCCGACGTCGTGCTGCTCGCCGGGGCGAACCCGGCCGAGACGATGCCGCCGTTCACCCAGCACCTGCGGGGCGCCGACCTCATCGTCGTCGACCCGCGGCGCACCCCGACCGCCGAGCTGGCGAGCCTCCACCTGGCCCCTGCGCCGGGCACGGACCTCGCGCTGGCGCTGGGCATCCTGCACGCAGTCGTCGAAGGCGGCTATCTCGATCAGTCCTATGTGGACGAGCGAACCGGTGACTTCGACGCCATGTGGCGGATCGCCGCGTCGTGGTGGCCGGAACGCGCCGAGCGCGTCACCGGCGTCTCGGCCGCCGACATGCGCCTCGCCGCCGCGAAGCTCGCCAACGCCCGTAACGCCTACATCCTCACCGCCCGCGGTACCGAGCAGCACGCCACCGGGACCGCGAACGTCGGCGGCTGGATCAACCTCGCCCTCTCGCTGGGCCTGCCCGGCCGCGAGGGTTCCGGCTACGGCTGTCTCACCGGCCAAGGCAACGGCCAGGGCGGCCGCGAGCACGGCCAGAAGGCCGACCAGTTGCCCGGTTATCGCAAGCTCGACGACCCGGCCGCGCGCGAGTACGTCGCCGGCGTCTGGGGCGTCGACCCGGACAGCCTGCCCGGACCCGGCCGGAGTGCCACCGAGCTGCTGGACGCGCTGGGCACCGATGAGGGCCCGAAGGCGCTGATGGTGTTCGGCAGCAACGTCGTCGTCTCGGCGCCGCGGTCGGAACGCGTCCAAGATCGGCTGTCCGCTTTGGACTTGCTGGTCGTTGCCGACTTCGTGCTGTCGGAGACCGCGGCCATGGCCGACGTCGTCCTGCCGGTCACGCAATGGGCCGAGGAGGACGGGACGCTCACCAACCTCGAGGGCCGGATCCTGCTGCGACGCAAAGCCATCGACCCGCCGGTCGGCGTTCGGTCCGATCTGGACGTCCTCAACGGACTCGCCGAGCGGCTCGGGCAACCGGCCGGTCGGTTCCCGACCGACGCGGAGACGGTGTTCGACGAGCTGCGGGTCGCGTCCAAGGGCGGGATCGCCGACTACTCCGGTGTCAGCTACGACCGCCTGCGCGACGGAGAGGCCCTGCACTGGCCGGTCCCGGAGACCGACCACCCCGGCACCCCGCGGATGTTCCTCGACGCCTTCGCCCACCCAGACGGCCGCGCGCGGTTCGTGCCGGTCGAGCACACCGGCCCCGCCGAGCTGCCGGACGACGAGTTCCCGCTGCAGGCCACGACCGGACGCGTGTTGCAGCACTACCAGTCGGGTGCGCAGACGCGGCTCATCCAAGAGCTGAACGACGTCGTCCCGGAGGCGTTCGTCGAGGTCCACCCCGACACGGCCAAGCGCGCGGGGCTCGAAGAAGGCGACCAGGCGAAGGTCCGGTCGCGCCGTGGCGAGACGGTCGCACGCGTCCGGTTCGTCCAGTCGCTCAAGCCCGACCTCGTCTTCCTGCCCTTCCACTTCCCCGGTGAGCAGCGCGCGAACCTGTTCACCAACCCGGCGCTCGACCCGGTCAGCCGGATGCCGGAGTTCAAGGTGTGTGCCGTTTCCCTGTCTACTGTGGATGGTGCCGCATGAGCCCCCGTGAAGTCGTCATCGTCGGGTACGGCATGGCCGGCGCCCGGCTGGCCGACGAGATCCGCCGTCGCGACCCGATCGCCGAGCGGGTCCGCCTGACCGTGCTCGGCGCCGAAAAACACGCCGCCTACAACCGGGTGCTGCTGTCCGCCGTCGTCGCCGGGGGGATGAGCGCGGAAAGCGTCCGCCTGCACGACGACGAATGGGCCGCGCGCCACAACATCGACCTGCGGCTCGGCGTCGACGTCACCCGGATCGACCGCGAGAAGCGCTGCGTCGAACTCGGCGACGGTTCCACCGTGGACTACGACGCGCTCGTGCTGGCCACCGGCGCCAACCCGTGGATCCCGCCCGTCGAAGGCCTCGAAGCCGGGCCGGGCGTGGTCGCCTTCCGCAGCCTCGACGACTGCGCCAAGATCCTCGACGCCGCTCGCTTCGGCGCGCCGGTTGCGGTGCTCGGCGGCGGCCTGCTCGGCCTCGAAGCCGCCCGCGGCCTGGCCGGGCGCGGTAACCAGGTGACCGTCGTGCACCCGCTCGGGCACGTCATGGAACGCCAGCTCGACCCGGCCGCCGGGCACGTGCTGGCCCGGCAGCTCACCGACATGGGTGTGACGTTCCGGTTCGGTGCCACCGCCGCCCGTTACCTGCCCGGCGACGGCCTCAAGCTCGACGACGGCACGCTCGTCCCGGCCGACCTGGTCGTGGTGGCCGCCGGCGTCCGCGCCGAGACGAGCCTGGCCGCCGACGCCGGCCTCGACGTCGACATGGGGATCCTCGTGGACGACGTGCTGCGCACCAGCGACGGCCGCATCCACGCCTTGGGCGACTGCGCCCGCCACCCGGGGGCCCCGGCCGGGCTGATCCAGCCGGCGTGGGAGCAGGCCGAGGTGCTCGCCGACGTCCTGACCGGCACGAACGCGGCCGCCCGCTACCGCGGCACGACGGCCGTCACCCGGCTCAAGGCCCGCGGCATCGACCTCGCCGCGCTGGGCGAGACGCAGCTCGAGGCCGGCGCCCCGGACGTCGAGGTGCTGACCTTCAACGACCCCACCGGCGGGCGGTACGGCAAGCTCGTCGTCCGCGAAAACCGCGTCACCGGCGCGATCCTGCTGGGCCTGCCCGACGCGGCCGCGTCGATCACCCAGTTCCACGACCGCGGCACGCTGCTGCCCGACGACCGCCTCGCGGTCCTGCTGGGCCGTGCGCTGCCGACCGGCAGCGCCCCGGCGGCCAGCCCGGCCGACCTGCCCGCGGCGGCGGTGATCTGCCGCTGCAACAACGTCACCAAGGGCCGGCTGATCGAAGCCTGGAAAGCCGGGGCCACCGACACTCCCGCACTGGCGCGGGCCACGCGAGCGACGACGGGCTGCGGCGGGTGCACGGACACCGTCGGCGGCATCGCGAACTGGCTCGCGGCGCAATGACCGAACCGACCCGCACTGAGGAGAACACCGTGGCGCACCAAGGCAAGCACTGGATCGAGCACTGGGAACCGGAGAACGAGGAGTTCTGGGAAGCGACCGGGAAGAAGATCGCCCGCCGCAACCTCTGGTTCTCCGTGCTGGCCGAGCACATCGGCTTCTCGGTCTGGACACTGTGGTCGGTCATCGTCCTGTTCATGGGGCCGCAGTACGGGTTCTCCGCGGCCGACAAGTTCCTGCTCGTCTCGACGCCGACGCTGATCGGCGGCCTGATGCGGCTGCCCTACACGTTCGCCGTGGCGAAGTTCGGCGGTCGCAACTGGACGGTCGTCAGCGCGGCGCTGCTGCTCATCCCGACGACCCTGGCGGCCATCGTCCTGCACCCCGGGACGTCGCTCGGGACGTTCCTGCTGGTCGCGGCCCTCGGCGGGGTCGGCGGTGGCAACTTCGCGTCGTCGATGACGAACATCAACACCTTCTACCCGGAGAAGCACAAGGGCTGGGCGCTCGGCCTCAACGCCGGCGGCGGGAACCTCGGCGTCGCCGCGATCCAGCTGGTCGGGCTCCTGGTGATCGGCACCGCGGGCGCGACCGCGCCGCGGATCGTGCTCTACGTCTACGTCCCGCTGATCGTGGTCGCGGCGCTCTGCGCGTACTTCTACATGGACAACCTCGCCACGGTGAAGGGCGACACCAAGGCGATGCGCGAGGTCGTCAAGGACCCGCACACCTGGGTGATGTCGTTCCTCTACGTCGGCACGTTCGGCTCGTTCATCGGCTACAGCTTCGCGTTCGGCCTGGTGCTGCAGAACCAGTTCGGCCGCACCCCGCTGCAAGCCGCCGCGGTGACGTTCCTCGGCCCGCTGCTCGGCTCGCTCTCGCGGCCGGCGGGCGGGTGGCTGGCCGACCGGATCGGCGGCGGCAAGATCACCTTCTTCACGTTCATCGGGATGGCGCTGGCCACGGTCGTGCTGATCCTGGCGTCGACGTCGAAGTCCCTGACGCTGTTCACGGTCGCCTTCATCGTGCTGTTCGTGCTCACCGGCGTCGGCAACGGCTCGACGTACAAGATGATCCCGGCGATCTTCCGCGCGAAAGCCCGCACGGCGATCGCGAACGGCGCCGAAGAGGCGGCCGAGCTGCTCAAGGCGCGACGGCTGTCGGGTGCGCTGATCGGCCTGGCCGGCGCGATCGGCGCCGAGGGCGGCCTGTTCATCAACCTCGCGTTCCGGCAGTCGTTCGCCGACGCGAAGAGCGGCGTGCCCGCCTTCGTCGGGTTCCTGGTCTTCTACGGGCTGTGCTTCGCCGTCACCTGGGCGGTCTACCTGCGCAAGCCCGCCGAACAGCCCACGAGTGAGCGCGGTCTGGCGCTCGCGGGAGCGGAGGTCTGAGATGCCCACCCTGGTCGTCGCCGGACACGGCATGGTCGCCCACCGGCTCGTGGAGGCGGTGCGTGCGGAAGACCCTTCGGGGAACTGGCAGGTCGTCGTCCTGTCCGAAGAGCCGCGCCCGGCGTACGACCGGGTGGCCTTGACGTCCTATGTGGACACCTGGGACCCGGCCGCGCTGGCGCTGCCCGGATCGGACTACGCGGGTGACCCGCACGTCGACCTCAGGCTAGGCGAGCTGGCCGTTTCGGTGGACCGGGACGCTCGCACGGTCACCGCTGCGTCCGGGGCGTCGGTGTCCTACGACGCGCTGGTGCTGGCCACCGGCTCGCGGCCGTTCGTGCCGCCGGTGCCCGGCCACGACCTGCCCGGCTGCTTCGTCTACCGGACCATCGAGGACCTCGACGCGATCCGCGCGGCGGCCGTCGACAAGCCGGGACGCGGGCGGCGCTCGGCCGTCGTCATCGGTGGTGGCCTGCTCGGCTTGGAGGCCGCGAAGGCGTTGCGGGACATGGGACTCTCGCCGCACGTCGTCGAGATGGCGCCGCGGCTGATGCCCTTGCAGGTCGACGAAGGCGGCGGCTCGCTGTTGCGGCGGCTCATCAGCGGGCTGGACGTCACCGTCCACACGGGAACGTCGACGGACGCGATCGAGGCCGACGGCTCCCGGCTGCTGGCCAAGCTGGGCAACGGCACCGAGCTGGACGTCGACCTGGTCGTGTTCTCCGCCGGTGTCCGGCCGCGCGACGACCTCGCCCGGCAGTCCGGTTTGGCCGTCGGCCCGCGGGGCGGGGTGCTGACCGATACTTCGTGCCGGACCAGCGATCCGGCGGTGTACGCGATCGGCGAGTGCGCGGCCGTCGACGGTCGCGTGTACGGCATCGTGGCGCCCGGCTACGCGATGGCGGAGATCGTCGCCGCCCAGCTCACCGGCGGGTCCGGGGAGTTCCCGGAGCCGGACACGTCCACGAAGCTGAAGCTGATGGGCGTCGACGTCGCTTCCTTCGGGGACGCGCACGCGCAGACCGAAGGCGCGCTGGAAGTCGCCGTCAACGACGCCGTCGCCGGCACGTACAAGAAGCTCGTGGTCACCGACGACGGCAAGACGCTGCTCGGCGGCGTGCTCGTCGGCGACGCGACCGAGTACAACACGCTGCGTGCGCTGGTCGGCCGTCCGCTGCCGGCCGAGCCGGGCGCGATCCTCGCCCCGGCCGGCGGCGGTGCCGCGGTCGGCGTCGACGCGCTGCCGGACGCAGCGCAGATCTGCTCGTGCAACGCGGTGTCCAAGGGGGCGATCACCCGCGCGATCCACGAGGACGGCTGCGACACCGTCCCGAAGCTGAAGGCCTGCACCCGCGCCGGCACCGCGTGCGGCTCGTGCGTCCCACTGCTCGGCAAGCTGCTGACGGCGTGCGGCGTCGAGCAGTCGAAGGCCGTGTGCGAGCACTTCCCGCAGTCGCGCGCGGAGCTGTTCGAGATCGTCCAGGCCGCCCGGATCACGACGTTCAGCGAGCTGATCGGCCGCTACGGCTCGGGCAGCGGCTGCGCGGTGTGCAAGCCGGCGGTCGCGTCCATCCTGGCCACCCTCGGCAACGGGCACGTGCTCGGCGGCGAGCAGATGACGCTGCAGGACACCAACGACCGGTACCTGGCGAACCTGCAGCGCAACGGCACGTACTCGGTCGTCCCGCGGATCCCCGGCGGCGAGATCACGCCGGAGAAGCTGATCGTCATCGGCCAGGTGGCGCAGGAGTTCGGGCTGTACACCAAGATCACCGGCGGTCAGCGGATCGACCTGTTCGGGGCCACCGTGGACCAGCTGCCGCTGATCTGGCGCAAGCTGGTCGACGCCGGGTTCGAGTCCGGGCACGCGTACGGCAAGGCGCTGCGCACGGTGAAGTCGTGCGTCGGGTCGACGTGGTGCCGCTACGGCGTGCAGGACAGCGTCGGGCTGGCGATCGAGCTGGAGCTGCGCTACCGCGGGCTGCGGTCGCCGCACAAGCTCAAGTCGGCGGTGTCGGGGTGCGCGCGGGAGTGCGCGGAGGCGCGGAGCAAGGACTTCGGCATCATCGCCACCGAGAACGGCTGGAACCTCTACGTAGGCGGCAACGGCGGCACGACGCCGCGGCACGCCGACCTGCTCGTGTCCGATGTGGACACCGAGACGCTGATCCGGACCATCGACCGGTTCCTGATGTTCTACGTCCGCACGGCCGACCGGCTGCAGCGGACGGCGCCGTGGATCGAGGAGCTCGACGGTGGCCTCGACCACCTGCGCGCGGTGATCGTCGACGACTCGCTCGGCATCTGCGAAGACCTCGACGCGGCGATGGCCAAGCACGTCGACAACTACGCCGACGAGTGGAAGGGCGTCCTCGAGGACCCGGAGAAGCTGTCCCGGTTCACCTCGTTCGTCAACGCGCCGGGCGCACCCGACCCGGCCATCTCGTTCCGCTCGGAGCGGGAGCAGAAAGTGCCTGTGATGCTGGGAGTTCCGGAGGTGCGGCGATGACGACGTCGGTTCGGACCTGGACGGCGGTCTGCGCCGCCGGCGCGGTGCCCGAGTACGCGGGAGTGGCGGCACTGCTCGACGGCGGCGTGCAGGTGGCGATCTTCCATCTGCCCGGCGATCGCTGGTACGCACTGTCCAATTGGGACCCGTGCAGTGGCGCTGCGGTGCTTTCGCGCGGCATCGTCGGCGACGCGGGTGGGGTTCCGGTGGTCGCCTCGCCCGTCTACAAGGAACGGTTCGCGCTCGACAGTGGACAGTGCCTGGACGCCGAGGGTGTGACGGTTCCGGTGTACGAGGTGCGCGTGCGAGAGGGCGTGGTCGAAGTGGAGAGCCCGTGATCCTGCCGCTGACCGGGTTCGTGGTCGGCATCACCGCGGCGCGCCGGGCGGACGAGCTCGGCGCGCTGCTGGTGCGCAAGGGGGCGAGCGTCCGCTACGGCCCGGCGATCCGGATCGTGCCGCTGACCGACGACACGGAGCTGCGCGCGGCGACGTCGGCGCTGCTCGAGTCGCCGGTGGACGCCGTGGTGGCGACGACGGGCATCGGCTTCCGCGGCTGGCTCGAGGCGGCCGAGGGCTGGGGTCTGGGCGACGCTCTGCTGTCGCACCTTTCGTCGTCCGCGCTGCTGGCGCGCGGGCCGAAGGTGACTGGCGCGATTCGGGCGGCCGGTCTTTCGGAGGCGTACTCGCCGGCGTCGGAGAGCAACGCGGAGTTGTTGCAGCACTTGATTTCTTCGGGCGTCTCGGGCAAGCGGATCGCGGTGCAGCTGCACGGCGAGCCGCTGCCGTACTTCGTGGACGCCCTGCGCGCGGCCGGGGCGGAGGTCATCGAGGTCCCGGTGTACCGCTGGGTCGGCCCGGTGGACCCCGGCCCGGTGGATCGGCTGCTCGACGGGGTGCTCGACGGGTCGATCCACGCGTTGCCGTTCACGAGCGCCCCGGCGGTGGCTTCGCTGGTGGCGCTGGCCCGCCGCACGGGCCGGCTGCCGGGGCTGGTCTCGGCGTTGTCGGGCCCGGTCGTCGCGGCGTGCGTCGGCCCGATCACGGCCGGCCCGCTGGCGGCTTTGGGGGTGCCCACGGTGCAGCCGCACCGCGCCCGGATCGGGGCGCTGGCCCGGACCGTGTCGGAAACGCTGCTGGCGCGGTCGCCGCGGTTCTCGGCGGGTGGGCTGTCGATCGAGCTGCGCGGCCAGTCGGCGGTGGTGGACGGCGAGTGGCGCGAGGTGGCCCCGGCGCCGATGGCGTTGTTGCGGGCGTTGGCGGCTTCCCCGGGGCGGGTGGTGTCGCGGCGCGAACTGATCTCGGCGTTGCCCGGCGGAGGGGAGGAGCACGCGGTGGAGACGGCGATCGGCCGGCTGCGGACGTCCCTGGGAGGCGGGCGGGTAGTGCAGACGGTGGTGAAGCGCGGCTACCGACTGGCCGTGGACGCCTGAGTTGCACACAGGCTTCGCCGGATGTGGACAACTTCGCGGCTCCGGGCTGGTCCGCGCATTTTTGTCCGGCCGCGGCGGTACGCTGGACAAGGGCACGCCCCCCCAGGGAGGGCGGGGGTCGGCCGCGTCAGCCGACCCAGGTGACCGCGTACTTCTCGAATCCCCGTGCCGCCGCCACCCGGGCCGCCTCCGCCTCGGCGTCCTCGCGGATTCCCGGGCGCAGCGGGTCGAACGCCGTCACCGTGAACGCCAGCTTCGCGCCGCTGCCCTTCGTCCGCCACGTGCCCGCGATGTCGCCGTCCGCCAGCAGGGCTCCCGGGTTGCCCAGCATCTTCCAAACTTCCTTGCGCCGCGCGGGGTCCGGGACCAGCAGCGCCTTGTCCCGCGCCTGGATGAACGGGTCCAGCGGCGGCAGCAACCGCACGACGTCCGGCTCCGACGGGTTCTCCAAGGCCTTCAGCCGGTCCGCGGGCAGGTACCGTTTCTTCCCCTCGACGTCGACCGAGGCCAGGTCCGACGGCCACGTCTTGTCCACGACCGCTCGCGCCGTCCCGACGAACTCCGCCGCTTCCCCCGGCGACGCCGGCCCGTTGAGCCGCAGGTACGACTCGACCACCGAAGTCGCGGCGGCGACGTCGGGGGTGCGACGCATCCGGCCGCGTCCCTCGAGGGGCGCCAACGTCGCCGGGGAAGCGCCGGCGACCAGGCGGACACCCGCGTGCGGCGCCGCGATGCGCATCAGCTGCTCCTGGATGTGCGTCGCGTTGCAGCCGCGGCACCAGCGGGAGAACTCCGGCGGCAGCTTCTTCGTCACCGCCGTGCTGACCGCGCCCTTCGTCATCTCCTTCGTGACGACGGCACGGAGGGCCGCGGCCGCCGTGAAGACCACGTCGGCCGCCGCGAGGCCGGTCGCTGCCAGGTCCTTGCGCTGCCACAGCATCCGGGCCAGCGCGTCCGCGTCGTCGAGGGGCACCAGCGCTCGCGTCACCTCGGCGAGGTCCAGGTGGTAGTGCGGCGCGCCCCGCAACGTCCACGCGAGCACGAGCCGCGGGTCGTCGACCGGCGCCGCGGGTGCGTCGAGCCGGGCCACGAGAGCGAGCAGCGCGGTGTCGCGCATGCTGTCCTGCAGCCCGGCCCGGACGACTGCGAGGTCGGCGACGTCCTTCGCGGACCGGTGCAGCCCGTGCTCGGCGATGCGGTAGGCGAGTACCTGACGACGGTCCACGTGCGACTCCTAGAACGTGTACTCGAAGGTGTACCCCATCTTCTCCTCACCCATCGCGCCACCGACGGTGCCGCTCCCGGTGAGTCCCGCCAGCGCACCGGTGCCGGAGCCCGGCACGACGCTGAACGTCGACGCGATGCCCTGCGCGTCGAACGTGAACTCGTGCTTCACGACGAACGTCCCTTCGCGACCGTCGACCTTGCCCTCGAAGCGCTCGAAGCTCGGCGACGTCGTCGTGCCACTCTCGTAGCCTTCGCCCGCGTAGTACAGCAGGAGATCGCAGATCGACTCACCCTCGATGACGCCGTCGTAGGCCATCGTGGCGTGCGCGTACGCGACCCGCGGTCCATCCGAGGCGCCGCTGACGATGTTCTCTTCCCAGTTCTTCATGGTGAATGCGTTCATGGGGACCACCCTGCCGGGCATACCTGTCAGCTTGTGTCAGGTATTTCTGCCAAACTGACATTCATGCGCGCCAGCCGGCTCCTGTCCGTCCTCCTCCTGCTGCAGAACCGCGGGCGGATGACGGCCGAAGAGCTGGCCGAGGAGCTCGAGGTCTCGGTGCGGACGGTCTACCGGGACATCGACGCGCTGTCGGCGTCCGGCGTCCCGGTGTACGCCGATCGCGGCCGGACCGGCGGGTATCGCCTGGTCGACGGCTACCGCACCCGCCTCACCGGGATGACCGAGGAGGAGGCCCAGTCGCTGTCGCTGGCCGGGCTGCCGGTGGCCGCGGCCGAGCTGGGTCTCGGCACCGTGCTGGCCGCGGCGCAGCTCAAGCTGTACGCGGCGCTGCCGCAGGAGCTGCGAGACCGCGCGGGACGCGTCGCCGAGCGGTTCTACCTGGACGTCCCCGGCTGGCACCGGGGCATCGAAAGCCTGCCGGCGCTGTCGGCGATCGCCGACGCCGTGTGGTCGTCGCACCGGATCCGGATCCGCTACGAACGGTGGGGCCAGCGCGTCGTCGAGCGGGACGTCGAGCCGCTGGGGTTGATCCTGAAGGCGGGCAACTGGTACCTCGCCGGCCGCTGCGAGGGCACCGACCGCACCTACCGGATCTCGCGGGTGCTGGAGCTGACCGACCTCGGCGAGGAGTTCGAGCGGCCCGCCGGGTTCGACCTGGCGGCGTACTGGCAGGAGTGGTCCGAGCAGTTCGAACGCCGGATGTTCCCGCGCGTCGCCGTGGTGCGGCTGTCGCCGCGGGCGCAGGCTCTCGTACCGTTCTACGCGGGTTCCGTCGGCGCCCGCGCGCTGCGCGCGGCCACCGGCGAGCCGGACGCGGACGGCTGGCTCACCGTGGAGCTGCCGGTGGAGCCGGGCGAACCGGCCATCGGCGAGCTGCTGCGGTTCGGGTCGCACCTGGAGGTCCTGGAACCGGCGGACCTGCGGGCGGAGCTGGCCGAAGCGATCGAGCGGATGGGTGCGTTCTATGGGTGAGCTGGACGGGATCGCGATCGGCGTGACGGCCGAGCGCCGGGCCGAGGAGTTCATCGGAGCGCTCGAACGCCACGGCGCCGACGTCCGCCACGCCCCGACGATCACCATCGTGCCCTTGGACGGCGACCCCGAGTTGAAGGACGCCACCCTGAAGCTCGTGATGTCTCCGGTCGACATCACGGTCGTGACGACGGGCGCGGGCTTCCGCGGCTGGCTCGACGCGGCCGAGGGCTGGGGACTCCGGCAGCCGCTGCTCGACCGCCTGCGGGAATCGCGGATCTACGCGCGCGGGCCCAAGGCGGTGGGCGCGGTCCGCGGCGCCGGCCTGCGCGAGACGTTCTCGGCCGAGTCGGAGTCCAACGCCGAGCTGTTCGAGGCCGTCGCGGCGGCGGGAGTGCTCGGGCAGCGGACGGCCGTCCAGCTGCACGGGACGCCATTGCCGGAGTTCACGGCGCCGCTGGTGGAGGCCGGCGCCTGGCTGGTGGAGGTGCAGCCGTACCGGTGGACGTCGCCGCCGGACGTGACACCGGTCTACGAGCTGATCGACGCGGTCGTGGCCGGCGAGCTGGGGGCGATCGCCTTCACGAGCGCCCCGGCGGCGGCGAACTTCCTGACCCTGGCCCGCACGTCCGGCCGCTACCAGCAGCTGCTGGAGAGGTTGCGCGGCCCGCTCGTGGTCGCGTGCGTCGGCCCGGTGACGGCGGCGCCGCTGGAGGCCGTCGGCGTCGAGACGCTGCAGCCGGAGCGGCAACGCCTCGGCGCCTTGGTGAAGCTTCTGGTCACGACACTCGGGGCGTCGCTGTCAAGCGAATAGGCGGCTTACGGCGCGAGTTGTCCACATCGGGTTCGGCTATCCACAGATTTGCCTCGTCACCCGTTTGTGGGTGGGTGGGCCGATAGACTGGAGCAGGGCACGCCCCCCTGGGTGAGGCGGGGCGTCGGTCCTAGGGGGTGGGCAGAAGCGGCCACCCCTCCGGTGAGTCCTCCCAGGACTCCTGACGGCCGAACAGCGT
The DNA here is from genome assembly GCF_040682155.1 of Amycolatopsis sp. NPDC051371. Lineage (NCBI taxonomy): Bacteria > Bacillati > Actinomycetota > Actinomycetes > Pseudonocardiales > Pseudonocardiaceae > Amycolatopsis > Amycolatopsis sp. NPDC051371. The sequence continues at coordinate 74,112 of NZ_JBFBAG010000015.1, forward strand.
CAGGTCCATCAGCGCGTAGCTGTAGTCCATCGCTTCCACGCCACGGCGTTTCGTCCAGTACGTCTCGAAGACGCGGTCGCCGTCCCGCAGGTAGCAGACGAGGTGGAACAAGCCGATCTCGCGCCCGACCAGCAACGTGTCCAGGGACGGCTGCGCCGAGTACCACGGCATCTGCCAGTCCATGAAACTCCGGTAGCGCAAGCTTTCCGCGTACGACGTCCGTGCGTCGGCCGGTTCGGTGGAGACGTTGCGGCCCTGCGAGAACACCGCGTACGTGATGTCCCGCGAATGCAGGCTGGCCAGTTCCGCGACCTGGTTCGCGTAGAACGTGCAACCCTCGCACTGCTCCGCCGCGGGCCGGCCGGGGTTCCACATGAAGTAGTACGCGATGAGCTGACGGCGGCCTTCGAACGCGTCGAGCAGGGTGACCGGCCCGTCGGGGCCGAGCAGCTCGAGCGTGGCGTCGACCTCGACGACCGGCAGGCGCCGCCGGGCCGCGGCGATCGCGTCGCCTTCGCGGGTGTGGGCCTTTTCCCTGGTGCGCAAGCGATCCAGCTCGATTTGGAAGGTGGATCGGTCGACGATGTCCATCACGGCTCCTTCAGCTTGACGGTGATCAGGACGGCGCTCGCGAGCGTCGCGGCCGCGGCGACGCCCAGCGCGAGGTGGGTTCCGCCGTGTACGGCGACGGCGCTCAGAATCGGGATGCCGACGGTGATCCCGACCTGCTGGGTCATCGACGTCAGCCCGGTGGCCAGGCCCTGCTCCTCGTCGGGCAGCCCGGACGTCGCGGTCACCGTGAACGCCACGATCGCGGACACGTGCCCGAAGAACCCCACGAACAGAGCGGGAACCAGAATCAGCAAGGCCGTGCGGTCCGGGCCGAGGAACACCAGCGGCAGCGTGGCCAGCGCCTGCACGACGAGCCCGGCGACCAGGAGAACCCGGCTGCCGAAGCGCCCGACGGCCCGCCCGGCGAGCACGCCGGCGGCCACCGAGGCCAGGCCCGGGACCCCGAAGACGAGGCCGGTGACCAGCGGCGACAGCCCCAGGACCCGCTGCAGGTAAAGCGTGGTCAGGTAGATCACCGCGGGTTCTACGGCGAAGAGGACCAGGCCGCCGAAGTTGCCCCACTTCACCGTGCGGCGGGCCAGGATCCGCGGCGGCACCAGCGGGGCGGGCGAGCGTCGTTCGACCATCGCGAAGGCGACCAGCAGCACGACCGCGGTGATCGCCGCCACGAGACTCGATGCGATGACCGCGTAGACGAGCGCCAGCAGACCGCCGCTGACCGTCACCGCGCCCGGCAGGTCCGGCCGCGTCCGCCCGGGCCGCGTCGACTCCGCCACGACTCGCGAGGCGATCAGGATCGCGGCGGCCACCGGGACGTTGACGAAGAACGCCGCGCGCCAGCTCAGCAGGTCGACGAGCGTGCCGCCGGCCAGGGCGCCGACGGTGAAGCCGCCGGAGAGCAGCGCGCCGTTGAGACCGAGGACGCGCTCGCGCCCGGCTCCTTCGGCGAACGTCGTGGTCAGTAGGGACAGCGCCGCGGGCAGCGTCATCGCGGTGGCGAAGCCCTGCAGCGCGCGGGCCGTGAGCAGCAGTTCCGGGGTCGCGGCGAAACCGCCCAGCAGCGACCCCGCGGCCAGCAGCGCCATGCCGGACCGGAACAACCGGCGGCGCCCGAGCAGGTCCGCGAGGCGGCCGCACACCAGCGTGAACCCGGCCGCGGGCAGCACGAACGCCGTGCTGACCCAGGGCAGTGCGCCGACGTCGAGCCCGACACCCGCGCCGACCTGCGGCAACGCGACGTTCAAGATCGAGAAGTCGATGGACAGGAGGAAGCCCGCGCCGAGCAGCACGACCAGGGCGGTGCGCTGCTTCGGCGTGAAACGGGCAGGGGGTAGCGCAACGACAGACATGAGAACTCCCAACGGGGTTCAGCCTTGTTCGGCGATTCGCTTGATCTTCGCCAGCCGGCGGTCCCAGTCGGCGGCGAGTGCGGCCATCCAGCGGGCCGTCGCGTCGAGGGCTTCGGGACGAACGCCGTAGCGGACTTCGCGGCCGATCTTGACGCTGCTCACCAGCCCGGCCGCGTCGAGGACGGTGAGGTGCTTGACGATCGCCTGGCGCGACACGGGCAGCCCGCCCGCCAGGGTCGTCGCGGTGGCCTGGCCGTGCGCGGCGAGCAGGTCCAGCAGCCGGCGGCGCGTCGGATCGGCCAGGGCGGCCAGGACGCCGTCGACGACGTCGTGGCCGGTCATCCGGCGCGGGCGGCCAGCGCGGGAAGGCACTGCGCCCAGCCCGCGGTGTGGTCCTTGACCACGTTGACGCGGTTCTCGTCGGACGTCGGCAGCGCGGCGAAGCCGCTCTCGACCACGCGCAGCCGGGTGCCGTCGCCGTCGGGAGTCAGGGTGAACTCGACCAGCGTCGAGTTGCCCTCGCGCAGTTCCTCGCCGGGAAACGCGCTCACCCAGCGGTACGCCAGGTAGTGCGGCGGGTCGACCTTCTCCACGCGCAACGGGAACTCGCCGTGTTCCGAGTGCCGGACGACCAGGGTCTGACCTTCCTCGGCCAGGGTGCCCCGGACGGTTTCGTCGTCGGTCGCCCAGAACCCGGGCTCGGCCACCAGCGGCCAGACCTTGTCCGGCTTCGCGGCGATCACGATCTCGCGTTCGATGGTGTCACTGATCATGAGGTTCTCCTCTCATGTGCAACACCAGAGTTGCACATCAGAGGGCGCGGTGCAACCTCAGGGTTGCACTTCAGTCCTCGTCGGCCGGGACTTCGCCCGCTTCGGCCGCGCGGACCGCCTCCCGGCTCGCCGCCTCTTCGCTGATCCCCGCGCGCCAGTAGCCGGTGAAGCAGATCCGCCGCTTGTCGACGTCCCGCTCCCGCACCAGGTGCCGCCGCACCAGCTTCACGACACCCGCTTCGCCCGACACCCACGCGTACGGCGCTCCGCCGGGGAAGGTTGCTGTCCGTACCGCTTCCAGCAGCGCCTCTCCCATCGGCCGCGACCCGCGAAGCAGCCAGTGGACTTCGACCGCTCCGCGCGTCTCGAACGTCTGACGCTCTTCGCGCTCCGAGACCTCGATGTACGCCGAAGCGCGCGTGCCGGCCGGGAGCTGCTCGATGATCGCGCCGATCGCCGGCAACGCCGTTTCGTCGCCGACCAGCAGCTGCCAGTCGGCCTCGGCGGGCAGGTCGTACAGGCCGTGCGGGCCGAGGAACGCCACGCGGTCGCCCGGTGTCACGCGCGACGCCCACGCCGAAGCCGGGCCGGTGTCGCCGTGCAGCACGAAGTCGACGTCGATCTCCGCCGACGCCGGGCGGTGCGCCCGCACCGTGTACGTGCGCATCGGCGGGCGGACGTCGTCGGGCATCGCCAGGTACGTGCGGTACCACGACAGGACGTCGGAGCCCGTCTCCGGCAGCTCCGGCGCTTCTTGGCCGGGCCGCGGGAAGAAGGCCTTGACGTACTGGTCGGGCGCCCCGGCCGGGACTTCGCGGAAGCTCGCCGACTCGAACGTCACGCGCACCATGTGCGGCGTCACCGGCCGGACCGCGGTCACCTGGGCCCGGTGGTACGTCAGGGCCGGTCTCTCCACCTGCGTCGTCATTAGGCGAGGCTAACCTAAAAATCAGGCGTCAGAACAGTCCCTCCTCACCGGGATCTTCGTCACCGTCAGGCTTCCAGCGGTACTTCCGCAGGTCGACGCGCTGACCGTCGGCCAGCACGCCCTCCACGCGCAGCCGTTCGAGCTGGTCGTGCACCAGGTGCGGCGCCGGTGTCCCGTTCGCGCGCAGGATCCGGTGCCACGGCAGGTCGTGCCCGTCCTCGGCCAGGATGGCGCCGACCATCCGCGGTGAGGGCGCGCCGGCGAGCGCCGCGATGTCGCCGTACGTCGCGACCGTGCCGGCCGGCACCGACTCGATGATTTCCCGCACGCGCTCGTGCAGAACGTCGTCCATGCCACCACTCTGCCGCACGGGTACGACACTTTCCGTTGCCGCCCGCCGCACGCTCCGGCACCTTCACCGCACTCACCGGCCGTCAAGCCGTGCCGGTGCACCACCCGGGGGACCCGGCGTGGTTCCATCGCTGGGTGAACGCGAGGCGAACGGCGCAGGCGGACGCGCGGCTGGTGCGCCCGCCGATCGCCGGCACACCCACGTTCACCTGGGACGAAGGCGCCCGGCGGGTGCTCTCCGCACCCGGAGGCTTCCGCCGTGTGCTCGGCGGTCCCGGTACCGGCAAGACGGCGCTGCTCGCGTCGGCCGCCACCCGCCGCATCGCCGAGGGCGCCGACCCGGAGAGCGTGCTGGTCCTCACGACGTCCCGCAAGGCCGCCGACGCGCTGCGCGCCGACATCACCCGCCGGCTCACCGCCGACCCCGATCAGGCCCGGCCGCTGCCGCGGACCGTCCGCGAACCCCTCGTCCGCACGGTCCACTCGTACGCCTACTCGCTGCTGCGGCTGGAAGCGATGGCCGAGGAGCTCCCGCCGCCCCGGCTGCTCGCCGGCGCCGAGCAGGACGTCGTCGTCCGCGAACTCCTGGCCGGTGACCTCGACGAGGAAGCCGGGTACTGGCCCGAGCAGCTGCGGCCGGCGCTGATGGTCCCCGGTTTCGCCGAAGAGCTGCGCGACCTGCTGATGCGGGCCGCCGAGCGCGGGCTCGGCCCGGAGGACCTCGCCGAGCTGGGCCGCCGCCGCGGCCGGGAGGAGTGGATCGCCGCCGGGCAGTTCTGGGCGCAGTACGAAGAAGTCACGCAGCTGCAGGGCGCGGGCGGCAACGCGCTCGGCGTGGCGAGCGCGCCCGCCCTCGACGCCGCCGAGCTGGTCACCTCCGCGCTGCTCGCCCTGGAGGACGACGACGAGCTGCGCGAACGCGAGCGCACCCGCGTGCGGCACCTCTTCGTCGACGACGCCCACCACCTCGACCCGCTGCAGACCAGCCTGGTCCGGATGATCGGCCACACCGCGGCCGAGTTCGTCGTCGCCGGCGACCCCGACCAGAACGTGTTCTCCTTCCGCGGCGCCGACGCGAGCCTGTTCGCCGACGCCGACCCGGACGGCAGCCGGACCGTCACGCTCACGACGTCGCACCGGCTGGCCCCGGCCGTCCGCCTGGCGGTGGCGAAGATCGGCGCGACGTTGCCCGGGTTGTCCCAGCACCGCAAGATCGTCCCGCCCGCGGGGGCGACCGGCGGGAACGTCCGCGTGCGCGTGATGCCGACACCCGCCGCCGAGGCCAGCTGGATCGCCGACCAGCTCCGCCGCGCCCACCTCGTCGACGGCGTGCCGTGGTCGGAGATCGCCGTGCTCGTCCGGTCGCCGGCCCGGACCTTCCTGGTGCTGCAACGCGCTTTGCGCGCGGCCGGGGTCCCGATCGGGTCTGCGACCGAGGAGCTGCCGCTGGCTCGCCAGCCCGCGGTGCGGCCGCTGCTGGCCGTGCTGAAGCTCGCGCCTCAGCCCGATCTGCTCGACATCGACCTCGCCGAGATGCTGCTGTCGTCGTCGCTCGGCGGCGCGGATCCCTTGGCGCTGCGGCGGTTGCGCCGCGGCCTGCGCCGGCTCGAACTTGCCGGCGGCGGGCAGCGGTCGAGCGACGAACTGCTCGTAGAAGCGTTGCGTGGCGGGGACATCCTCGTCGGGCTCGCCGACGCCGAGGCCGAACCGGTGCGGCGCGTCGGCGGGCTGCTGCGCGTCACGCACCAGGCCGTCGCCCGCGGCGACGGCGTCGAGCAGGTGGTGTGGCAGCTGTGGCGGGAAAGCGGCCTCCAGGACAAGCTGCTGAAGCAGGTCGAACGCGGCGGGTCGCTGGGCGCGCAGGCCGACCGCGACCTCGACGCCGTCGTCGCGCTGTTCGACGCGGCCGGGCGGTACGTCGATCGGCTGCCCCGCGCGAGCGTCGCGTCCTTCGCGGATTACCTGGGTGCGCAACAGATCGCGGGCGACACCCTCGCGCCGGCGGCGGTCCCGTCCGACGGCGTCTCGCTGCTCACCGCGCACGCCGCCGCCGGTCGCGAGTGGACGGTCGTGGCCGTCGCCGGGGTCCAGGAGGGCGCGTGGCCGGACCTGCGGCTGCGCGGATCCGTGCTGGGCGTGGAACGGCTGAAGGACCTGATGTCCGGTGTGGACGATGACGCCGTCTCCGCGACCGCGCCGATCCTCGCCGAAGAACGGCGCCTGTTCTACCTCGCGATGAGCCGCGCGAAGCAGACGCTGCTGGTCACCGCGGTGTCCGGAGAGGACGAACAGCCGTCGCGCTTCCTCGACGACCTCGAGGAGAACGGCGCCGACGACGGCGGCCTCGACTCCCGGATGAAGCCGCCGGGCCGGTCGCTGGTGCTGGCCGAGCTGGTGGGGGAGCTGCGCGAGGTCGTCTGCGACGACAAGGCCGAGCCGTCACGTCGGCGCCGGGCGGCCAAGCAGCTCGCGCGGCTGGCCGAGGCGAAGGTGCCGGGCGCGCACCCTTCGACCTGGTACGGGCTGCTCCCGGCGTCCACCGACGAGCCGGTGCACCGCCCCGGCGACCTGATCCGGATCTCACCGTCCACAGTGGAAATCCTGACGAAGTGCCCGCTGCGCTGGATGATCGAGCGCCACGGCGGGAGCGACCCCGCGCAGCTGGCCGCGGTGACCGGGACCCTGGTGCACGGGCTGGCGGAGTCGGTCGCGTCGGGCAAGACCGACGCCGAGCTGCAGGCCGCGCTCGACGAGGCCTGGGTGCGCGTCGACGCGGGTGCGCCGTGGTTCTCCCGGCGGGAGCGCCGGCGGGTCGAGCAGATGCTGCAGAACTTCGTGACGTGGCTGGAGCGCAGCCGTGCGGAGCTCAAGGCGGCGGGCGTCGAGCAGGACATCGAGGTCGAGCTGCCGGCGGGCGGCGCCGACGAGGTCCGGGTACTGCTGCGCGGCCGCGTCGACCGGGTCGAGCTGGACTCCGAAGGCCGTCCGGTGATCGTCGACATCAAGACCGGCAAGGTCCCGGTGTCCGGCAAGGACGCGGAGGAGCACCCGCAGCTGGCGGCGTACCAGCTGGCGGTGCTGCTGGGCGCGATCAAGGGCAGCAACGAGCCCGGCGGCGCGCGGCTGGTGTACGTGGCCAAGGCGAACAACAAGACGGGTTCGACCGAGCGGTCCCAGCCTCCGCTCGACGAGGTGGGCGGCAAGCAGTGGCTGGAGCTGGTCCGCGACGCGGCGGCGTCGGCGGCGGGGCCGGACTACCAGGCGCAGGAGAACCCGGACTGCGACCGCTGCCCGGCCCGCGGGTGCTGCCCGCTGCGGCCCGAGGGCAGGCAGGTGCCGGGCCCGTGAGCCGTCGCGAAGACGTCGTGAGTGAGAAACAGTGTTCTAACCCTGTTTCTCACTCACGACCGGCCGGGAGGCGTGCGTGAGTCCGCTCGTCATCGCCAACCCCGTCGAGCCCGCCGAACTCGCCGACGCGCTGGGCCTGCACCGGCCGACTCCCGAACAGGCGACCGTCATCGCCGCGCCGGTCGAACCCTCCCTCGTCGTCGCCGGGGCGGGCGCCGGCAAGACCGAGACCATGGCCGCGCGCGTCGTCTGGCTCGTCGCCAACGGCATCGTCAGCCCCGATCGCGTCCTGGGCCTCACCTTCACTCGCAAAGCCGCGCGCCAGCTCGGCGAACGCGTGCGCGCGCGACTCCGGCGGCTCGCCGGGTCCGGGCTGCTCGACCGGCTCGACCCCTCCGGCGGCCTCCGGTCCACTGTGGTCGCCGGCGAGCCGACCGTCCTCACCTACCACGCCTACGCCGGGCGCCTGCTGTCCGAACACGGCCTCCGCCTGCCGGTCCAGCCCGGCGTTCGGCTGCTCTCCGAGACGTCGTCGTGGCAGATCGCGCACCGCGTCGTGTCCACTTGGGACAACGAGCTCGACACCGACCGCGTCCCGCCGACCGTCACCGCGGATGTCCTGCAGCTCGCCGGTGAGCTGGGCGAGCACCTGATCTCCGTCGAGGAGCTCGCCGAGTACACGACCTGGATGTGCCGCGTCATCGAAAACGCCCCGCGCGCCAAGGGACAGCGGGCCGCGCTGCCGCAGAAGCTCACGGAAATCATGGCGGCGCAGCACTTCCGGCTCGCGCTGCTGCCGCTGGTCGAGGAGTACCACCGGCGCAAGCGCAACGAAGGCGCGCTCGACTTCGCCGACCAGATGTCGCTGGCCGCGCAGCTGGCGAGCAACTACCCGTCGGTCGTGCGCGGCGAGCGCGAACGTTTCGGCGCGGTGCTGCTCGACGAGTACCAGGACACCGGGCACGCCCAGCGCGTCCTGCTGCGGGCCCTGTTCGGCGGCGTCGAGAACCAGCCGATGCCGGTCACCGCGGTCGGCGACCCGGCCCAGGCGATCTACGGCTGGCGCGGCGCCAGCGCGGCCAACCTGCCCCGGTTCACCACGGACTTCCCGCGTCACGACAGCGAAACGCTCGTGCCCGCCGGGGATTTCGGCCTGCTGACCAGCTTCCGCAACCCGCCGGAGATCCTCGACCTCGCCAACGCCATCGCCGAACCGCTGCGGGCACGCGGTCTCGGCGTCGAACGGCTGCGGGCGCGCGAAGGCGCCGGGCCCGCGGACATCGCGTGCGCGCTCCTGCCGGATATCCGCGCCGAACGCGACTGGGTGGCCGACGCCCTCGCCCGGCGCTGGTACGCCACCCAGGAGCAGACCGGCAAGCCGCCGACCGCCGCCGTACTCGTACGGCGGCGTGCCGACATGGCGCCGATCGCCGCCGAACTGCGGGCGCGCGGGCTGCCGGTCGAAGTCGTCGGGCTCGGCGGACTCCTGGACGAGCCCGAGGTCGCGGACCTCGTCTCGACGCTCAAGGTGCTCGCCGATCCGCTGTCGGGCAGCGCGGCGGCCCGGTTGCTGACCGGCGCGCGCTGGCGGCTCGCGGCCGCCGACGTCGCCGCGTTGTGGCGGCGCGCGGGGGAACTTTCCAGCCCCGAGAAGTCGGACGGCCCGGAGCTGGTCGTAGAGCGCGTCGAACAAGCCGGGCTGATCGACGCCATTGACGAGCCCGGCGCGCCGGACCGGTATTCCGAAGAGGGTTACAAGCGCATCCGCCGGGTCGGCTGGGAGCTGTCGGCGCTGCGGCGGCGGCTCGACCAGTCGCTGCCCGAGCTGGTCGCCGATGTCGAACGCACGATGCTCCTGGACGTGGAGTCGTTGGCACGACCGGGATCCGCGGGGCGCGCGCACCTGGACGCGTTCGCCGAGGTCGTCACCGACTACGCCGAGACGGCGCCGACGGCGACGCTGTTGTCCTTTGTGGACTATCTGAACACCGCCGCGCACGCCGAGGACGGGCTCACCCCTGGCGAGGTCGAGGTCGTGCCGGACCGCGTGCAGGTGCTCACCGTGCATTCGGCGAAGGGCCTCGAGTGGGAGGTCGTCGCCGTCCCGCACCTGGTGCAGGACGTCTTCCCGGGCCGGCGGCGCTCGTCGTCGTGGCTGCGGACGGCGACGTCGCTGCCCGCGGCGTTGCGCGGTGACTCGCAGGACCTGCCGGAGCTGCGGATCGCCGACGGCTACGACCGCAAGGAAGTCCAAGAAGGACTGGAGCTGCACGAAGCCGGGTTCGTCGAGCGGGAGCAGTCGGAGGAACGGCGGCTCTGCTACGTCGCGCTGACGCGGTCCGAGCACGCGCTGATCGTGTCCGGGCACTGGTGGAACGAGAGCAGCAGCCGCTTCAAGGGGCCGTCGGAGTTCCTGACGGAGATCGGTGACGTCCTGCGCGAGACGGGTGTCGGACAGCTCGCCGAGTGGGCGCCGGAGCCGGCCGCGGAGGACGAGAACCCGCTGGTGTCGGACTCGCGGAAGGGGCGCTGGCCCGTCGATCCGCTGGCCGACCGCCGCACCGGCGTGCAGACCGGGGTGGAGCTGGTGTCCGAGGCACTGTCCACTGTGGACTCACTGGACGACGAGTCCGAAGAGGACGATCCGGACGGCTGGCTGACCGACACCGACGTCCTGCTCGAAGAGTGGGCGCGCAAGGACGACCGGGTCAGGCGTGTCCCGCTGCCGTCGCGGCTTTCGGTGAGCCAGCTGGTCGCGCTGGCCGACGACGCCGGCAAGCTGGCGGCGGACCTGAGCCGTCCGCTCCCGATGGAGCCCAACAGCTTCGCCCGCCGCGGCACGGAGTTCCACGGCTGGCTGGAGCGCCGGTTCGCGGGCGACCAGCTCATCGAGATCGACGACCTCCCGGGCGCGGCCGACTTCGGCGAAGCGCCCGACGCGGACTTCGAGGAGCTGCAGACGGAGTTCGAGAAGAGCGAGTGGGCGTCCCGGGTGCCGGTCGCGGTGGAGGTTTCGTTCTCGGCGGACGTCGAGGGCATCACCCTGCGCGGCCGCATGGACGCGGTCTTCCGGCACCCCGACGGCTACTGGGAGATCGTGGACTGGAAGACGGGCGCGGTCCCGCCGGAGTCCCGGCTGCCGGCGCTGTCGGTCCAGCTGGCGGCGTACCGGATGGCGTGGGCGGCGCTGAAGGACGTCCCGGTGGAGGAGGTCCGGGCGGCGTTCCACTACGTCCGGGCGAACCGCACGATCCGCCCGGCCGACCTCCTGGACCCGGAAGGCCTGCGACGGATCCTGCGGGACATCCCCGAGGCGTGATCAGCGGCGTAACCCGCGTGATCGGGGACGTGACTCGCGTGATTGAGGCCGTAACTCGCGAGTTCCGTCTCCAATCACGCGAGTTCCGGCTTGGATCACGCGAGTCACGTCCCTGATCACGGGTCAGGCGGGGTCGCGGACCTTCCGGGCCCAGGGCATCGCGACCCCACGGTCAGCTCGGACGCCGTTCCACGCGGCGGCGCGCCACCCGGTTCGGCTATCCTCCGGGCGTGAGTGACGCTCGACACCAGCCACGGGGAGCCGGTGCATGAAGGCCCTGAGGCGGTTGCCGCTGGGCAGTCTCACCGATCGGCCGGATCACGAGCTCGTCGGCGTCCTGCGGATGCCCGAGCTGACGGTCAGTCCCCTCCGCTCCATCATGAAGCGGGTCATCGGCGCGACCCTCGCGCTGCTGCTGACCGTGATCATCGTGTACCTCGACCGCGACGGCTACCGCGACGCCAACGGTGACGGCCTGTCCCTGCTCGACAGCCTCTACTACGCGACCGTCTCGCTCTCGACCACCGGCTACGGCGACATCGCGCCGGCCACCTCGTCCGCCCGCCTGGTGAACGTTCTGGTGATCACCCCGCTGCGGGTGCTCTTCCTCATCGTCCTGGTCGGGACCACCCTGGAGGTGCTCACCGAGCGCTCCCGGCAGGCGTTCAAGATCCAGAAGTGGAGGACGAAGGTGCGCGACCACACGGTCGTCGTCGGGTTCGGCACCAAGGGCCGGTCCGCCGTCAACGCGCTGCTCGGCGACGAGAACATCGCGCCGGGGCAGATCGTCGTCGTGGACACCGACCAGCAGGCCCTCGACGCGGCCAGCGCGCTCGGCCTCGTCGCCGTGCACGGCTCGGCCACCCGCTCCGACGTCCTGCGCGTCGCCGCGGTGCAGCACGCGCGCGCGGTCGTCGTCGCCCCGAACCGCGACGACACGGCGGTGCTCGTCACGCTCACCGCCCGCGAGCTGGCGCCCAAGGCACACATCGTCGCGTCGGTGCGGGAGGCGGAGAACGTCCACCTGCTGAAGCAGTCCGGCGCCGACCAGGTCGTCGTCTCCAGCGAGACGGCCGGGCGGCTGCTCGGCATGGCGACGTCGACGCCGCTGGTCGTGGACATCATGGAGGACCTGCTCACCCCCGAGTCCGGGCTGGCCATCGCCGAACGCGCGGTCGAGCCGGCGGAGGAGGGCGGCTCGCCGCGGCACCTGTCCGACCTCGTCCTCGGCCTGGTCCGCGACGGCGTCCTGTACCGCGTGGACTCCCCGCAGGCCGACGCCATCGAGCCCGGCGACAAGCTGCTCTACGTCAAGAAGGTGACGCAGACGGAGAAGATCGAGCGGTAGGTCCGGTTCGCCGCTGACCGGGACCGGGCCGCCTGGGTTTTGCCCGCCGGATCTGGAACCATGGCGAAGTGCCCCCGCGATCCCTCGATCCGAAGTGGCCCACGGTGGCGATCCCCGCCGCGGCGGGTGTGCTCGTCGTGCTGCTCGCCTGGCTCGCCGGGCCGGGGCTGCTGGGCATCTCCAACGAAGACCTCGGCGCCCCGGTGACGGCCGAGGTCACCAAGCCCGCGCCGTGCGACCGGCCGGACGCCGTCGAGACCGTGAAGTTCACCGTCGCCGGGAAGACCCACGAGGGCACGCTCAACGGCTGCGGGCACGGCCAGGGCGAGCGCGTCGACGTCGGCGTGCCGGAGGACCTGCCCGACCAGGGCACGGTCACCGTCCAGGCCGCGGACACGTCGGCCGGGGCGTCGGACGCGCGGCGGCCGCTGGGCCTCGCGCTGCTCGTTTTCGCGTGCTTCTCCGGCGGGATGTACGTCCACCTGGTGCAGCGGCTCCCCGCGCGGCCGAAACCGGCGGCGAAGGTCAGCTGACCTCGGACGACGGCGCCGCGAAGGTGTTGCAGTCGGAGATCCGGTTGCTCGTCGCGCCCGCTCGCCACCAGGACGCGTAGTGCGCGTTCGTCCCGTGGTCGTGGCTGCGGGACGTGTTGTCGCCGCGGGTCTCCTGGTCGTTCCAGGCCTTGTTGTACATGTCGCGGCTGATCGTGCCGCCCTGGTCGACGTGCGCGCCCATGAACATGCCCGAGAAGCACTGGGCCTGCAGTTCCTTGCGCCGCGACATCTCGAGCCCGGCCGGGCTGTTCTGGCCGGCCTCGTAGATCTTCTGCCAGGCCGCGTCCATCAGGCCGGCGACCTCCTGCACGTGGTGGCCGTACTCGTGGGCGAACAGGGCCAGGTAGACGCCGGGGTTGTTGCCGTACTGGTCGGTCTGCAGCCCGCGGAACGGGACGTACAGGTTGTTCTCGCAGTAGTACGCGGCGGTCGCGATGCCGACCTGGATGGTGCCGCACTCGGTCTCGAAGCTCGCGCCGGTCGGGAAGTGCAGCGCCGGCGGTGTGAACGGCAGGTGGTAGGCCTCGAGGAACGGGCCCCACGCCGCGTCCAGGCACTTGCTGGCCGCGGTGAAGAACGCTTCCGCGCCCGCCTGCGTGCTCTGCCACGTCGGCAGCGTGCAGACGCGGTTCTGCAGACCGGCGTTCGGGTCCTGCAGGATCGGGTGGTCGGCGAGCTTGAGGACCTTCTGCGGGCCGGTCGCGCTGGGCGCGGAAGTCTCGGCGGGCGGGCTCGACGCCGAGGCCGGGGCGCCCGCGCCGCCGGGCAGCTGCGAGGGGAGGTCCTGGGACGACGGCGTGTCCCGGAAGTTCGCGTTGGCGAGCGGGGTCTCGCTGCGGTTGAGCACCACGATCGCGACCAGCCCGAGCACCAACACGGCCACCGCCCCGAGGCACACCCCGATCACCGCCGCCGGAGACCGGCGTCGCGGCGCGGACACGGTGTGCGGACGGCCCAGCCAGGGAAGATCCGGTTGCGCATCCGGCACCGGCGGCGGCTGGACGGTTCCGCGAGGCGGTACCCGGCCGTGGGGCGGTTGCGTCACTAGGCAGTCCCGAAGGGTCTCGGTACGGACCGGGGGTACCCGATCCCGCCGTTCAGCATATCGGGGGAACGGGGGCCCTCGCACCCGTCCGTGCGCACGCGGTCACCACGCACGGACGTCACCCCAGGTCTGGCCGGGTGCAACCGGCTCTGAGAGAGTGTCGCTAAGCAGGTACTGCAGGCGAGGGGCTTCGATGACAGACACCGGTGGCGCGCCCGGCGGCGAGGGCGACGACTCGCCGACACCCAGCCAGGGTGTCCCGCAGATTCCGCCCCCCGGATCGGGTGATCCGAAGCCCGTCGAAGACCACTCCGCGTCACCGGCGACGCCGCCGCGCGGGTGGCAGCCGCCGGACGCCCAGGCGACCCCGGGACCGGCGACACCGCCGCCGGGCTGGCAGCACGCGTCCGGCCCGCAGCCGGGTGCGCTGCCGCCGTATTCCGGGCCGCCGCCGCACCAGCAGCAGTACCAGCAGCCGCGAGGCTGGAGCCCGCACGGGCTCGGCAAGCCCGGCGTGATCGCGCTGCGGCCGCTCAACATCGGCGACATCCTCGACGGCTCGATCACCGCGATCCGCCGGCACCCGGCGGTCATCCTCGGCATCGGCGCGGTGATGGCGATCCTCAACGCCGGCATCGGTTTCCTCGTCCAGAAGTACGTGCTCGCCGACTTCGAGAACCTCGCCTCGACGGCGACCCTCGGCCCGGGCGCCACCGAGGAGGAGCTGCGCAACGCCGTCTTCGGCACCTTCGGCGACCTCTTCCTCGTGCTGATCCCGACGCTGCTGATCTCGTCCCTGCTGCTGGCGCTCACCACCGGCCTGATGGCCACCGTGATGGGCCGCGCCGCGCTGGGCCGCGAGGTCACCTTCGGCATCGCGTGGCGCGAACTGCAGCCGCGGCTGCTGCCGTTGATCGGCGTGGCGTTCGTGTACTCGCTGGTCACGACGATCGGCCTGATGCTCTGCATCATCCCCGGCGTGCTGGCCTGGGTGTTCTGGGCGCTGGCCGCGCCGGCGCTCGTGCTCGAGCGCGGGACGTTCCGCCAGGCGTTCGGCCGGTCGCTCAGGCTGGTCAGCGGCGCGTTCTGGCGGGTGCTGGGCATCCTGCTGCTGGCGCGGGTCATCCAGTCGCTGTTCGAGAACATCATCCAGCTGCCGTTCGCGTTCGGCACCGGCCTCTTCGACCAGGTGCTCAACCCCGGCAAGGTGACGCTGCCCAGCACGGGTGACCTGCTGCTGCAGTCGGCCGGCCAGATCGTCTCGGGCACCATCGCGATCCCGTTCGTCACGCTGGTCACCGTGATCGTCTACCTCGACCAGCGGATGCGCCGCGAGGGCATGGACATCGAGCTGGCCCGTGCGGCCGGCGTGCAGCCGCCGCAGGCATGGTGACGCTGGTCCTCATCGACGTCCCGGTCGACATCGACCGGGACGATGCCCGCCGCGCCGCCGCGGAAGAGCTGACCGACCCGAAGTACCGGGACGCCCAGCCGAGCTTCCTGCAGCAGGTCGGGCAGTGGCTCGGCGAGCAGCTCGAAAAGCTGCTGAACAGCGTGTCCTCGGTGGTCCCGGGCGGGATCTGGGGCGTCCTGCTGGTCCTCGTCCTGCTGATCGTGCTCGTCGTCGTGGTCCGGCTGCGCACCGGCAAGATCGCCCGCACGTCCCGGGCCGATCGGACGGTCTTCGGCGGGAAGCGCCAGAGCGCCGACGACTACCGCCGCTCGGCCGCCGAAGCCGCCGCGGGCGGGCGGTACGGCGACGCCGTCCGCGACCGCTTCCGGGCCGTCGTGCGGGCCCTGGAGGAACGCGCGCTGCTCGACGTCCGCTCCGGCCGGACGGCGGACGAAGCCGCCGCCGAGGCCGGGATGCTGCTGCCGAACGTCGCCGCGGAACTGCGGGAAGGCGCGCGGCTCTTCGACGACGTCCACTACGGCGGCCGTGAAGGCACCGAAGCGGCTTACGCCACGCTGACCGAGCTGGACGAACGCTGCCGTCGCGAACGGCCGGTCGCCATGGCGGGCTCGTGACCACCTCCGTTTCGCCGGACGTGCGCCGGATCTGGCGCGGCGTGCGGATCCCGCTGGGCCTGGTGGCGCTGATCTTCGCCGCCGGCGCCCTGCTGCTGCTCGGCCGCGGCGAGCAGACCCACGGCGCGCTCGAACCCGGCTCGTACGAACCCGGCGGCGCGCACGCGCTCGCGCAGCTCCTGCGGGACCAAGGCGTCGACGTCCGGACGGCGCACACCGCCGCCGAAGCCGACGACGCGATCAGCGAAGACGCGACGCTGCTGGTCACCCAGCCCGACCTCGTCCCGGGGAAGCGCCTCGACGCGCTGCGCCAGCACGCCGCGGACGTCGTCCTCGTGACGCCGGGAGCGCCGACGCTGCGCGACTCGCTGACGCTGGTGCGCCCGGTCGGCCAGAGCGATCTCGCCACCCTGGGCCCGCAGTGCACGGTCGCCGCGGCGGTCGCGGCCGGCGACGTCACCCTCGGCGGCATCGGTTACGCCTCGCCCGGCGCGCGTTCGTGCTACCCCGGCGAAGACGGCGGTGGCACGCTGCTGCAGCTCGCCGACTCCGGCGGCACGACGACGCTGCTCGGCTCGTCGGCGCCGCTGACCAACTCGCGGCTCGCCGACCAGGGCAACGCGGCGCTGGGGCTGCACCTGCTCGGCGGACACCCGAAGCTCGTCTGGTACCTGCCGTCCACCACGGACCCGGCGCTGGACGACACCCGCAAGTCGATCTTCGACCTGATCCCGGACGGCTGGTACTTCGGTGCCGCGCAGGCGTTCATCGCCGTGGTGCTGCTGGCGCTGTGGCGGGCGCGCCGGCTCGGTCCGGTGGTCACCGAGCCGCTGCCGATCGTCGTGCGCGCGGCCGAAACCGCCGAAGGACGCGCCCGGCTGTACCGCCGGGCGAAGGCCGCCGGACATGCGGGCGAGACGTTGCGGGAGGCGACGCGGAGCCGGCTGCGGACCGCGCTGGGCCTGCCGCGCGACGCCGACGCGGCGGCGCTGGTGAACGCGGTGAGCGCGCGCACCGGCCGGCCGGCCAACGACGTCGGCGCGGTGCTCCACGGCCCGCCGGTGGCCGACGACCCCGCGCTGGTCCGGTTGGCCGGCGAACTGGACAGGGTGGAACGAGAGGCAGGGCGAACTTGAGCAGCGGTACCGAAAACGCGACCGGGGCCCGGGAGGCGCTGATCGCGCTGCGCGCCGAGGTCGGCAAGGCCGTCGTCGGCAACGACGCCGCGGTCACCGGGCTGATCCTGGCGCTGCTCTGCCGGGGGCACGTGCTGCTCGAAGGCGTCCCGGGCGTGGCGAAGACGCTGCTCGTGCGGGCGCTGGCGGCGTCGCTCGACCTGGAGACCACGCGCGTGCAGTTCACGCCGGACCTGATGCCCGGCGACGTCACCGGCTCGATCGTCTACGACGCGCACAGCGGCGAGTTCTCCTTCCGCGAGGGCCCGGTGTTCACGAACCTGCTGCTCGCCGACGAGATCAACCGGACGCCGCCGAAGACGCAGTCGTCGCTGCTGGAGGCGATGGAGGAGCGGCAGGTCTCGCTCGACGGCAAGACGCGGCCGCTGCCCGACCCGTTCATCGTGATCGCCACGCAGAACCCGGTGGAGTACGAGGGCACCTACCCGCTGCCGGAGGCGCAGCTGGACCGGTTCCTGCTGAAGCTGACCATGCCGACGCCGTCGCGTGAGGACGAGATCGGCATCCTGTGGCGGCACGCGCAGGGCTTCGACCCGCGCAATCTGGCCGCGGCGGGCCTCAAGGCGGTCGCGGGTGCCACGGAACTGGCGGCCGCGCGGGAAGCCGTGGCGCGCGTGACGATCGGACCCGAGGTGATCGGGTACGTCGTCGACCTGTGCCGGGCGACGCGGCAGCTGCCGTCGGTGCGCATCGGCGTTTCTCCCCGTGGTGCCACGGCGTTGCTCGCGGTCACCCGGGCCTGGGCGTGGCTCGCCGGCCGCGACTACGCGACCCCCGACGACGTCAAGGCGTTGGCACGGCCCGCCTTGCGGCACCGCCTCGACGTGCGGCCGGAGGCCGAGCTGGAGGGCGTCACCGCGGACGGCGTGCTCGACCGCGTGCTCGCGTCCGTGCCCGTGCCGCGCTGACATGGCGGTCACCGGAAGGCTCGGGCTGCTGGCGCTGTTCGGCGCTCTGGTGGTCGGGCTGCTCCTGCCGTCCCGCACCGGGATCCTGGCCGTCGGCGGCGTGCTCCTGCTGCTCGTGGTCGTCGACCTCGTGCTGGCCGGAAGCGTGCGGCCGCTGCGGTTCTCCCGCTCCGGCGACACCGCGGTGCGGCTCGGCGAGCCGTGCGAGGTGACGCTGGTGGTCGCGAACCCCGGTGGCCGCTCGGTCCGTGGACAGCTGCGTGACGCGTGGCCGCCGAGCGCGGGCGCCGACGACCGGCACGTCCTGCGCGTTCCGGCGGGGGAGCGGCGGGCGCTGGTGACTTCTCTGCGGCCGTCGCGGCGGGGTGACCGGACGGCGGCGCGGGTGACGGTCCGGTCGGTCGGTCCGCTGGGTTTGGCCGCGCGGCAAGGTTCGCACGAGGTGCCGTGGACGGTTCGCGTGCTGCCGCCGTTCCACAGCCGCAAGCACCTGCCGTCGCGGCTGGCGCGGCTGCAGCAGCTCGACGGCCGCAGCGCGGTGCTGATCCGCGGGCAGGGCACGGAGTTCGACTCGCTGCGCGAGTACGTGATCGGCGACGACGTCCGGTCGATCGACTGGCGCGCGACGGCGCGGGCGGCGGACGTCATGGTCCGGACGTGGCGCCCGGAGCGCGACCGGCACGTGGTGCTGGTGCTGGACACGGGCCGCGTGTCGGCGGGCCGCGTCGGCGACGCCCCGCGCCTGGACGCGGCGATGGACGCGGCGTTGCTGCTGGCAGTACTGGCTTCCCGGGCCGGCGACCGCGTCGACCTGCTGGCGTACGACCGCCGGCTGCGGGCCGCGGTGCAGGGTTCGTCGGGGGCCGCGCTGCTGACGTCCTTGGTGAACGCGATGGCGCCGATCGAGCCTTCGCTCGTCGAGACGGACGCGCGCGGGATGGTCGCGGAGGTGCTCCAGCGCACCCGCCGCCGTTCGCTGGTGGTGCTGCTGACCGGCCTCGACGCGGCGCCGTTGGAGGAAGGCTTGTTCCCGGTGCTGAGCTCGCTGACCGCCCGGCACGAGCTGATCGTCGCGTCGGTGGCGGACCCGCGGGTGGCGGAGATGCTCTCCGGCCGGGGCGACGCGGAAGCCGTGTACGACGCGGCGGCGGCGTCGCGGACGACGGCGGAGCGGCAGCGGGTGACGGAACGCCTGGCGCGGCACGGGGTCGGCGTGGTGGACGCGGTGCCGGAAGAGCTGCCGCCGGCGTTGGCGGATCGCTATCTGGCGTTGAAGGCGGCCGGCCGGCTCTAACGGGTGGCTCCGGTGGTGAACGTCCGTTCGGGCTGTTAAGCCCGATGCATGTGGAAGCTCATGGTCGTGGCCCTGGCGATCGTTTCGGCGCCTGCGCCGGCGGACGGTGCGCCGGTCTACCTGGCCGACGGCGGCGGCAAGCTCTCGCTCGCGGTGGTCGACGGGAAGCCCGTGCTGGCCGACGCGGGGGAGGCGGGCGCGAAGTGGACGTACGCCTCGCAGCGTTTCACCAATGTCCAGAGTGGACAGTGCTTGGCGGCGGCCAGCCCGGTCGACGGCGTGGCGGTGAAACTGGCGGCCTGCGACGACAAGGACAAGCACCAGGCGTGGCGGCGGGTGGCGGGGCTGCCGGGGCTGGTCGAGATCGCGAACGTCGCCACGGCACGGTGTTTGACCGCCGAAGACGCGACCGCGGGCGCCCGGCTGTACCAGGAAGTCTGTTCCCTGACGGGCATCGCGAACACGTGGGCGGCGGGCGGCCGGACCCTGGCCATCCTGTCCGGCAACGGCCAGCGCCTGGCGTCGAAGGACCCGGGCGCGCCGTTCGTGGTCCGGGTGATCGGCGAGAACGGCCAGCCGGCGGCGGACGTCCCGGTGAACTTCTATGTTCGGGCTGCTCGGCCGAAGAACGTCCTGGTCTTCGAGGGGGGCAGCGAAACGGTGTCGGTCAAGACGGGCGCGGACGGGACGGCGTCCAGTCCGAAGCTGACGTTGACCGAGCCGGGTGAGTTCGAGGCGCGGTTCGTCGGAACCGCGGGGCTCGAGGACGGATCGTCGATCGCCTTCGAGGGCTCGTGCCTATGCTGACTCGGGCAGGGCGTCCCCGGCGTCGCGCGCGTCGAGGTCGCCGACCTCGCCTTGCTTCGCCGCCCGCCTTCCGAGCGTGAAGACGTACACCAGGAAAGCCACTTCGACGAAGACCCCGATGCCGACGCGGACCCACGTCGGCCAGCCCGACGGCGTCACGAACGCCTCGATCAGCCCGGACACGAACAGCACGCACGCCAGCCCCAGCGCCATCACGACGACCGAGCGGCCCTGTTCGGCCAGCGCTTTCGTGCGGGAGCGGCGGCCGGGGTCGACCACCGTCCAGCCGAGTTTCAGCCCGGTGCCCGCCGCGATGAACACCGCCGTCAGCTCCAGGAGACCGTGGGGGAGCAGGAGCCCGATCATCACGTCGCCGCGGCCGGCCGCGCTCATCGCGCCGATGATCAGCCCCGCGTTGAGCGAGTTCATCCACAGCGCGCCGATCACCGGCAGGCCCAGCGCGATGCCGAGGAACAGGCAGGTCGCCGCCACCCAGGCGTTGTTCGTCCACACCCGCGCCGCGAACGACGTCGCCGGGCCCGTCGAGTAGTAGTTCTCGGCCTCGCCGCCGGGCTTCGTCAGCTGGTTGAGCTCGTCCGCGCTCCCGATCGACGCGCGCACGTGCGGGTCGCCGGCGACCCAGACGGCGATCACGACCATCACCGCGATCGACACCAGCGCGGCCGGGATCCACCAGCGCCGCGAGAGGTACACGGCGGCGGGGAAGCGGCGCGTGAAGAACAGCGCGACCTCGCGCCACGCGGGGTTGTGCGACCCCGAGATCGCGCTCCGGCCGCGGGCGACCAGCCCGGACAGCCGGCTCACCAGGGCCGGGTCGGGCGCGACCGAGCGGACGATCGACAGGTGGGTCGCGGTCCGCTGGTAGAGCGTCACCAGCTCGTCGGCCTCCGCCCCCGTCAGCTTGCCGCCGCGGTGGGTCAGCTCGCCGAGCCGGGTCCACTCCGCCGAGTGCGTCGCGACGAAGACGTCCACATCCACGGGGTCAGCCTATCCGTCGCTACGCTGGGCCGTGTGCACGAGGAATCCGAGCTGGTCACCGGCGAAGCCGTCGTCCTGGACCTGCGCGTCGCCAAGCTCGCCAGCCGGGCGCTCGCGATGGTGCTGGACCTCCTCGTGCAGTTCGCGCTGCTGCTGGGCGCGTTCTTCGTGCTCACGCTCACCGTGCCGGGCGACGACGAGTCGCTCGCGCTGACCCTGATCTTGGTGTTCCTGGTGCTGATCCTGGTCGGCTACCCGGTGCTGTTCGAGACGCTCTCGCGCGGCCGTTCGCTGGGCAAGATGGCGGTGGGGCTGCGCGTGGTGCGCGTCGACGGCGGGCCGATCCGCTTCCGCCACGCCCTCACGCGCGGGCTCGCCGGGTTCGTCATCGACTTCTGGGCGCTCGGCGTGTTCGGGGCGGTGGCTGTGATCGTGTCGCTGTGCTCGTCCGACGGCCGCCGCGTCGGCGACTTCCTCGCCGGGACGCTGGTGATCCGCGACCGCGCGCCGGAAAGCGTCGGCTACCCGGCGATCGGCATGCCCCAGGGCCTCGAAAGCTGGGCGGCCCAGCTCGACCTGACGCGGCTCCCGGACGACCTCGCGCTGGCGAGCCGACAGTTCCTGGCGCGGTTCAGCCAGCTGGCGCCGGAAGCGTCGCACGCGCTGGGCTGGAAGCTCGCGCAGCAGGTGGGCAACGCGCTGGGCACGCCGGTGCCGAACGGGGTGCCGCCGTGGGCGTTCCTGGCGGCGGTGCTGGCGGAACGGCGCAACCGGGACCACGCTCGAGCGGTCCAGGCTTACGCGGCGCAGGTGGCGGCGGCGCGGGGGCACATCCCGTCCTCGCCGGCGCCCGGGCCGGACCAGCCGGGGTTCCTGCAGGCCGGGTACTCGGCGAGCGCTCAGCTCGGGTCGATGGCCACGGGCGGGCAGCCGGTCGCGCCCTCGCCTTGGTCGGCCGCCGCGGCCGGTTCCCCGGCCGACGTGGATGCGCCGACCCCGCCGTCCGGCACTCCGGTGCCTCCCGCCGAAAACCCGTTCGCCCCGCCGGGTTGACCCGGTTTCTCCAGCGCCCCAATGTGGCCTTCGGTGCGTTCAACGCACCGAAGGGCCCCTTGGGTGCGTTGAACGCAACCAAGGCCACATTGGGGCGCTAGGACACGTCTCCCGACGCCGACAGCCACGTGTTGCACTGCTGGTTGCGGTTCTTGGTCGCGCCGTGCTGCCACCAGGAGATGTTGTGCTTGGCGCTGCCGTGGTCGCGCTTGCCGTTGCGGGCGTAGTCGTCGCCGCGGTCCTGGGCGTTCCAGGCCTCGTTGTAGATGTTCTTGTCGACCGATCCGCCGGAGATCGACGCCGAGCCGAGGAACATGCCCGAGAAGCACTGCGCCTCGAGCTCCATCCGCCGTGACAGCTCCAAGCCGGCGGCCGAGTCGGCGCCCGCGTCGTAGCGCTGATTGCCGTACGCCTCGCTGATGCCGGCCAAGTTCTGGACGTGGTGGCCGTATTCGTGGGCGAGGATCGACAGGTACGGGCCGGGGTGGTTGCCCCAGACGTCGATCTCGATCCGGTCCATCGGCATGTAGATCGTGTCGTTCGACGGGCAGTAGAACGGCGTGACGCCGGTGGTCGTGCCGCCGCTGCCGCACGGCGTCGACGACTCCGACAACGACCGCGGCACCGACAGGTTCGGCGACCGGAACGGCAGGTTCACACCGCCGAGCATGCGCGACCACATCGCGTCGAGGCAGGCGATCCCGGACTGGAAGAAGCGGGTGGCGCTGTTCTGGTCGGTCGCCCAGCGGCTCAGCGAGCAGGGGATGTTCTGCAGGCCGTAGTCGGCGCCGGCGAACAGGGGGTTGTTCCCGGTGGCGACGACCGAACGGGGGCCGCTCGGGGTCTCGGACGTGCGGGTCTCGCGCTCGGTGGTACTGCTGGTGGTCGTCTCTTCGGTGGACGACGTGGTTTCGGTGGTCTCGTCGGCGGAGGTGGTTTCGTAGGTGTCCGAGGGGTAGGTGCTGGAGTACCCGGCGTCGGCCACGTGGCGAGTGTTGCCCCCGATCAGCGCGACGGCCGCGACGAGCCCCCCGACGACGGCGACGATCCCGATGATCGCGACGGCGACGATGACCCCGGTGTTCGACTTCTTGGCGACGTAGGGCCGGTAGCCGGGCGCGAACCGGGGGCCGAAGGGCGCGCCCGGGGGTGGGCCGGCGTAGGTCGGGGTGAAGACGGGCGGAGCGGCGGCGGCAGGCGGTGGGAGGGGCGCACCGGCCGGGCGGGGGTAGGGACCGGACGGCGGGCCGTGGGTGGGGAAGCCTTGGGTGCCTTGCGGACCCTGGGGCGGCCGGCCGGGGAACTGCGGACCTTGCGGCGGCCGTCCAGGTGCGCCGGCGGGTCCTTGCGGACTCTGGCCGGGCGCTAGGGGCGGCTGCCCGGGCAGGTGGGGCCGGCCGTGCGGTGCGCCGCCTTGCCCCGGCCCGGGCGTGCCTTGCGGCGCTTGCCCCGGCCCACCGGGCGCCTGCCCTTGCCGCGGACCACCGGGCCCAGGGCCTTGCCCCGGCCGCCCCTGCGGCAACGGCCGAACCCCGGGCGGTGGCAGCGGCCGGACCCCCGGCGGCGGCAACGGACCACGCCCGGGTGGCGGCCGCCGCGGGTCGTGTGGGCCAGGACCAGAGCCGGGACCGGAGCCAGGACCCTGCGGGCCTTGCGTCATGAAAGCGGAACCCCCCGTGCGATTTCCCCGTCGGAACCGGCGTACCTGCGGAGATCTCGCCGTTCCGGGCGTCAGCATAGAGCGGGTGCTCTAGGGTGTGGTGCTGTGTTGAGCAAATGGGGGACAGTGGCCGCGGTCGCCGCGGTGGCGACCGTGCTGACCGCCGGACCGGCCGCCGCGCAAGGCCCTTCCGCCGGGCCCGTCCTGCCGAACGCGCCGTCCGAACAGGTCAAGAAGCCCCAGCAGCTCGACGGCCAAAACGTCCAGCCGCCCGAAGGCGCCACCGCCGACGTCGCCCTCAAAGTCCTGCGCGACGGCACCCTTCAGGTCACCGAGAAGGTCACCGTCCCCGGCGGCAAGCAGCTCACCTCGCGCGTCCCGCTGAAAGTCTCGGCCGGTGACGACCAGGACCGCGTCTTCAAGGCCCGGGACATCAAGACCGAAGGCACCGCCAGCAGCCAGCTCACCGGCGACCAGCTCGTCCTCACCTTCACCGGCGGCACCGGAACCGTGACGTACACCGTCGACGGCGCCATCGCCGACCAGAGCGGCCGTCAGCAAGCCCGCTGGCAGGTCGCGAGCGGCTTCGACACCCCGCTCGCCAAGCTCACCGCCTCCTTCCTCGCGCCGTCGCCGCGACTGTCCCCTGTGGACTGTTTCGCCGGTCCGATCGGCTCGAACCAGCGCTGCACCCTCGCCGAGCTCGACCACACCGGCGTCGTCCGTCTCGAACAGAACGACGTCCAGCCCGGCGACCGCGTCGACCTGCTCGTCGGCCTCCCCGCGAACACCGTCCCGGCCAACGCCGAGTTCGCCGACGTCGGCCTCTTCGCCACCGCCTTCGCCTTCACCCCGCTGACCGGCCTCGTCTTCGCGCTCCTCCTCGTCTTCCTGATCGCCGGCGGGATCTTCGTCCAGCGCCGCCGCAAGGAAGACGCCGGCGCGCTCACGACCGCCACCGGCCCGGTCGAGGTCCTGCTCCGCGACGGCGACCGCGTGTTCTTCGCCAGTCCGGACGGCGTCCTGCCCGGCCAGGTCGGCACCGTCGTCGACGAGACCGTCGACGTCGTCGACATCAGCGCCACCGTCGTGGACCTCGCCGTCCGCAACTACCTCTGGCTCGCCGAAGTGCCGGGACCGAACGGGCCCGACTGGCAGATCGCCCGCCGCAACCCGCCGGACGAGCACCTCCACGACTTCGAACGCGCCGTCTACGAGACGCTGCTGCCGGCCGGCACCGACGCCGTGCTGGTGTCGCAGCTGCGCAACCGCGGCCGCCTCGACCTGCGCAAGATCAGCGACGCGATGTACGCCGACGTCGTCACCAAGCGCTGGTTCTCCCGCCGTCCGGACACCGCCCGCAGCCGGCTGACCTGGCTCGGCGCCGGGATCTTCGCGCTCGGCGCGGTCGCCACCGCGGTCCTCACCTTCACGATCGGCGAAGCGCTGCTCGGCGTCGCAGTCGCGCTGGCCGGCCTGGCCGTCGCCGCGGCGGCCGCGCTGCTGCCCTCGCGCACCGCGCGCGGCCGGGTGCTCGTCGGCCAGGTCCGCGGCCTGCTCGACTACCTGCACACCGCCAAGGCCGAGGACATCCCGCCGGCCGACCGCGAGATGGTGTTCTCGCGCTCGCTGCCGTACGCGGTCGTCCTGGGCGACACCGAACGCTGGCTCGGCACCTTCGCCGCGCTCAACCCGGCATCGGACGGCTCGGCCGGGCTCTACTGGTACGGCGGCATGGAGTCCGATCACGACCTGCGCCGCTTCGGCGCGCACTTCCCGTCGTTCCTGACGGCGCTCGACGGGCTGCTCACCGCGTCCGCCCGCGCGTCCCGCTGACCGTGTTCGCCGGAGCGGTGCTGGCGCTCTTCCTGGCCGCGGCGCCGGTGGACCAGCCGCCGCTGCCCACCGTGCCGCAAAGCGCCGAGATCCAGCTGAAAGTCGAGCGAAACGGCGAACTTTCGGTCGCTGAAGCGATCTCTGTGCCCAACGGCGTGACGATGGACCGCCGCGTCCCGCTGCGGGTCGCGGCGCCGCACCACCGCGATCGCGTCTACGGCGTCCGCGACGTCGTCCTCGAAGGCAGCGGGACGGCGAGCGTCGACCAGGACGCGTTCACCGTCCACCTGACCGCCGGCACGTCGATCGTCCGGTACACAGTGGACGGTGCGGTCGACGGCGACCGGGTCACGTGGGAGCTGGCCGGCGGCTGGAGCACCGACCTCAAGTTCATCCGTGCCTCCTTCGCGGCGCCGCGGATCCCCACCGCCGTCGACTGCCTCGCCGGGCCGCCGGACTCCGACTTCCCGTGCGCCGCGGCGCAGATCGACCACGCCGGGCTGACGCGGTTCAGCCAGCAGAACCTGGCCGCGGGCCAGCGGATGACAACGACTGTCGAGCTGCCCGCGGGCACCGTCCCGGAGAACGTGGAACTCGTTCCCGCCAAGACGATCGCCGGCGCGTTCGTGCTCACCGCCCCGGTCGGCTGGGCCTGGGTGGGCTTCGGCGTGCTCCTGCTGGCGGCGGCCGCGTGGGTGCTCCTCGCCCGTCGGCGCCGCTTTCCCGTGGAAGCGGCGCCCTCAGGTGGGAGCTTTCACGTGAAAGCGACGGGTGAGTTCACGTCGCCCGCCGGCGTGCTGCCGGGGCACGTCGGCGTGCTGCTGCACGGCCGCGCCGGGCCCGCCGACCTGGCCGCCACCGTGCTGGACCTCGCCGTCCGCAACTACCTCTGGGTGAGCGACGGCTCCCGGCTGACCCGCCGCAACCCCGCCGACGAGCACCTGACGCCCTTCGAACGTGCCGTCTTCGACGCCGTCCTGCCGGAGGACGGGGACGACACGGTGACACTCGCCGAACTGCGGCAGCAGCACGTCGAAGTCCCACGGGCCGAGCTGGACGCCGACGTCGTCCGGCGCGGCTGGTTCGCGACACGGCGGCTCGGGCGCGCCGGGGCCCGGGTCGTCCTCTACGGCGTGTTCCTCACCGTCCTGCTCGCGCTGACCGCCGGGTACGCCCAGCTCGGCGTCATCCTCACGCTGGCCGGGGCCGCCGCCGTCGCCGTCTCGGCCGCGCTGCCCGCGCGCCGTCACGCGGGTGCCGAGGTCGCGCGCCGGCTCCGCGGCGTCGCGGAAGAACTCGCCTCGGTACGGGCGAAGGACTTCGACGAGCCGCAGCGTGAGCTGGTGTTCTCGCGCGGCCTGCCGTACGCGTCAGCTCTGGGCGAACTAGGCCCGTGGGTGGCCGCGTTCGCCGGCCTCGAGCACCCTCCGACGGTGTACTGGCACGACGGCGACATCAGCCCTGACCAGGCCGGATCCTTCGCGACGGCGCTCGCGGGCACCTTCGCCGGCGCCCGCCGCGGGCGCCTGCTCGCCACGGTGGCCGCGGACACCGGTTCTCACCCGGCAGCCGGGAAGCCAGGAGGCGCCGAGCCGTCGTAGGGTGGGGCCATGGCCGATCCCGAGCTCGTCCGATACACCCTCGACAACGGTCTGCGCGTGGTCCTCGCACCCGACACGACCGCGCCGGTGGTCGGCGTCAGCGTCCACTACGACGTGGGCTTCCGCTCCGAGCCGGAGGGGCGCACCGGGTTCGCGCACCTCTTCGAGCACCTGATGTTCCAGGGCAGCGAAAGCTTGGAAAAGCTCGCCCACTTCCGGCACGTGCAGTCCAGCGGCGGCACCTTCAACGGGTCCACCCACCCGGACTACACCGACTACTTCGAGGTGCTGCCGAGCGCCGCGCTGGAGCGCGCGCTGTTCCTCGAAGCCGACCGGATGCGCGCGCCGAAGCTGACCGCCGAGAACCTGGCGAACCAGATCGACGTCGTCAAGGAAGAAATCCGGCTCAACGTGCTGAACCGGCCGTACGGCGGGTTCCCGTGGATCACCCTGCCGCCGGTGCTGTACTCGACGTTCCCCAACGCGCACAACGGTTACGGCGGCTTCGAGGACCTCGAGAGCGCCACGGTCGAAGACTGCGCGGCGTTCTTCGACACCTATTACGCGCCGGCGAACGCCGTGCTCACCGTGGCGGGCGACTTCGAGATCGGCGCCGCCAAGGAGCTGATCGAGCAGCACTTCGGCGACGTTCCGCACCGGCCCGCGCCGCAGCGGCCGTCGTTCGCCGAGCCGCTGCCGACCACCGAGCTGCGCGGCGAGGTCGAAGACCCGCACGCCCCGCTGCCCGCGCTCGGCATCGGCTACCGGATGCCCGACCCGATCAACGACGTCGACGGATACCTGGCCTACCTCGTGCTCGCCGGCGTCCTGACCGACGGCGACGGCTCCCGCCTGCAGCAGCGGCTGGTGCACAAGGAGCCGCTGGTCGTCGACATCGGCGCCGGCGCCGGGCTGTTCGGCCCGTTCGAGGCCCGCGACCCCGACACGTTCACCATCACCCTGATCCACCCGCACGAGGTGCCGCGCGAGCGCGTGCTCGCCGCACTGGACGACGAGCTCGAGAAGATCGCCGAGAACCCGCCGGACGAGCAGGAGCTGCGGAAGGTCACCGCCCGCTGGGCGGCGAGCCTGCACTCCGAGCACGACCGGCTGGTGAGCCGGACGCTCGCGCTCGGCTCGTTCGAGCTGCTCTACGGTGACGCGTCGCTGGTCCACCAGCTCGCGGACCGGATGTCCGCCGTCACCTCGGAAGCCGTGTCGGCCGCGGCGAAGGCGCTGCGCCCGGACGCGCGCGCCGTGCTGGTGGTCAAGCCCGCTTCGGAAGGGAACAACGAGCAGTGACTTCTGCAACGCACCGCACGGCCGAGGAGATCGGCCGCACCACGCGGGGGCCGCGCCCGCTGCCGCCGCTCGGCGAGCAGCGCGCCGCCGGCGATCTGTCCCATGTGGACACCGAGCTGCCGAACGGCCTGCGCGTGCTGGCCGTGCGCAAGGCGACCGTGCCGATGGTCGAGGCGCGGCTGTGGATCCCGTTCGCGGGCGACGACGCGCTGCACCCGGCGACGGCCGAGGTGCTCGCCGAGACGATCCTGACCGGCACCGCGCGCCGCAACCGCATCGAGATCGACGCCGAGCTGGCGCTGATCGGCGGCGACATCGGCGCCGGCGTCGACCCGGAACGCCTGGTGCTGACCGGATCCGCGCTCGCCGACAAGCTGCCGACGTTCCTCGACGTGCTCGGTGACGTCCTCACCGGAGCGACGTACGCCGACGAAGAGATCGCGCGCGAGAAGGAACGGCTGGTCGAGCGGATCGCCGTCTCGCGCACGCAGCCGCGCACGATCGCGCGGGAGGCGCTGCAGAAGCACCGCTACGGCGACCACCCGGCCACGCGCGAGGTGCCCAAGGCCGAGGACGTCGCGGTCGTGACGCCCGAGCAGGTCCGGGCGCTGCACCGGGCGTCGGTGCTGCCGCGCGGCGCGGTGCTGGTGCTGGTCGGCGACATCGACCCGGCCGCCGTCGTGGGCGAGCTGGAGAAGGTGCTCGGCGGCTGGGCGTCCGACCGCTCCGCCGTGCGGCTGCCGCCGCTGCCGGACCTGACCGGGCCGGACGTGCTGCTGGTGCCGCGCGCCGGGGCCGTGCAGTCGCAGATCCGGCTTTCGGCGCAGACCGTGCCGCGCACCGACCCGGGTTACGCGGCGCTGCAGCTGGCGAACCTGGCCTACGGCGGGTACTTCTCGTCGCGGCTGGTGGAGAACATCCGCGAGAACAAGGGGTACACGTACTCCGCGCACTCCGGGTTCGAGTTCACCGACGGCACCGCGGTGGTCAACGTCGACGCGGACACCGCGACCGACGCGACCGCGCCGGCGCTGCTGGAGACCCGCTACGAGCTGGGCCGCCTCGGCCAGGTCCCGCCGGTCGGCGACGAGCTGGAGTCCGTGCGGCAGTACGCGATCGGCTCGCTGCTGACGTCGACGTCGTCGCAGTCCGGGCTGGCCGGCCAGGTGCTGGCGCTGGCCTCGACCGGGCTCGGGCTGGAGTGGCTCACCGAGCACCCGGCGCGGGTGGCGGCGGTGACCGCCGACGAGGTGGCCGAGGCAGCGCTGAAGTTCTTCGCCCCCAAGCGGTTCACGGGTGTGGTGGTCGGTGACGCGGGCGTCCTGGAACGCAAGCTCCGGTCCCTCGGCGACGTCGTCGTGGGCGAGCCGGCCTGATGTCCGTCCCGTTCGCCCTGGAGGACCTGCCCACCCTGTCACGATCCACTGTGGACCGTCAGGAAGGGTTGCGCACCAACCCCTCGCGACTGTTGTCGCGCTGGGCCGACGCCCGGGTCGTCCTGCTGGACGACGCCGGGCGCACCCCGGTGGCCGAAGGCGCGTCGGTCTTGGCGTTCCGCAAGGCCGTCGACTTCGGCGCTTCGCCGCCGGCGGACGCGGTGTTCCTCGGCGAGTGGCAGGACACGGATTATTGGTCGCTGCCGGGCGGGCCGTCCGGTGACGCCGGCACGGTGAAAATGGCGGGCAGCTGGGGCTTCGTCGAGGAGGTCCCGAGTGCCGACGGCGAGATCTGGGTCGAGCTGCGCGGGTACGGAGACCTGCTGGACGACACGTCGGCGGGCCTGTTCACGACGGCGCAGGCGCTGCGGAACTGGCGTCGCCAGGCGAAGTTCTGCACACGCTGCGGCCACCCGACGGAGCTGATCCAGTTCGGCTGGGCGAGCAAGTGCACGAACGACGGCCGCGAGGAGTACCCCCGCACGGACCCGGCGGTGATCTGCCTGGTCCACTCGCAGGAGGGCGTCAACGGTTCGCACGTGCTGCTGGCCCGCCAGCCGATCTGGCCGGCGGGGCGGTACTCGGTGCTGGCCGGGTTCGTGGAGGCGGGGGAGTCGCTCGAGGCGTGCGTCCTGCGCGAGATCCGCGAGGAGGTCGGGGCGGTCGTATCGGACGTCCGTTACCTCGGGAGCCAGCCGTGGCCGTTCCCGCGGTCGATCATGCTGGGGTTCACGGCCCGGGCGGATCGTGCTGCTCCCTTGGTGCCCGCTGACGGTGAGATCGAAGAAGCGCTGTGGGTTTCTCGCGCTGAGGTCCGCGACGCGTTCGCGAACAGTTCGTTGCGCAACGAGGGCGCGCGGCCGACGCCGATCGCCGACGGTGCGGCGGAGATCATCCTGCCGGGCAACTCGTCCATCGCCCGCGTGATGCTCAAGGCTTGGGCGGACGCGGAGGAGTAGGCCAGTACGGCTCGGCCCGCGCCGCCGCTTCGGAGATGGCCTGTCCGTCGATCGTGGTGGCGGTGCGGGCGAGGCCGACCTTCCGCCACTCGACGCTGAATTCGAACGGCCCGGCTGGCAGCGGCGACACCCACAGCTGCCGGTCACCCCGGTATCGCCGGTCGTCGTAGCTCGCTCCGCCGCCGACCTCGACCACGGAACCCTGGCTGACGCGGAACCGCAGGTCGGTTTCGGTGGTGCCGGGATAGCCGCCGGTGAGCGTGACGTCGATGCTTTGCCACGTCGCAAAGTCCAGCGAGCCCCGCCGCACCGACAGGTGCACGATGAAGCTGCAGCCACCCGGGTAAGCGACCACGTGCTGCAAGGCGACGACCGCGAGCGGTGTCCGCGCGACGAACCGCGCGATCGGCACCGGGCAGCCGAGCACATCCTCAGGCGGTTCCATGCCTCCAGCATCCTCGGCGAGGCAACCGAAAATCCGCTGACCAGGCCCCCGCGCCCCGGCGCAACACGTTCACCGGTGTTTCCGCCACGTGGCCCAGCGCGACCCCAAGCGTTACCTCCCCGTTTCCGGAGCCCGTTGACGACTGTGCCCCGGCTCACTACAGTCCTGCGAAACCGTCTGTAAAGTATCCTAATTAAGTCCGGAGGGACGAGTGCGAGCCGGTAGCCCGCGGATGCTGCGCGAGATCAACGATCGCGCCGCCATCGAGGTCCTCCTGCGTGAGGGCCGGCTGACGCGTGCCGAGCTCGAGCTCGCCATCGGGCTCTCCAAGCCCGCCACCGCGCAGCTCATCACCCGGCTCGAGCTGGACAACCTCGTCATGAAGGCCGGTGTCCGAGGCGGTGGCAGGGGTCCCCGCGCGCAGCTCTGGGCGGCCAACGGCAGCCTCGCCTTCGTCGCCGCCGTGGACCTCACCCCGCACCTCGCCGACTTCGTCGTCGCCGACGTCGCCGGGATCGTGCTCGCCGAGTACCGGATCCCGCTGCCCGTCCACGAAGGCGCCGACGTCGTCGGGACCTTCGGCGAGGCCCTCAGCCACGTCGCCGGGGAAGCCGGGATCACCCGCGACCAGCTGGCCCACGTCGTGATCGGCGCGCAGGGCGCGTTCGACCCGCGGACCGGCCTGCTCTCCTCCGCTCCGCACATCCCCGGCTGGCTCGGCTTCGACGTCCCGCAGAGGCTCAGCGAGGACCTCGGCGTCGACGTTCTCATCGAGAACGACGTCAACCTCGTCGCCGTCGAGGAGATGAGCGTCGGGCAGGCCCAGGACGTCGACGACTTCGCCATGGTGTGGCTGTCCGAAGGCGTCGGCGGCGCGGTCGTCATCGGGCGACGGCTGCTGCGCGGCGCCACCGGCGGGGGCGGCGAGATCGACTGGATGCGCGTGCCCGACCCGGCCACCGTGGACACCGGCGACGTCTGGCCCGAGGCCGGCGCCCGGTTCGGCAACCTCGTCGACTCGCCCGCCGTCTGCCGTCTCGCCGCCGCCCACGGCATCACCGCCGAAACCGCCTGGGACGCCGTCACCCAGGCCGGCACGAGCCACCCCTTCCTCGACGATCTCGCGCGGCGCGTCGCCGGCGGCATCGCCAACCTCGTCGCGGTCGCCGATCCGCAGCTCGTGCTCCTCTGCGGCGACACCAGCCGCGCCGGCGGCGAGAACTTCGCCGCGCTGGTGCAGGAAAAGCTCCACGAACTGGTCCTGCCGCGCACGCCTGTCGGCTGCGCTTCGGTGCAGGGCAACGCCGTCCGCGCCGGCGCGCTGCAGTCCGCGCTGGCCACCGCCCGTGAGGACGTCTTCGGCGTCGTCACCCCCACACTCCTCGGGTCGCGCAGGCCCGCGGTCGGAGAGCCACTCGGCAAGACCCCGGAGGCCCTCCCGAACACCCGTTCCGCCCCGTCCCCAACCGAGTAGCCCCAACCGATGAGGAGGAGGGCCATGCCCCCTACCACCCGGACCCGTCGCGGTGCAGCGTTAATCGCCGTGGCCGCGGCGTCCGTCCTGCTGACCAGCGCCTGTTCCGGCGCCGCCGCACCCAGTGGGGGTGGTGACGCGGCCGCCGCGCCCGGCAAGGACGACAAGATCACGATCACGGTCTACAGCAAGTTCACCGACCGCGAGTACGGCGTGGTGACGGCGGGCCTGAACAAGCTCAAGGCGAAGTACCCGAACATCGAGATCAAGCACGAGGGCAACCAGGACGACGACAAGCTCACCCAGTCGATCCGCGGTGGCAACCCGCCCGACGTCGCGATCTCGTTCTACACCGACAACCTCGGCGCCTGGTGCTCCAACGGCAGCTTCCAGGACCTGAAGCCCTACATCGACCGCGACAAGATCGACCTCGATCAAATCCCCGAGGCGGTCCGCAACTACACCGAGTACCAGGGCAAGCGGTGCGCGATGCCGATGCTCGCCGACGTCTACGGCTTCTACTACAACAAGGACATGTTCGCGGCGAAGGGCGTCACCTCGCCGCCGAAGACCACGGACGAGTTGCTCGAGGACGCCAAGAAGCTGACCGAGTACAACGCGGACGGCTCGATCAAGGTCGCCGGCTTCCTGCCGTCGATGCCGTTCTACGCCAACCAGGCCCAGTACTGGGCACCCAACTTCGGTGCGCCGTTCATCGGCCCGGACGGCAAGTCGGACCTCGCCAGCAACCCCGGCTGGAAGGCGATGTTCGAGTTCCAGCAGAAGCTGATCGACGCACTCGGTGGCCACGACAAGGTCGAGAAGTTCAAGGCCGGTCTCGGTGACGAGTACTCCGCCGACAACGGCTTCCAGAAGGGCAAGCTGGCGATGATCTACGACGGTGAGTTCCGCACCGCGTTCATCAAGGACCAGGCGCCGACCCTGAACTACGCCACCGCGCCCGCCCCGGTGCTCACCACCATGGCGGACAAGTACGGCAGTGCCTTCACCACCGGCACGATCATCGCGATCCCCAAGGGCGCCAAGAACCCCGGCGCCGCGTGGGAGCTGATCAAGCAGGTCACCCTGGACACCGACACCCTGGTCGACATGGCCAACGGCCTGAAGAACGTGCCCAGCACGAAGGCCTCGCTGACGTCGCCGCGCCTCGACCTGCAGCCGCAGTTCAAGACGTTCCTCGACATGTACGACAGCGGCAAGCTCGTGTCGAACCAGACCACGCCGATCGGTGACGCGCACCTCAAGGCCGTCAACGACTTCGCCGAGAAGTGGCAGGCCGGCTCGATCCCCGATCTGACCGAAGGCCTGAAGAAGGTGGATGCGCAGATCAACGACGAACTGAAGCAAAAGGGCGCGGGCGGATGACTCCACCCGATGGGGCCTCGGCGGTAAAGAGTGCCTCGCCCCGCACCCTCTCCGAGAAAACCGACGGAACCCCGGCCGCGCCTGCAAAGGCGCGGGCGGGGGCCCGCCGGGCCAAGCGCCGCCGGACCGTCTTCTTCTTCATGGCCCCGGCACTCATCGGGTTCCTGGTCTTCTTCGGTTACCCGCTGATCGCCACGGTCTACTACTCCTTCACCAAGTACGACCTGATCAACCCGCCGCAGTTCATCGGGTTCGACAACTACGTCCGGATGTTCACCACCGAGCCGCTCGTCGGCGTCGCGGCGTACAACACGCTGTGGCTGGTGGTCATCCTGACGACGTGCCGGGTGCTGTTCTCGCTCGGCATCGCGTCGGTGATCTCCCGGCTCAAGTCGGGCGTCGGCCTGGTCCGGACGCTGTGCTACCTGCCGACGCTGGCCCCGCCCGCGGCGGCGACGCTGGCGTTCGTCTTCGTGTTCAACCCCGAATTCGGCCCGGTGAACCGGTTCCTGCGGCTCATCGGCATCGACGGCGGCCTGTGGTTCAACAGCCCGGCCATGTCGAAGCCCGCGCTGACGCTGCTCGCGCTGTGGGGCTCCGGCGAGCTGATGATCATCATCCTGGCCGCGCTGCTGGACGTCCCGACCGAGCAGTACGAGGCCGCCGAGCTCGACGGCGCCGGCCCGGTCCGCCGGTTCTGGCACGTCACGCTGCCCTCGATCTCGCCGGTGCTGCTCTTCGGCGTGGTCAACTCGATCATCTACGCGCTGCAGTTCTTCACGCAGGCGATTGTGGCCGCGTCCGCCTCGGCGGGCACCGCCGACGTCGCCGGCAACTCGAAGCTCATCGGCGCGCCGCAGAACTCGACGCTGACGTACCCGATCTGGCTGTACGTCCAGGGCTTCCGCTACTTCAACATGGGCTACGCGGCGGCGATGGCGGTGCTGCTGTTCATCGTGAGCGCGGGCTTCACCTGGATCCTCGTCAGGCAGCTGCGCAAGTCCCAGCACCAGGAGGAGGGGGCATGACCGCACTGGCCGAAGCGCCGCAGAAACCGGCGGGCGTCCCGCCGCGGGTGCGGTTCAAGCGGACGTGGGACAAGCGGCTGTCCTGGATCGCGTTGCACGCGACCGGGATCGCGCTCGGCGTGATCTTCATGCTGCCGCTGCTGTTCGTGTTCCTCACCGCGGTGATGAAGAGCGACCAGGCGATGACGGCGAGCCTGTGGCCGACCGAATGGCACTTCGAGAACTTCGTGACGGTGTTCAAGAAGGCGCCGCTGCTCGAGTACTTCGGCAACAGCCTGCTGTATTCGGCGCTGGCGACGATCGGCGCGCTGCTTTCGGCGATCCCGGCGGCCTACGCGCTGGCGAAACTGCGGTGGCGTGGGCAGAACCTGTTCTTCATGCTCACGGTGGCCGCGATGATGCTGCCGCCGCAGGTCACCATCGTGCCGCTGTACGACCTGTGGGTGCGGATGGGGCTCACCGGCACGCTCGTTCCGCTGATCGTGCCTTACTTCTTCTTCGACGCGTTCTCGATCTTCCTGCTCCGGCAGTTCTTCCTCACCATTCCGAAGGACTACCTCGAAGCCGCGAAGATCGACGGCTGCAACGAGTTCCAGGCGATGTACCGGGTGCTGATCCCGATGGCCAAGCCGGGGATCGCCGCCACCGCGATGTTCTGCTTCCTGTTCACCTGGAACGACTACTTCGGGCCGCTGCTCTACACCGGGGAGAACCAGGACCACTGGCCGCTTTCGCTGGCGATCGCGTCCTTCCGCGGCATGCACCACGTCGAGTGGAACATGACGATGGCGGCGACCGCGCTGATCATGGCGCCGGTCATCGTGCTGTTCATCTTCGCCCAGAAGTCGTTCGTCAAGGGCATCACATTCACGGGAGTCAAGGGATGAAGCTGGCAGTCGTCGGTGGCGGGTCCACCTACACGCCGGAGCTGATCGACGGGATCGCCGGCCGCCGCTCCACTTTGGACGTCGACGAGATCGTGCTGGTCGACCCGGACGCCTACCGCGTCGAGGCCGTCGGCGGGTTCAGCCAGCGGATCCTGTCGCACGCCGGCCACCCTGCGCAGGTGCGGACCACGCAGTCGCTGGAAGAGGGCGTCGACGGCGCGTCGGCGGTGCTGATCCAGCTGCGCGTCGGCGGGCAGCGGGCACGGCGCTCCGACGAGACGTTCCCGCACGCCTGCGGCTGCGTCGGCCAGGAGACGACCGGCGCCGGCGGGCTGGCGAAGGCGCTGCGCACGGTGCCGGTGGTGCTCGACATCGCCGAGCGCGTCCGCAAGATCGCCGGCGACGACACGTGGATCGTCAACTTCACCAACCCGGTCGGCATCGTCACCCGCGCCCTGCTCAACGAGGGGCACCGCGCGGTCGGGCTGTGCAACGTCGCGATCAACCTGCAGCGGCAGTTCGGGAAGCTGCTGGGGGTCGGTGCGAACGACGTCAAGCTCGTCCACACCGGGCTCAACCACCTGAGCTGGGAGCGCGGCGCGCTCGTCGACGGCGTCGACCGGCTGCCGGAGCTGCTGGACCAGCACCTGGACTACCTCTCCAACGAGGTGAGCGTGCCGGAGAAGTGGTTGCGGCGCATGAACGTCGTGCCGTCGTACTACCTGAAGTACTTCTACGCGCACGACGAGCAGGTCACCAAGCAGCGCACCGAACGCCCGCGCGCGGACGTCGTGTCCGACGTCGAGGAAGAGCTCCTGAAGATCTACCTCGACCCGGAGCAGAACACCAAG
Organism: Amycolatopsis sp. NPDC051371; assembly: GCF_040682155.1. Classification (NCBI taxonomy): domain Bacteria; kingdom Bacillati; phylum Actinomycetota; class Actinomycetes; order Pseudonocardiales; family Pseudonocardiaceae; genus Amycolatopsis; species Amycolatopsis sp. NPDC051371. The sequence continues at coordinate 110,850 of NZ_JBFBAG010000015.1, forward strand.
CCGGAGTCGCTGGAGAAGCGCGGCGGGGCGTACTACTCCGAGGCGGCGGTGCAGCTGGTGCACGCGCTGACCGCGGGCGGGCCGGCCGAGGAGCACGTCGTGAACGTCCGCAACGACGGGACCTTCCCGTTCCTGCCGGACGACGCCGTCATCGAGTCACGATCCACTGTGGACTCTTCCGGCGCGACGCCGATCCCGCAGCCGACGGTGGAGCCGCAGTTCTCGGGGCTCATCTCGGCGACGACGGCGTACGAGTTCCTCGCGCTGGAAGCGGCGGTCAAGGGCGGCCGCGACCGCGTGGCGGATGCCCTCTTGGCGCACCCGCTGGTCGGGCAGTACACGAAGGCCGACACGCTGGCCGATTCGCTGGTGCAGATCAACCGCGAGTACTTGCCCTGGGCGCGCGGATGAGGCCCGCTGTCATCGCGATCGACGGCGGCAACAGCAAGACCGAGGTCCTGGTGATCTCGGAAGACGGCGTCGTGCTGGGCAAGTCGCGCGGCCCCGGCGCGTCGCCGCAGAACATCGGCGTCGCGGCGTGCGTCACGGCGTTGGAAGGCCTGGTTCTGGAGGCCTACCCGGCCTTCGGGGAGAAGCCGTTCGCGGTGCACACCTCCGCCTACCTGGCCGGGCTGGACTTCCCGCGCGAGGAGGAGACGCTGCACGCGGCGCTGGCGGCCCGGGGCTGGAGCGACACCCTGACCGTCGGCAACGACACCCTCGCGCTGCTCCGGGCGGGCAGCGCGGGGGTGGGCGTCGCGGTCGTGTGCGGTGCCGGGATCAACGGCGCCGGCGTCGGCCCGGACGGCCGCGTGCACCGCTTTCCCGCGCTGGGGAAGATCTCCGGCGACTGGGGCGGCGGCTACCGGCTCGGCGAAGAGGCCTTGTGGTGGGCGGTGCGCGCCGAAGACGGCCGCGGCCCGCGGACCGCGTTGATGCCGGCGGTGGCGGCGTACTTCGGGAAACCGACGCTGCTGGACGTCGTGCAGGGCCTGCACTTCGAAGAAATCCCTGCCGCCTCGATTCACGGGCTGTGCCCGCTGCTGTTCGAGGTGGCGGCGGCGGGCGACGAGGTCGCGTCGGACATCGTCACCCGGTTCGTCGAAGAGGTCAGCGTCTTCGCGGCGGTGATCCTGCGGAACCTCGACCTGACGGCGGAAGCACCGGAGATCGTCCTCGGTGGCGGGGTGCTGACCGGGGTCGGCGCGCCGGTGATCGCGGAGATCGAACGCCGGTGCCTCAAGGTCGCGCCGCGCGCGGTGGTCCGCGTCGTCGACGTGAACCCCGTGGTGGGCGCGGCTTTGTTCGGACTGGACACGCTGGGCGCGTCGGACGCCGCGAAGGCGTCCCTGAAGGCGGCGACCCAGCGCGCATAGACCTGGTGGCCTGCCTCGAAGCGGCGCGAGGCAGGCCACCAGAACCATTCACGGCGCGGGGACCAGGATTTCGCCGGTCTCCAGCAGGGACTTGAGGTCCGACAGGATCCAGTCCCAGCCGCCGCCCGCGTTCTCGCCCGGCCCGGCGTTGACGTCCTCGTGCACCCCGGCGACCATGTCACCGGTGAGCGGCGCACCGGTGACGTCGTGGGTGACGGTCAGTCTGGTGCCGGCGGTCTTCGTCGCCTCGATGTCGTAGGTGAGCGTGGTGTACGGCTCGGCGCCCATCTCCTCGGGACCCATGAGCAGCTTCCAGGTGATGACGAGCTTGCGCGGCGGATCGACCTCGAGGACTTCGCCGTCGACGAGGTCACCGGTGAACCCGGCGTCGATGAACTCCTGCGTCGGACGCGTGCGGTGCTTGCCGCCGACCTTGAGGTCGAAGTCGGCGAGGCCGGTGTAGCCGTACTTCCGCGTCCACTCGGGCTTGGTGATGGCTTCCCAGATGCGCTCCGGGGTGGCCTTGATGTAGACGCGGTGGACCTGCACGGTGGTCGTCATGGTTCTTCGCCTTCCAGTTCGTTCTTGAGGTCGAGCAGGGCGGTGACGTGGCGTTCGGTGTACTTGTCGATCCACCGGTCGTGGATCTGCCGGATGGGCACGGGGTTCAGGAAGTGCCGCTTCTCGCGGCCTTCCTTCCGCGCGACGACGAGCCCGGCCTCTTCCAGGAGCTTCAAGTGCTTCATGACGCCGAAGCGGGTCATGTCGACCTGGGTCTCCAGCTCGGTGAGCGTGCGGCCGTCGCGCTCGAAGAGCAGGTCGAGCAGGAACCGGCGGGTCGGATCCGCCAGCGCCTTGAACACCAGGTCGTCGTCGGGCACGTCAGCGAGAATAGGTGACCAAAAGGTCACATGTCAACGGATCGGTAGGTTGGCTTGATGATCGTGGGGGCGGCTCGCCGGGTGCTCTTGTGCGGCGTCGCCGGTCTGGTAACGGGGTTCTTCGCCGCTTACTGCTACTACTCGCCGGCGCTCCGGCTGCTCGCGCACAGCTTGGGGCTGTGGGTGCTCGCGGTGGCTCTGGTCGCCGCCCGTGCCGATGTGCGCCGGGCCTGTGTACGGGCGGTGTCACTGCTGGTCGGGGCGGTGGTGGCGTTCTACATCGGCAAGAAAGTGTTCTACGGGATCAAGTACCCGGGCATGCCGTACGAGGTCGCCGTCGACACGATGGTGCTCTGGTGCGGGTTCGCCGTGGTCGCGGGACTGGCACTGGGTTGGCTGTTCCACGCGATCGGGGAGGACACGTGGCGGGGCGCGCTCGCGACGAGCGCGGCCGTCGGGCTGTTGCTCGCCGACGCCTACGACGCGGGTGGGTTCGACCTCGACCGTGGTCTGCCGCTCGGCGTGGTCGCGCTGGTGGGGACGTTTGCGGTGCTGGCCCGGCAGGGCTTTCGCGCTGCCGGGATGAAGCGGTTCGCGGTGCTGGTCGTTCCCGCTGTGGCGGTGTCGTACGTCGTGGTGCAGCTGCCGGACGTGATCGAAGGCGTCGTCCTCTAGGCCGCACCGCTCAACGCCATGAAGGGCACCCTCATGGTTCTTAAGCCCACGAGGGTGCCCTTCATGGCATCGGCGCTAGACCAGCAGCGACAGCGGCAGGATCAGGGCGATCGCCACCACGGAGATCAGCGTCTCCATCACCGACCAGCTCTTGAGCGTCTGCCCGACCGACAGTCCGAAGTACTCCTTGACCAGCCAGAACCCGGCGTCGTTGACGTGTGAGAAGAACAGCGACCCCGCGCCGATCGCGAGCACCAGCAGCGCACTGTGCGAAGGATCCATCCCGGCCGCCAGCGGAGCCACGATCCCCGCCGCCGAAACGGTCGCCACCGTCGCCGAACCGGTCGCCAGGCGGATCGCCACCGCCACCAGCCAGCCGAGCAGCAGGGGCGACAGGTGCGCGTCCTTGGCCAGGCCCGTGATGACGTCGCCGACGCCCGCATCGACCAGGGTTTGCTTGAACCCGCCGCCCGCGCCGACGATCAGGATGATCCCCGCGATCGGGCCCAGTGAGTCACCGACCACAGTGGACAGTCGCGAGCGGTCGAGGCCCGCCGGGCGGCCGAGCAGGACCATGCCCACCAGCACCGCCACGAGCAACGCGATCAGCGGGTCGCCGACGAAGTCGAGGATCTTGCGCGCCTGGCTTTCCTTGGCCAGCAAGATGTCCGAGAGCGCTTTCGCGAGCATGAGCACGACCGGCAGCAGCACCGTCGTGAGCGTCGCGGCGAAGCTGGGCCGCGGCTTGTCCGGATCCGCGCGCTCCGGGATCAGGCGCTCGGGCGGTGCGGCGTCCGGCACCAGCCGCGCGGCCAGCTTGCCGAACAGCGGGCCCGCGATGACCAGTGTCGGGATGCCGACGAGCAGGCCGAACGCCAGCGTGATCCCGACGTTCGCGTTCAGCGCCCCCGCGGCGGCGAGCGGACCGGGGTGCGGTGGGACCAGGCCGTGCAGCACCGAAAGCCCGGCGACGGCCGGGATTCCCAGCAGCATCAACGGTTTCCCGGTGCGCTTGGCCGCGAGCAGCACCACCGGGATGAGCATGACGAGCCCGATCTCGAAGAACATCGGCAGCCCGATCAGCGCCGCCACCAGCGCCATCGCCCAGGGGAGCGCGGCGCCGCGGGCCTTGCCGAGCACCGTGTCGACGATCTGGTCGGCGCCACCCGAGTCGGCCAGCAGCTTGCCGAGCATCGCGCCGAGGGCGATCAGGATGCCGACCGACGCGACCGTGCTGCCGACGCCGCCGCTGAAGCTCTTCAACAGCTTGTCGACCGGCATCCCGGCGGTCAGGCCGAGGATCAGCGAGCCGAGCACCAGCGACAGGAACGGGTGCAGCTTCACCTTCGTGATCAGCACGACGATGACGGCGATCGCGACGAGCGTCGCGACGATGAGGCGGGTGTCGTGGCCGGTCCAGGCGGCGGCGAGGGTGGTCATGAGCGCTCCCGGAAGGCGGCGAGGGCCGCGTCGGTGATCTCCGCGGGCGTGTCGCGGATGTCGAAGATCGCGCCGGGCTCGTCCGGCTCGAGGGGTTCCAGGTCGGCGAGCTGGGAGTCCAGCAGCGACACCGGCATGAAGTGGCCCGAGCGGGACTTCATGCGATCGGCGAGGATCTCGCGGTCGCCGTGCAGGTGGGCGAACCAGACTTTCCCGCCGGTCCGCAGCACGTCGCGGTACCGGCGCTTGAGCGCGGACGACGTCACGACGCCGCCGGCGGCCTGGTGCTCGCGGATCCAGCCGGCGATCGCTTCGAGCCAAGGGGCGCGGTCGGCGTCCGTCAGGGGATGTCCCGCGGTCATCTTGTCGATGTTGGCCTGCGGATGGAACGTGTCCGCTTCGGCGTACTCGACGTCCAGCGCGTTCGCGAGCGCCGTGCCGATCGTCGTCTTGCCGGAGCCTGACACCCCCATCACCACGATGACGGTCATCCGCACCTCCCACTTCGTTGTGCCCAGGTGAGTGAAACTCAAAAGTACTACTTATTCAAGATGAAGTACTACTTAATCGAATCAGATCGCTAGGTTGAGGGAGTGGGGACCGACAGGCACGAGCAGGTACTGGACGCGCTGGGCGCGGCGATCGCGAACGGATCGCTGACGCCGGGCACCGTGTTGCGCTCCGAAGAGCTTCAAGAGCGCTTCGGAGCTTCGCGGACTGTGGCGCGCGAAGTCGTGCGAGTCCTGGAGACGATGCGGCTGACCAGCAGCAAGCGCCGGGTCGGGGTGACCGTCCGGGAGCCGGCGGAGTGGAACCACTACGACCCGCGGCTGATCCGCTGGCAGCTCGACGGCCCCGCACGCCCGGCGGCGCTCGCGACGCTGAACGAGCTGCGGTCGGCGATCGAGCCGTGCGCGGCGCGGTACGCGGCCCTGCGCGCGACGCCGGAGGAGCGCGGCCGGCTCGGAGCGTTGGCGGAGCGGCTGGCGCGCACGGCGCGGGCGCGCGACCTCACGACGTTCCTCGAGTTCGACATCGCGTTCCACGACCTGCTGCTCGGCGCGTCCGGGAACCCGATGTTCGCGCAGCTGTCCGAGGTCGTCGCGGAGGTGCTCACCGGGCGGACCGGGCACGGGCTGATGCCGCCGGAGCCGCAGCCCGAGGCCGTGGCGCTGCACCTGGAGGTGGCCGCGGCGGTCGCGGACGGGGACGCGGACCGGGCGGAGCGGGCGATGCGCGACATCGTCGTCCAGGCGCGCGAGGAGATCGCGGCGCTGGTCGAGTAAGGCGGTGCCGCGGGGTCGAGTAGCCTCCTCGGGTACTGGACTTTCTTCTGCCGGGGGGCACGGGTGAGCGCGGCGCGCGCGATCGGACTGGTGTTGGGCGTGGTGGCCGACGGCGCCCTCGGCGACCCGCGCCGCAGGCCCCCGGTGGCGGCCTTCCGCCGGCTCTCGCAGGGCCCGGGCGTCGTGGTCGCCGGTGTCGCGGTGGCCGGCGGTCTGCTGCTCGAGCGCGCCGGCCGCGGCCGTCCGCTGGTGCAGGCGTCGGCGACGGCGGTGACGACGTGGGCGGTCCTCGGCGCGGCCGGCCTGGCTCTGCAGGGCACGGAGCTGGCCCGCGACCTCGAGGAGTCCCGCTTCGACCCGGCGCGCGCGACACTGTCCGAACTGGACCCGCGGGTGGCCGACGGCCTGGAGCTGGTGGGGCTGTCGCGGGCTTCGGTGGAGACGCTGGCGGAGAACACTTCGGACGCGGTCGTGGCGCCCCTGGTCTGGGGCGCGGTGGCGGGAGTCCCGGGCCTGCTCGGCGCGCGGGCGGTGAGCCTGCTCCGCCGGGCGCGCGTGGGGCGTCAGGGCCACTGGGCGATCGACCGGCTCGACGAGCTGGTCCACCTGGTCCCGACCCGCGTGGCGGCGGCACTGACGGTCTTGGCGGCCCCGGTGGTCGGCGGTTCCGCGGGCGGCGCGTGGCGGGCGTGGCGCCGCGACACGATCGCCCACCCGAGCCCGAACGCGGGCCGCGTGGAGGCGGCGTTCGCGGGGGCCCTGGAGGTCCGCGTCGGCGGGCGGACGGTGTACCCGCACGGGGTGGCGGAGCTGCCGGTGCTCGGGGTGGGCCGGAATCCGGATGCCGGGCACGTGACGCGGGCGGTGGAGCTGTCCCGGGTGGTCGGGTGGCTGGCCGGGGTGACGTCGGTGGTGCTCGCCGTGGTGGCCGGTTTCCGGCGCCGGTCCCGCTGAGCTGTCACCAGTTCCGGTGTTCGCGCGCCTCCGGGTGGAAGAACCAGCCACGCCGGGTGCGGCGCAGCGAGCCCAGGACCGCCGAGGTGCCGCCGGACAGGCCGTCGGGGCCGTGGCCGGCCCGCTCGGCGCCGTCCGGGCCGACGAGCCGGACGTACGGGTCTTCGATCAGCGCGAAGCTCAAGCGACGGGTGTCGGCGTCGTAGAGGGTCAGGACGAACTCGATCTTCCGCACGTCGGCGTCCAGTTCGCGGAACGAGATCCGGATCAGGTCCTCGTTCGCGTTCTGGTCTGCCCGCGCCTGCCGGATCCCGCCGCACGGACTGCGCTCGTTGTCGAAGAAGACGTGGTAGCCGTCGAGCGCGCTGCCGTCGGCGCCGTACCCGATCGCGGCGGCGTCGAGGTCGATCTCCGTGGACAGGTTTTCGGCGATCTGCCACCCGAACTCGACGTCCAGCGAGGTGAGCCGGGGCAGCGGAACCGGCACCGGCTCGGCCGGAGCGCCCGGCTCGACGCGGAACACGCCCGCGGCGATTTCGCGTGAGCGCGCGCGAACCCTGGGCGCCAGCCCGGGCGGCCAGATCGTCTTCGCCGTCCACGCAACGCCCCACAGGCGGCGCAGGTCACCGTTCCCCGGCTGGGAAAGCTCACGACTCGACCGGCCGAAGCCGGACAGATCGAGGTCCGAGAGGTCGGCCGTGATCCCCGCGACCGCCGCGGCGAGCCGCGACCTGAGCTCCGCCACGACAGCCCGTTCGACCGCCTGACCCGAGTCACGGGCCCGGACCAAGGTCGCGAACCGATTGCCCAGCAGGGGCAGGCCGGCCGCGATGTCCAGAGCGCACTCGACGGCCTCGTCGAGGTACGACCCCGCATCGAGACGGCGTGCGGCCGCACGCAGATCCGCGGCGAAGGCACGCGCCTGCGCCCGGATCTCCGGACGGCGCCGGTCGATGACGACCTCACCCAGCGCGCGGTCGAGCACCCGGGCGGTGTCGCGGATCTGTTCGAGCTCACGGAAGAGCGCGGCCGCTCCACCCTCCGGCCCGGGCCGGACTCCCCACTGCGTCATGCACCGGATCCTGCCCGACCTCGGCGGGGCGGGGTCCCCGTCAGCCGCGGCGGCGCAGCTGCGCCAAGGCCTCCGCGTCCAGCGGCCCACCGCGGTCCGCCAACCGGGCGCCGATCCGCTCCCGATCCTCCGCCGTCTTGTTCCCGCCGAACTTGAACTTCGCCCGCACCCCCGTGATCGTGAACTCGATCCCGCGGATCCCCGGCAGCAACCGCCGGTCCGGCGACTCCGCGGCCGCGCTCACCGGAGCTCGCGCGCCGTCCGGCTCGAAATGCCGCAATTGCTTCTGCAGCAACGAAGCCTTCGAATCCGGATCGTCGATCAGCCGCACGTCACCCTCGAGCTGCACCGTCGCGTAGTACGACGTCGGGACTCCGAACGCCGGGTCCGCGTTCGTGTTCCAGTCCGCGCGGATGTAGGTGTAGTCGTCGACCACCGTCAGCAGCGCTCGCGGGTGTTCCTCCAGCAGCGGCCAGATCGGGTTCGGCCGGGCCAGGTGCGTCACCACCGTGTGGTCGCCGTCGAACGCGAAGTGCGCGGGGGTCACCACCGGCAGGTCGCGGCCCGCGCCGCCGGCGATCAGCTGGCCGAAGTCGTGCCCGGACAGCCACTCACGCCACTCGGCGTCCTCGGCGGAGTCCCACGGGTGGATCAGCATGACCCGAGTATCACCCGGCAAGTGGCACTACCGAAGGGCCATTTACCGGCTACTTCTGATGGCCACTTTCGGCGAGTTCGTCCTCGGCGAGGATCTCCGCCACGGACTTCCGGCGCGACCCGGAAGACCCGGAAGGCTCCGCGGAAACCAGCGCGCCGCCCGGCTTCAGCTCGCGCACGGTGAAGTACAGCCAGCCCAGCACCGCCATCGCGCCGAACGCGATCCACTGCAGCGCGTACGACAAGAACGGCCCCGAGTCGGTCTGCGGCAGCGGCAGCGCGCCCAGCACGCCGGGCTGGCCGGTGTCGAGCTGGAAGTACCCCGGCCGGATGTCGAGCTTCCCGGCTCGGGCGACCACCCGCGAGTCGACGACGTAGCTCTGCAGCTGCCCGCCGGTCGACGCGTCGGCGAACGCGTCCCGGTTCTTCGGGTCGGTCTCGTCGGCGCGCGCCCGCGCGGTGACCTGCACGATGCCGGCCGGCGGCGGCGCGTACGGCAGCACGCCGGACTTGCTGTCGAGCCGGACGTACCCGCGGTCGACCAGGACGACCGTGCCGTCGGTGGTCCGCATCGGCGTCAGCACCTCGAAGGCGCCCTCGCCCTGGACCGTCCGCAGCCGCGCGACGACTTCCTTGTCCGCGAGGTACTGGCCGGTGATCGAGACGAGGTGCCATTCCGTGTGCTGGTCGGGCACGCTCCCCGGCGGCAGCAGCTGCGTCAGCGGCAGCGGCGGCGCGGTGAAGGACGCCTCGAGCGCGGAGTTCTGCTGCTCGCGCTCGGTGTTGCGGCTGAACTGCCAGGGTGAAAGCAGCGTGAAGCAGCAGATGGCGAAGGTGAACACCACCACCGTCAGCGCCAGCCACCCGGGCTTGAGCAGGAACCGCAACCGCACCCCACCACGGTAGGCCGTGCCCCGCCCGGGCCGCCCGCCGACCTCCGTCACCTGTGATTTCTACCCGCGCGAACGCACCCAATCCAGCAAACCGGGCACCGAGCGTTCGATCATGCCGAGGACGTCGTCGAAGCCGTCGTCACCGCCGTAGTAGGGGTCCGGGACTTCGGCGCCTTCGGGGGCCGAGGGGTCGAACGACCGCAGCAGCCGCACCTTCGCGGGATCGCCGACGCGGGAGCGCAGGAACTCCGCGTGGCCTTCGTCGGCGGCCAGCAGCAGGTCGGCACCGAGGTCTTCGTCCGAGACTTCGGAAGCGACGTGCGCGGTGGGGTAGCCGTGCGCTTTGAGCGTCGCGCGGGCGCGCTTGTCGGCGGGTTCCCCGGCGTGCCAGGGCCCGGTGCCGGCGCTGGACACGCGGACGGCGTCGCCGAGGCCGGCGTCGTCGAGGTGCGCGCGGAACACGAGCTCGGCCATCGGGGAGCGGCAGATGTTGCCGGAGCAGACGAAGACGAGGTGCGTCACCTCGCGAGCGTAACCGGCCGGTTCACCCGGTCACCCGCTCGCTCGGCGGTACCCGCTGCCCCGCGCGGCCACTTAGCGTCGAATCCGCGAGGACGTGAACCGGAAGGAGAGCGATCATGCACGGGTGCTGCTCGAAGTGCACCGGACAGGGCTGCGGCTGCTGCGGCAACTGCAACTGACGCTCCACCCGGCGCTCGCGGCGGCGGCGTGAGACCGCCGCCGGGGCGCCCCTAACGGGTGATGCACGTCGCCGACGTCGCTTCGCCCAAAGCATGCGCGTGCAGGACGTCGAAGCGGTGCACCACGTCCGCCACCCCGGCCGCCACCAGTTGACGCGTCGGGCACGAACGGGCCTTCCGCACCGCGAGCGAAGCGCTCAGTTCCGTCAGCAACCCCGTGTTGATCCGGTCGATCACCGGGCGGATCTCGCCCAGGTCCGGCCGGGTCGTCGGGGCCTCCGACGGGTGCGCGTCCCAGCGTGCGTACAGCCCCCGCTGGACCACCTTGTTCGCCTCGATCTGGGCGTGGAAGAACCGCACCGCGTCCGCCGGGTCGAGGCCGAGCTCCGGCGCCCGCGCCGCCACCGAGTCGTAGATCTGCTGCTCGCGCACCGGGTCGTCGATCGGGGACGGCGTGCCGTACTTCGCCGCCGCCACCTTGTCGGCGATCGCGACGCGCTGGGCCGCCAGATCCGTCAACTGCCACAACGACGAGCTCGAAGCCGATGCCGGGACCGAAGCCAGGACCAAGCCGGACACCACCGCGAAGAGCACAGCCAGTACTCGCATGGCCCGGCACCGTACATGCGAAGATCCCCCGGTGCCCGCGCTTTCCGAAATCATCACCGTCCTGGAGCAGGCCTACCCGCCCGCGCTCGCCGAGTCGTGGGACGCCGTCGGCCTCGTCTGCGGTGACCCCGCCGAGCCCGTCACGCGCGTGCTCTTCTGCGTCGACCCGGTCGCCGAAACCGTCGACGAGGCCGCCGACCTCGGCGCGCAGCTGATCGTCGCGCACCACCCGCTGCTGCTGCGCGGCGTGCACGGCGTGCCGGCCGACACCGCGAAGGGCTCGCTGGTGCACCGGATGATCCGCACCGGCACCGCGCTCTACTGCGCGCACACCAACGCCGACTCCGCCGACCCCGGCGTCTCGGACGCCCTCGCCGAGGCGATCGGGCTGCGCGTGACCGGCCCGCTGGCACCCAACGAAGACGGCGTCACCGGCATCGGCCGCCTCGGGGAACTGCCCGAAGCCGAGCCGTTCGCGATGTTCGTCCAGCGCGTCGCCGACGCCCTGCCCGCGACCGTGCCCGGCGTGCTCGGCGCGGGCGACCCGGACCGCCCGATCCGCACCGTCGCCGTCTCCGGCGGGGCCGGGGACTCCTACCTGAAGCAGGCCACCGCGGCCGGGGTCGACGCCTTCGTCACCGCCGACCTGCGGCATCACCCCGCCGGCGAGCACCTCGCGAACGCGGGCGCGGTGCCCGCCCTGGTCGGGCTGACCCACTGGGCCAGCGAATGGCCGTGGTGCGGGCAAGCCTCGCTGGTCGTGGCGCAGGCGTTTGCGGGTAACGTCGACGTTCACGTCTCCACGCGGCGCACCGACCCGTGGAACGTCCGCGCCGAGCGCACATCGATTTAGAGGAGCACCGTGAAGGCCGAACCCGCCGTGCAGCGCCAGTTGCTCGAGCTCGCCAAGGTGGACGCCGAGCTCTCGCGCACCGCGCACCGCCGTCGCACCCTGCCCGAGCTGGCGGAAATCGACGCGGGGGAGAAGACCGCCCGCGAGCGCCGCGACGCGCGTGTGTCCGTGGAGACCGCCGCTTCCGACCTCGACCGCGAGATCGCCCGGCAGGAGAAGGAGATCGAGTCGGTGCGCGCCCGCGAGGACCGCGACCGCAAGCTCCTCGAGTCCGGCTCGGTCAACTCGAAGCAGATGACCGACATCGAGCACGAGCTGCAGACCCTGCACCGCCGGCAGAGCGCGCTCGAGGACGACCTGCTGGAGCTGATGGAGCAGCGCGAGGCCCTCGGCCTGGACGCGCAGCGCACCGGAGCCGAGGTCGACAAGGCCGAGGCCGAGGTCGCCGCCGCGGTCGCTCGCCGCGACGAGGCGTTCAAGGACCTCGACACGACCCGCGCGCGCCGCGACGAAGACCGCGCGAAGCTGCTGCCGCGCTTCCCGGAGCCGCTGCTGAAGCTGTACGAGCGCGTCCGCGAGCACAAGGGCATCGGCGCCGCGCTGCTGCGTGCCCGCCGCTGCGGCGCGTGCCAGCTGGAGCTGGACCGCAACACGATCGCCGAGATCAAGGCCGCGCCGGAGGACGACGTCATCCAGTGCGAGAACTGCGGCGCGGTGCTGGTCCGGACCATGGAGTCGGGTCTGTGACCGACCACGTCGTCGTCGAAGCCGACGGCGGTTCGCGGGGCAACCCGGGCCCGGCCGGCTACGGCGCTGTCGTCAAGGATCCCGCGACCGACGAGGTCTTGGCCGAGCGCAAGGAAAGCCTCGGCGTCGTCACCAACAACGTCGCCGAGTACAACGGCCTGATCGCCGGGCTGGCCGCCGCGGCCGAGCTCGGAGCGTCCACTGTGGACGTCCGGATGGACTCGAAGCTCGTGGTGGAGCAGATGTCCGGGCGCTGGAAGATCAAGCACCCGGACATGCAGCCGCTCGCCGAGCGGGCCAAGGAACTGGCCGCCGGCTTCTCCCGCGTCAAGTACGAGTGGATCCCGCGGGCGCAGAACTCCCACGCGGACCGGCTGGCGAACGAAGCCATGGACGCGGCCACCGGCAAGCCCGCCGCGGGGAAGCCCGCACTGGAACCATCCGGGGCTTCGCCCCGGGCCGGGGGCTCCGCCACCCGGACCCCCGAAAAGCCGCGGAAGCTGCCCACGCGGCGCCCGGACCGCGCGGCCGTGGCCTGGACCGGCGCGAAGGGCACGCCGACCCGGCTGCTCCTGCTGCGCCACGGCCAGACGGAGATGTCGGCGCTGCGCCGCTACTCCGGCCGAGGCGACGTTCCGCTCACCGAGCTGGGCCGGTCGCAGGCCGCCGCGGCGGCGAAGCGGCTGGCCGCGATCGAGGGCCTGGTCGTCGACGGCGAGGCCGTCCCGATCATCTCCTCGCCGCTCACCCGCACCAAGCAGACCGCGCAGGCCGTCGCCGACGCGCTCGGCGGGCGCGTCGAGACCCACCCCGGCCTCATCGAGACCGACTTCGGTGACTGGGAAGGCCTGACGTTCGCCGAAGCGGCCGAACGCGACCCCGAGCTGCACGGTTCGTGGCTGGGCGACAGCGCGGTGCCGCCGCCCGGCGGGGAGAGCTTCGACGTCGTCCACCGGCGCGTCCGCAAGGCCCGCGACGAGCTCATCGCCGAGCACGGCGGCCGGACGTTGGTGCTGGTCAGCCACGTGACGCCGATCAAGACGCTGCTCCGGATGGGCCTCGACGCCGGCCCGCAGCTGCTGTTCCGGCTGCACCTGGATCTGGCGTCGCTGTCGATCGTCGAGTTCTACCCGGACGGGAACGCTTCGGTCCGGCTGGTCAACGACACCTCGCACCTGAGCTGACCACCTGAAATGTGGGGTGGATCACGCTCAATGCCGACGCGTGCCGGACCCCGGATGGGGTATTGGCTACAGTGTCTCGACCGCGACGCCGCGGCGGTGGGCCCGGCCTCGGGTTCACTTCATGGGGCGCCAGCTCGTGCGCATCCCACCGGCAGAGGCCTGCGGGCGGAACAGTGACGAGGACATGACGGCTAGCGCACTCACCGAGACCTCCCCGAGCGACGTCCCCGAGGAGCCCACGCCCGCGACGACCACGCGGGGCTGGGGCGCTCGGCTGGCGCCGGTGCTGGCCGTACTGGCGGGGGTGGCCGCCGTGGCGGTTCATGCCGCCCGCTACGGCCACTGGATCGTCGACGACGCCGCCATCACCTTCTCCTACGCCCGCAGCTTCGCCGACGGCCTCGGCCCGGTGCTGCAGCCGGGTGCCCCGCCGGTCGAGGGCTTCTCCGACCCGACGTGGATGGTGCTGCTCGGCGTCGGCAAGCTCGTCGGCCTCTTCGACCACGGCCTGCTGTTCGGTCTGCCGGACTACGTGCTGTTCCCGAAGCTGCTGGGCCTGCTCTTCACCGGCGGCATCCTGACGGCGTGCCACATCGCCGCGAAGCAGATCTTCACCCGCTTCGCCTGGCTGGTCACGCTGGTCGCCGGCCTGACGCTGGCGACGATCCCGTCGTTCGTCATCTGGGTCGTGTCCGGCCTGGAGAACTCGCTGTTCGCGTTCGTGGTCGTCACGCTGGCCGTGACGCTGTTCGTCTCGGTCAAGCGCGACAAGCTGCTGACGCCGAAGGTCGCGCTGTGGGCGGGCGTCATGGTCGCGTTCGCCGCGCTGACCCGCCCGGAAGGCCTGATCTACGCGGGCGCGTACCCGCTCGCCGCGCTGTTCCTGCTGCGCGGTGGCCTGTTCTGGAAGAGCTTCCGCCTGGCGCTGCTGTCGGTGGCGGCGTTCGCCGTGCCGTTCGGCGCGTACGTCGTCTGGCGGCACTCGGAGTTCGGGCGGCTGCTGGCCAACCCGTCGGTGGCCAAGCAGCAGGGCCTGCCCGGCATCGACGCCGTGAAGCGGCCGTTCGAGCTGGCCGGCTACGCGGGCTGGGCCGGGGTGGTCCTGCTGGCGCTGGTGATCGTGTTCGCGCTGGTCAAGGCGCCGTGGCGGCGTCCGCTGATCGCGCTGCTGGTGCCGCTGGGGCTGGGGATCGTCGCGTACGGCGTGATGGTCGCCGACTGGATGTACCAGCACCGGTTCGCCAGCCCGATCTGGCCGCTGGCCGTCATCGCGGGCACGCTCGCGGCGGGTGAGCTGCTCAAGCACCGCCGGGCGCTGCTGCGGATCGGGATCGTCGTGGTGCTGGTGGGGGCGTTCGTCCCGTCGGCGATCGGGTTCGCGCAGGCCGCGGACAAGTTCGCGAAGAACCCGAACATCACGGCGTGCCTGGTGGCCGACCGCTTCGGCCGCGGGTTCAACACGTACGCGGACATCCTGGGCATCCAGAAGGCGTCCCTGCTGCTGCCGGACCTCGGCGGTTCGTCGATGACCAGCCGGCTCGAGCTGGTCGACATGGCGGGCCTGGTCAACAAGCCGATCGCCGACCTGGTGCACGACAACGACCTGGCGGGCCTGCGCGACTACGTGTTCGACACGGTGAAGCCGACGTTCGTCCACTCCTGGGGCCCGTGGGCCGCGGGCAACGGGATCGCGCTGGACCCGCGCCTGGACCGCGACTACGTGCTGATCTACAGCTCGCCGATCGAGGGTCTGCGCAACGGCGACTGGGTCCGGAAGGACGCGGTGACCGACCCAGCGAAGCTGAAGGCGGCTCAGGACTACGCGGCGAAGACGATCCCGGCGGTGGCGGCGGACCGCTTCGGCGGCCCGTTGGACGACTGCGGCGCGACGATGAAGCCGGGCCAGACGATCACGACGCCCAGCTGACCTCTACGTCACCAGATCCAAGCTGAGCCACAACGCCCCTGTCGCCGCCACCAGGCACAGGGGCGTTGTGATCGCTCCCAGTGCGTGGAACGTCTTCGCCGACGGGTGTTCCGGCAGCGTGCGGCGCCACAACAGCGTGGCCAACGAGCCCAGGTAGCTCGCGTTCGGGCCGATGTTGACCCCCAGCAGCACCGCCAGCAACACCCCCGGCGCCGGGTGCGGGCCCAGCACCGACAGCAGGATCAGCGTCGCCGGCAGGTTGTTGACCAGGTTGGCCAGCAACGCCGCCACCCCGGCCGCGAGCAGCAGGTCGACCAGGCCCGTCGACGACGGCAGGACGTCACGCAGCAGGCCGCCGAGCAGGTGTTCCGACACCGCTTCGACCACCACCGCCAGGCCCAGTACGAACAGGACCAGCTGCGGCGCCGCCTCCGTCACCAGCTGCCACGGCTTGATCTTGCCCGACGCCAGCGCCCGGACGCCGAGGATCAGCGCGGCCAGCGCCGCGATCCACACCGGCTCGACGTGGCCGAGCGGGCCCAGCGCGAAACCGGCCAGCGTCAGGCCCAGGATGACCAACGCGAACGTCGGTGGCTCCAGGTGTTGTGCGGGCGAGGCCGTCTCGCGCGGGCGGAGGTCAACGGCGAAGAACCGCAGGAACACCAGTAGTTCGATGGCGATGGTGACCAGCCAGGGCAACGCCATCGCGGCCGTGAACCCGGCGAATGTCAGTCCGGAGGCGCCGAACGCCAGCAGGTTCGTCAGGTTGGACACCGGCAGCAGCGTCGACGCCGAGTTCGCCAGGTGGGCACACGCGTAGACGTGCGGCCGGGCCGGGAGACGGAGGCTCGTCGCCGTCGCCAGGACCACCGGGGTGAGCAGGACGACCGTGGCGTCCAGGCTGAGGATCGCCGTCACCCCGGCCGCCGCGGCGAAGGTGAGCACGAGCAGCCGGCGCGGCCTGCCGTGGCAGGCCTCGGCCAAGCGGTTGCCGAGCCAGGTGAACACGCCGTCGACACTGGCCAAAAAGGACAACAGGAGGATCGCGGCCAGGAAGCCCAAAGTCGGCAGGATCTCGACGGCACGCGTCCCGGCCGCTTCCGGCCGCACGAGCCCCAGCAGGAGCGCGACGCCCGCCGCCGGCACCGCGGCCACCGCCTCGGGCCAGCCCCGCGGCCGGACGATCGCGAAGACCAGCACCGCGACCAGCAGCGCGAGGCTTCCCGCCCCTGCCCAGAAGTTCACCGGCTCACGCTAACCGACGACCTCGACCGGTCCGGGACGCCGCCCGCGAACTCGCGCGTGGCGATCGAGTCGCCGCGTTCGGGGCCCAGTAAGCGAAACGCGCGTCGGCGCGGTGGGAACTCAGCCGCCGCGCTGGGATTTCGCCAGTGCGCCACCGAGTTCCGCGCGGCCGGGGATGCCGAGCTTGCGGTACGCGCCGGACAGGTGCAACTCCACCGTTCGCCGCGTGAGGTGCAGCGCGGTCGCGATCTCCCGGTTCGTCAGCCCCTGCGCGGCCATGACGGCGATCCGGTTCTCCTGCCGCGTCAAGCCGTGCTCGTTGTCCTTGGCCGGCGTCAGTGCCCGCCGTGCCGAACGCAGCTCCTCCGCCGCGCGCCGGGCCAGCGGCCGCGCGCCGCAGTGCTCACTGAGCTCGACGGCCTGCCGCAGCGTCTCGATGGCCTTTTCGGACTGACCGTGGCGCGCCTGCAGCGAGCCGAGCTCGGTCAGCGCCGTCGCCAGCTGGAGGCGGGCCGGGGACGACCGGAGCGTCGTGATCGCCTTGTTCAGCGCCCGCTCGGCTTCGTCGTCCTCGCGGACGAGCCCCATCGTCGTCAGCGCCGTGCCCAGCGGCCGCGCCGCACCCCAGCGGGCGGAGGCGTTGATGTCCTCTTCGGCCAGGCGGGCCGCGTCGTCGGCCTGGCCCAGCGCCAGCGCCGCCCGCGCCGCGTGCGCGCGCCACGGCACGAAACCCGGGAACCGCATGCCGTGGTGGGCGAGCCGGCGCCCGCAGCTCAGCAAGTCCTCGAACCCGAAGCGGGTGTACCCGGTCGCGACGCGCAGGCGGCCGCGCGCGTACAGGAGGTAGGTGTGGGTGAACAGCCCCTGGCTCGCGACGAAGTCCATCCGGTCCAGCAGCGACGTCGCCGCCTCGAACCGGCCCAGGTCCACCCAGCATTCGACGAGCTTCGCCGCGCACAGCACACCGACCGGGCACGTCGTCGTCCCGCCGCGCTCGTCGAAGCGGCGCAGCAGCGACTCGAAGTGCACGCTCGCCCGCTGCAGGTCGCCGCTGGCCTGCAGCGCGATCCCGCGGGCCAGCGTCGGCAGCGCGCCGTGCGGCACGTGCACGTCCCACGGCTCGCGCTCGACGTCGAGGACCCGGCACAGCCGGTCGACGTGCGCCGGCTCGTCGGCGAGCACCGCCGTGGCCAGCGTGAAGAAGTAGTGCTGTTCGAACAGCTCGCCGTCGTCGCCGGTCAACGCGTCGGCGAAGTGCCCGACGGCGTCCGGTGCCGACTCGCCGCTGCGGACGGCGTCCAGCGCCAGCAGCGCCGACCGGCTGCGCCGCGCCGCCGGGTCGGTCAGCGGCGCCGACTGCTCCGCGAAGTCGCGGAACTCCGGCGGCGGGCCGAGCCGGCTGCCGGCCTCGGCGAGGTAGGTCACGCACAGCAGCGGCCACACGGCGTCCGGGCCACCCGCGTCGAGCCGGGCGGCGATCTGGCCGGCCGCGCTGATCGCGAGCCGCGCGTCCTGGCCGCCGCAGAGCGACAGCAGCATCGCCGTCGCGATGAACGCGGCCGTGTCGCGGTTGCCGATGGTGTCGACGGCCTCCCGCACCCGCTGCGCCGCCGCGGGCGGGTCGACCTGGAACTCCGCGTGGGCCAGCTGCAGCAGCACGGCCACCCGGCGCCCCGACGTCAGCCGCTCCTCCAGGGCCCGCCGCAGGTACCGCGCGCCCAGCTCGGGACGGCCGGAGAACACGGCGTTGCGCGCGCTCAGCCGCAGCACGTCCACGCCCCACGGAATCCGGATCGACGTCGCTTCGAGCAGGTGCGCGGCGACGCGCTCGGCCGGCGCGCCGGTTTCGGACAGCAGCTTGGCGGCCCGCGCGTGGTTGACCGCCCGCGTGGTCCGCGGCATGTCCCGCAGCACGGAGTTGCGGACGAACGGGTAGGTCAGCGTCGGTGAGTTGCTGTTGTTCAGCACGTGCAGCCGTACCATCGTGTCGATCGCCTGCAGTGCGTCGAGCTCGTCGACGCCGGCGAGCTGGGCCAGCAGGTCGAAGCCGGCGTCCTCGCCGAGGATCGCGGCCGCGTGCAGGATCGCCGGCGCGTCCGGGAACTCCTGCATCCGCGTGTGGAGGACCTGCCCGATCAGCGACGAGCCGAGCTCGTGCGGGTCCGCGCCGGGCAGCAGCCGCGGGCGCAGCGCCTGCAGCAGGTACGGGTTGCCGCCGGTCGCCTCGCGGCAGGCGGAGGCGAGCTCGCCGGGAGCCAGGCCGAGGATCTCCGCCGCGCCCGCGTCGCCGAGGCCGTTGAGGGTGATCGTGGCGGGCGTGCAGCCGGCCATCTCCAGCAGCGCCACCTCGCGGTGCGGCGGGTGGCCGATCAGGGAGGTGAGTATGATCAACACCGGCAGGTCGAGCACGCGGTGCCGGATGTAGGCGAGGCACCGCATCGACCAGGCGTCGGCGAGGTGCACGTTGTCGATGCCGAGGAACAGCGGGCCGCGCTCGGTCGCTTCCCGGATGATCCGGAAGAAGCGGTCCAGTGCTTCGCTCTCGCCGGCCGGTCCGCACTCGGCGGGCAGCTGCGCCGAGCCGGGGTCCAGCGCGTCGGCCAGCTGGCGGGCGAGCCCACCGGACAGGTGGCTCTCCAGCCGCGACCCGGTGGCGACCGCGACGGTGAAGCCGGCGTCCGCGGCGAGCGCCGCGGCGGTGTGGAGCGTGGCGCTCTTGCCCATGCCGAACTCGCCGACCAGCACCGCGCTCGCGGCCGTGCCGCCCAGCGCGAGGGGAAACAGGCTGGTCAGACGGCTGAGCTCGGGCTCGCGGCCGGGGAGCCGCGGGGCGGGGCGCTTCGGTACCGAAGCCCCGCTGACGGGATGCTCGGGATTTACTTCGGTATCCACCGTAAGGACTTTCATGTTGGGTTGGGGCAGACTACTGGAAGCCGGCTGACCACGGGAGATCCCGCAGGTCATGGCCGGTACCGGCCACAACCTGAGCAGGGGAGACGATGGACGCAGCGGATGCGAACCAGGTCCTCGCGGAGGTCGGCCGGGTCGCGCAGACGACCGTCACGGCCACGCCCAGCGCGAGCAGCAGGAGCGCGCCGGTGACCGGCCCCCGCCGGCCGGTGAACACGTCCGGCGTCCGGCGACGGCTCGGTGGTGGGTAGCCGGCGTCGGCCCGCGGGACGGATTCGGCGGGTGCCGGGTCGCCGGTAGCGGGGGAGCCGTCAGCGGCCGGGTCGCCGGAGACCGGTGGACCACCGCCCGGCAGGTAGCCGAGCCGGGCCGCCTCCGCCAGGGCCGCGGACACCGGGTGGAACCCGGCGAGCAGCTCCCGGCACCGGGGACAGCCGTCCAGGTGCGTTTCGAACTCTTCCGCATCGTCGAGGACACCGAGCTCGTAGGCCGCGGTGTCGCGGTGCCGCCCCCTCATCGCACCGCCATTTCCCCGAGCGCCTTCCGCAATTGCCGCATCGCCGTGTACAACCGCGATTTGACGGTTCCCTCGGGAATTCCCAGATTTGTCGCCGCTTGCCGGACGGTATTTCCGGCGAGGTATGTCTCGGTGATGACGGACTGATATTTCTCGTCAAGTTCCGACAATGCCCGGCTAATCGTTAGTGCGGCTAACGAACTGTCCGCGCGATCGGTGGACTCGGCGTTTTCCGGGATCTCCAGAGCGACCTCCTGCGGGCGGACCCGACGATTTCGCCAGCCGTCGATGACGATCCGGCGCGCCACCGTGAGCAGCCAGCCGCGCAGCATTCCGGGCTCGCGTTCGAGCGTGCCGGAGTGCTGCCACGCGCGGATCATGGTCTCCTGCACGACGTCCTCGGTCCACTGCCGGTCATGGTTGGTCAGGGCCAGGACCTGCGAAAACAGGGTGGCGCGGAAGTCCTTGTACAGCAGTGGGACGAGGTCGTCGCCCGTGCCGGGGCGCGCCTCGACCGCGGTGGCGGACGAGCTGGAGCCGACGTGGCCGCGACTTTCTCTGCCCAGTGCTTCCATAAAGCTCGCAACCTCACCTGACTGGCGGACCGTGGGGCCTTCGGAGCGTAGCGCAAAAACACTTAATAGGCCATATGCATTAGTTTCCGTACCCCATTAGCGGTGTCGTCACGCCCGGCCGGTTCAAATTGTGTCTTGTGATGTACGTCACAGTCACTAAAAGGTGACGGGGAGAACCGGATCACTCCTTTCTCCCGTAACTCCCGATGAGACGTTCTTCGCGAAGGGACAACGGGGATGCCGTTCCGATTCGTGGCCTTGTTCGCCGCCACGACCGCGCTCGTGCTCGGCTGTGCCCTGCCCGCGTCCGCCGGCGAGCTGCAGCAGACCGACCGCACCTTGCTGGCGCGCCTGAAGCAGCACTCGCTGTGGGCCACGCCGGCGAGCAGGCTCGCCGCCGAGCGCGCCACCAACCGGCGCGTCCGCGCGGTCGCCGTCCGCATCGCCGACGACCAGGCCCGCCTCGACGTCGCCCTGCGCGCGGTCGCCGACCGGCTCGCCGTCACCCTCCCCGCCGAGCCCACCGAGCAGGAGCGCGGGTGGGCCGCCGAGATCTCCGGGTTGTCCGAGGACTCGAGCGACGGGTTCGACCGCGCCTACGTCAACCGCCTGCGCGCCGAGTACGGCTCCCTCTTCGGGCTCGCCTCCGACGTCCGCGCCGGCACTCGCGACGACGACGTCCGCGCGTTCGCCCAGACCGCCGTCGACACCTCGCTCGGCCACCTGACGCTCCTCGAGAGCACCGGGCTCGCCGAAACCACGTCCTTGCTCGTCTCCGCCACCGAGGACGACACCCTCGCCGGCGGGGACGTCGCCCTCGGAGCCGGCTTCGTGGCGTTCGCCGCCGTCGCCACGTTCGGCCTGCTCCGCCTGCTCGGAACTCCCGGCAGGACCCAGCCGCGCACCCGGAGGTAAGCCCGCCCATGTCCCCGTCCGCCGCGCTGCTCCCGGTGTCACCGCACGACACCGGGATCGCCGAGGTCGCCGCGCTCTCCGGCCGCCTCACCTACCTCTGCATGTGCCTGACGCTGTGCTGGGGCGTGCTGGCCGCCACCGGCTGGGTCCGCCGGTTCAGCGGCCGGGACGCGCTGCGCGCCGGGCACGTCCTGCTCGCCGCGTTCACCCTCGCCACCGGCACCGTGCACGGGCTGACGTTCCTCTTCCTCGAGGACGACCCGTTCGGCGTCGCCGACCTGCTGCTCCCGTTCTACGACGGCACGCCGCGGCACGCGCTCGGCATCGCGGGCCTCGAGCTCGTCATCGCCGTGTCGGTCACCGCGGGCCTGCGCCGCGGCGCGCGCGAAGGCCGCTGGCTGCGCTTCCACCAGGCCGGCTACCTCGCCATCGGGCTGCTCGCCGTGCACGCCTGGCTCGGCGCCGTCTCGAGCGGGCACCTGGCGGTCGTCTGGCTCGCCGGGATCACGCTGCTCGTGCCGCCGGTGCTGCTGTCGGTCCTGCGGGTGCTGCCCGCCGCCGCCCTCGTCCGGGCCGGGCTGATCGAGCCCGCACCCGAGGAACCCGAGCCCGCGCCGGTGCGGATCGACGTCGACAGCCACCGCTGCCACTCCTACGGCGTCTGCCAGTCCGAGGCGCCCGGGGTCTTCCAGCTCGGCCACGACGGGCAGCTGGAGTACGAGAAACGGCCCGGAGCCGGGGAAACGCCGAACGTCCGCGCGGCCGCGCGCGCCTGTCCCATGCGAGCCATCCACCTGTTGGGAGCCACTTCGTGAGCGAACGCATCGTCATCGCCGGAGCCGGCCTCGCCGGCCTGCGGGCCGCCGAGCGGCTGCGCGAGCTCGGGTTCGACGGCGAGGTCGTCGTCCTCGGCGCCGAACCGGACATCGCCTACCACCGCCCGGCGCTGTCCAAGAGCCTGCTCACCGGCGCGGTCAGCCGGGCCCAGACCCTGCTCGCCGACCCTCTCGAGGTCGACGCCGAGTGGTACTTCGACACGCCGGTCACCGCGCTGTCGCCGAACCGGCAGGTCGTCCACCTCGACGGCGAGGAGCTCCGCTACGACGGCCTGATCATCGCCACCGGAGTCGAACCCCGCCGGATGCCCGGCGCGCCGCACGGCCACCCGCGGGTCGTCGTCGTCCGGACCCTGTCCGACACCACGGCCCTCCAGCGCGCGCTCGCCACGAACTCCGGGACGGTCGCCGTCATCGGCGACGGCTTCATCGGCTGCGAAGTCGCTTCGAGCCTGCGCGAGATGGACCGCGACGTCGTCCTCATCGGCCGGTCGCGGGCGCTGCTCGCCGACGTCCTCGGCCCCGACATCGGCGACTGGCTCACCGCGCTGCACGCGGCCCACGGCGTCCGGCTGGAGCTCGGGACCACCATCCGCCGGTGGAGTCCGGGGACCACGTCGGTCGGCCTGGAGTTCGCCGACGGCCGCGCCATCGACGTCGCCTGCGTCGTGGTCGCCGTCGGGAGCGTGCCCGCGGTGTCGTGGCTGCGCGGGGCCAAGCTGCCCCTCGACGACGGCGTCGTCTGCGGGCCCACGTGCCACGTCGTCGGCTCGGAGACGATCGTCGCCGCCGGCGACGTCGCCCGCTGGCCCAACCTCCGCTACGACGCCACGCCGCGGCGCGACGAACACTGGCTCAACGCGGTCGAGATGAGCCGCGCGGCGGCCGAGAACCTCCTGGTGGGACCGGCCGGCTCCCCGGCGTACACACCGGTGCCGCGCTACTGGTCCGAACAGCACGGCGTCCGGATCCAGGTCGCCGGCCGGCCGATGCTGGGGACCGACACGGTGCTCCTGGAGTCGCCGGTGCGGGGGACCCGGCCGATCACCGGCTTCGTCTCGGGCGGCCGGCTCGTCGGGCTCATCGGCCTCGACAGCCCCGCCGCGGTGCTGCACTGGACGGCCGAGCTGGCCCGCCGGCACCCGGCGCCGTCGATCGTGCCGCCGCAGCGGCCGCCGGAACCCGAGCGGCCCCGCCACCACAGCCGGGCGGCCGCCGGGTACTGATTCTTGCGGACGTCGGGCACCGGCGGCTCTCGGTTCGCGGCCGGGGCGCCGCCGGCGTCTGGCCGCGCTGGTCCCGCTGCGGGTGGCCGCCCGGGTGACCGCAGCGCAGCAGCGGCCGGGTGCGGGAGTGCCGCCGCCCCGCCACCACAGCCGGTCGGCGGCCGGGTACTGAACCGCCATGAACGACTCTTTCCTGACGTTGGGACAGCCACGACCGGGCCCTGGGCTACCATCTTCTCCGCGGACGAGCTGGCAGGGCGGTCGCGGGCCGGGGTGACCCGGTCCGAGGAAAGTCCGGACTCCACAGGGCAGGGTGGTTGCTAACGGCAACCCGGGGTGACCCGCGGGAAAGTGCCACAGAAAACAGACCGCCACGGCCCGCGTGCTTCACGAGGGCCGGGGTAAGGGTGAAACGGTGGTGTAAGAGACCACCAGCGTCCCGGGTGACCGGGACGGCTGGGTAAACCCCACCCGGAGCAAGGCCAAGAGGGAGCGCGAGCTCCTGCGCAGGCGTTCGAGGACGGCCCGTCCGAGCCTGCGGGTAGGCCGCTGGAGCCTGCCGGCGACGGCAGGCCGAGATGGATGGCCGCCGCCCGGCGAGCCGCGAGGCGACCCGGGAACAGGATCCGGCTTACATGCCGGCTCGTCCGCCTTCACGTGGACTGAAGGGCACCTTCCGCACGTCCGGTGCGAGGAAGGTGCCCTTCAGCGCGTTAGAGCGAGGAAAGTGCCCTTCACCCCGCCCGCTCGTGGTTACCCGGTAGTAGGGTGCCGCTATGGCGGGTGACGAGAAGCGGTTCAAGTCGGCCTTCGATTCCCTTCACGCTCTGGCGTACTTCGCGCCCGAGGTGGATCAGGCCCTCACCGGCATCGGGCTGCGGCCGGGCCGGATGCCCTACTTCGCCGGCCGCTCGGCCGCCATGGGCCCGGTCGGGCCCGAGGTCGTCGCCGCCACCTTCTACAACTTCAACCCCGAGGTCGTCGCCCGCGTGATCCCGCGCGCCTGGACCCTCGCGACGCCCGAGCAGGTCCTCGCGGCGCGGCTCGAAGGTGTCGACGGGGCGCTGACCCGGCTCCTCGGCGAAGGCGAACTCAAGAGCGACCAGGTCGTCGAGGCCGCCGAACTCGCCCGTGAGGCGACCGCCGGGTGCACCGCCGAAGGACGTCCCCTCTACGCCGCGCACGCCGGGCTGGACTGGCCCGAGCCGCCGCACCTCGCGCTCTGGCACGCCATCACGCTGCTGCGCGAGCACCGCGGCGACGGCCACATCGCCGCCCTCGTCCTCAACGGCCTGAGCGGCGTCGAAGCGCTCGTCACCCACGTGGCCACCGGCCACGGGTTCACCGTCGACGCGGCCAAGCTGACGCGCGGCTGGAGCGACGAGCAGTGGACCGCCGCCCAGGAGGGCCTGCGCGACCGCGGGATCCTCGACGGCGAAGGGGCGCTGACCGACGAAGGCGTCGCGGTGCGTGACCGCGTCGAGGCGGCCACCGAGGCCGCCGCGCGCGGGCCGTGGGACCACCTCGGAGCGGAAAAGCTGGCCCGGCTGGAGGAGCTCGGCCGGGACCTCACCCGCCGCGTGGTCTCCGCCGGTGCGTTCCCGAAGGACGTTTTCGCCCAGCGCCGCTCCTGAGCACCAAGATCACGCTATGTAGTGAAAATCGTGTGAGGTTTTGAGCGCCGCGTGACGGACGGCGCAGGCCGTCAAGATCGACATGTGCGCCGACCGGCCGGATCGCGGTCACAGAACGGACTCGTGCGACGGGGCCGTTCGGGTCATGTCACACTGTTCCCGGCCGCACAACGGCCACGGAGCCAGTACCCACAGTGAGCAAATCCCGGGCAATGGGGTGAGTTCGTCAGCACACTGAGAAGTATGGGTGCCCGGGCTTTAACCCGAGGGCCCTTGCCGCGATGATGGTGGGCGTGGAGTTTTCGTGTGCCGTGCGCGCCACACCGGTTGACAAGCCAGCCGTCGTCTACGCAGCGCGCTTTGACCACTACCCCTCGTAGCCCCCATGATGTTGTTCGAAGCACCGCCTGAGCCAGAACCGCGCGGGCCCCACCGCGCACCGGGAGTAACGCGATGATGACCTTGACCACCCTCGACACGCTGGCCGCCGGCGAACTGGGCACGGGAAACGTGCGCCAGTGGCTGCTCGACAACGTCATCCCCCTGGTGCTGCTGGCCGTTGCCCTCCTGCTTCTGTGGCTGGGTGGCGGCAAGGGCGACAACGCCGGTGTCATGCGGCGGCTCGCCGGCGTGGTCATCGCGCTCGCCATCATCGGTCTCGCGGTCAGCGGCGCGGGCGTGAACGTGGGCCAGTGGATCGCCGGCCTGTTCACCGGCTGAGAGGCGGGCCCGCGTGCGCATCAGGACCGACGACGAGGTCTACCGGGTCGACGCCGTGTGGCTCGGCCCGCCGAAAGCGACTTTTCCCTGGAGGGCCCGCTACGTCGCGTGGCTCATCGGCATCCCGGCGTTCTTCGTCGTCCTCGGCGTCGAACGCTGGGCGGGGTGGAGCTTCGGGTTCTTCTCGACGGCGTGGGCGTTCATCGCCACCATCGTGATCACCCGGCTGCTCACGGCCAAGATCAGCCACGAGCGCCCGCTGGGCACCGTGGTCTCGATGGCCGGGCGCGAGCTCAACACCCCCCGGGAGCGGACCACGGGCACCGGCGGCGCGGTCAGCGCCAGCCGCGTCCGGGTACGGGCCGAGCGCCCGCTGCCGAAGCACCGCCGAAAACGGCAGTACCAGCACCACGGCGGGCCGCCGGGTGCCGGGGTCCAGGGAACACCACGAGCGCGCCGGAGCCGCGGCAACGCGGCTCGGGCCGGGAGGTAGTCGTTGTTCGGTCGCGGCGGTAGCCGAGGAAAACGGGGTCGGGACGCACACTCGGGCGCGTGGCAACCGCCCGAGCAGGTCCGCGCGTCGCGGAACGGCTCGGGCGGCGGCAACGGCCGTCGCCTGACCGGCGAGCAGGCGATCCCCGCGTACACCCCCTCCATCGCGGTGCGCAGCATCGACGGGCACCTGGTCCGCACGGGCTACGAGGTCTACGCCTGGTACCGGCTGGCCCCGCAGCGCTGGTCGTTCCGCTCGGACTCGCAGCGGCGCGACCTCGTCGCGGCCATCGCCGGCCAGTACGCCGAGCTGCAGGGCCGCTGGCTGCACCTGCGCGTGACGAACCGGCCGTACCCGATCCGGATGTGGGCCGAGGCGCATGTCTACAACGCCCACGGCCGCCCGGGTGACGTCCCGGGCGCGTTGTCGTTCGACGACTACCTGATCGGCGAGCAGCAGCAGCTCATGGGCCGCTCGATGGCCGAAAAAGAGGTCTACATCGGGGTCCAGGTGCAGACCCGGCGGATGGTCGACCGCGCGGTCGAGCGGGCCGCGCCGGTGCTGCGCAAGATCCTGCCCGAGGCCGTCGACGCCGAGCTGACCGCGCTCGACTCCGAGGTCGAGCACCTCGACCAGGTCATCGGCAGCGCCGGGCTGGAAGGCCGTCCGGTGCACGCCGAGGAGATGTCCTGGCTGATGCACCGCTCGTGCTCCCTGGGCCTGCCCGCGCCGCGGAACATGCCCGCGGTGCCCGGCGCGGCCTGGGAGCCCGAGGACCTGGCCAGCTTCACCGACGCGGCCGACTACTACGCCGACCCGTACGCGCCGACGGTGACCGTCCGCGGCCGCACCGGCTCCAACGCCGGCGTCTCCCGGCACCTGGCCATCTTGACGGTGGGGCAGATGCACGGCCTGCAGATCCCCGAGGTCGACGACCCGTGGATCCAGCACGCCGACCGGCTGCCGGCGGCGGTCGAGGTGTCCGCGCGGATCTACGTCCGGCGGCCCGAGGAGGTTGCCAGCGAGCTGCAGCGCCAGATGAACAAGGTGCGCTCCCAGGTCAAGCACTACACCGACGAGCACGAGCTGGAACCGCCGCAGTCGCTCAACCGGCAGGCCGGGCGCGTGCTGGAGATCGACGACGAGATGACGTCGGGCTTCACCGCGCTCGCCACCCGCGTGCGGTCCTGGTGGCGGCTGGCGGTGTCCGGCCCGACCGAGCGCGACGCGCTGCGCCTGGCCCAGCAGCTGCTGGACCTCTACAAGCCGAAGATCGCCATCGAGCACCCCGAGGCCCAGTACGCGCTGGCCCGGGAGTTCATCCCGGGCGAGCCGCTGGCGTCGGCGGCGTACATGCGCCGCGGCTCGGTGGTCTGGGCGTCCTCGGCGGTCCCGACGGCGACCGCGGAGGTCGGCGACCGCCGCGGCATCCTGCTCGGCGAGACGTGCACGGCGACCCGGCGCCCGGTGGCGTGGGACCCGTGGATGGCCCAGGAGATCCGCGACGGCTCGGGGCTGACGGCGATGGTCGCCGGCCTGGGTGCCGGCAAGTCGTTCCTCGGCGGCGGCATCGTCTACAAGACGCTGCGCGCGGGGGCGAGCTGGACGATCCTCGACCCGTCCGGCCCGCTGTCGCGGCTGTGCGACCTGCCGGAGCTGCGGCCGTACGCGCGGCCGATCAACCTGCTCAACGCCCAGCCCGGCATCTTGAACCCGTACCGGGTGGTCGCCGAGCCGCTGATCGAGCACTTCATGGACGAGGACGACCCCGAGCGGTCCTGGCGCCGGGAGAAGGCTCTCGCGGGCGCGACGCGACGACGTCTCGTGCTGGACGTCCTGACCGGTGTCCTGCCGTACGAGGTCTCGCGCATGGCGCAGACCCGGATCGTGCTGCTGCGCGCGGTCCGCACGGTCGGCGGCCGCTTCGATGCGGATCCCGGCCAGGTAATCGATGCCCTGCGGCGGGATTCGAGCGAGCACCACGAGCACGCGGGCGTCGTCGCGGACTTCCTCGACGAGATGCGCGAGCGGATGGCGCTGCTCATCCCGGAGACGGACGCGGACCCGTACGCCGAAACCCGCGACGACCGCCTCACGGTCCTGACGATGGCAGGCCTGACCCTGCCGAAGGACGGCGTCCCGCGCGAGTACTGGACGGACGCGGAGTCCCTCGGCGTCGAGATGCTGAACCTCGCGGCGTGGCTGACCCAGCGGTCGGTGTACGAGAAGCCCAAGGAGATGCGCAAGGGCGTCTGGATCGACGAGGCGTTCTTCCTGTCCGAGGTCCCGACCGGCCGCGTGCTGATGAACCGCTTCGCGCGTGACTCGCGCAAGTGGAACGTCCGCGTGCTGCTGTCGTCCCAGATCCCGGCGGACTTCCTGAAGATCCAGGGTTTCGTGACCCTGCTGGACTCGGTGTTCGTGGGTCGGTTGGACGACGACGACGCCCAGGCGGACGCTCTCCGTCTGCTGAAGGTGCCGGTGGGTGTCGGGTACGAGCAGGTGGTGGCGGCGCTCGGCCGCCGCCCGGGCGCGCAGCAGCGGGGCCTGGAGCGGGACATCGAGCCCCGCCAGTTCATCTTCGGCGACGGCGCGGGCGGCGTGGAGCGCATCCGCGTCGACTTCTCCGGACCGCACCTGGACCACCTGCGCGCGGTCATGGACACAACACCGGGCTCGAAGGACGCGGCGCCATCGCGGCGGCCGGGGAACGAGCTGGCGTTGCCGGTCACGGAGGAGAAGAAGCCGTTCGTGGCGTCCCCACCGGAGGACGACATCGAGCTGGAGCAGGACTTCGAGCTGGCGGCGGAGCTGGAGGTCGGATTGGCCGACGACAACCTCCTAGGGGCTCCGGACCCGTTGGCGTCGGAGACCGGCGAAGTCGAGGGCGGCGTCTCTCCGAACGGGAACGGCGGGCAGCAGCACGCCCGCACGGGTGGAAAGGGCGGCACCGGCCGGGACGCCGCATGAGCACGCTGCTGACGCTGGCGGTCCTGCTGACGTTGGCCGCCGGGTGGCACTCGCTCAAGCGGCGGATCAAGGAAGGCCCGCGGTCCGCCCGGCGCACGCCGTCGCGCAAGGCGACGATGTTCGCCGTCATGCTGGTGCTCGGCCTGCAGGCGATCGCGACCGCCCCGGCGGCGAGCGCGGCGGCCTGTGGTGAGGCGCCGAACCCCGAACGCCCCGGCGCGGGCATGGTCGGCGCGATCGACCCCGCGGAAGGCCACGGCGAGGCGGGCAGCCCGTACGTCGACTACAGCTACGCCGGGTTCGTCTGGAACACCTTCGAGACGAACTGCACCGCGCTGAACCTCACCCCGGCCGGGTCCACTTTGGACACCTGGGGCGGCAACCAGCTGTTCAACCTGGGCAAGAACATCGTCGGCGCGACGAACTCGCTGCACTACACCGTGCTCGAGGGCGGGCTGCTCAACCCGCTGTACAGCGCGGTGAAGTCCGGTGCGGAGAAGGTCTACAACAACATCTACGCCCAGCTGTTCGGGCTGGTCGCGCTCGTCATGTCGATCATGTTGTTCCGCAACATCTGGCGCGGCGACCTCGCCGCGGTCAGCAAACGGGCGCTGTACGCGCTGGCCGGCATCTGGCTGGCCGCGTCGTCACTGGCGATGCTGCGGTACTTCGACCCGATCGACAAGGCGATCGTCCAGACCACGACGAACATCCAAGCCGGGTTCGTCGACGACTCGAACGACCGCGTCATCCGGCACATCCTGCCGACCAACCTGCACAACGAGATCGTCTACAAGAACTGGCTGCGCGGAGAGTTCGGCACGCCCACGGCGCCGCAGGCCGACCAGTTCGGCCGCCCGCTCTTGGACGCGCAGGCGTTCACGTGGGCGCAGCTGCGCAACGGCGACGACGGCAACCAGTCCGTCATCGACGGCAAGAAGAACGCCTACAAGGACATCTCCACCAAGCTCGGCCCGGCCACCGGCTACTTCACCGGCGAGGCCGGCGGCCGCACCGGCGCCGGCTTCCTCTCCCTCGGCCAAGCCCTCGTCTACTCCCTCTTCCAGCTCCTGGCGAAAGCGTCAGTGCTGCTGGCCCAGGTCCTCATCCGCCTCTTCGCGCTCACCGCGCCGCTGATCGGGCTCGTCGCCCTGCTGCACCCGGAGATCCTGCGCCGCGTGCTCAAGGTCGCCGGCGGGGTCGCGTTCAACCTCGTCGTGCTCTCGGTGCTCGCCGGGGTGCACGCGCTGCTGCTGCAGGCCATCTTCGACGCCGGCAACTCGCTGAACATGCTCACGCAGATGGTCCTCGCCGGGCTCATCACCGTGCTGCTGTTCATGGTCGGGCGGCCGGTCCGGCGGCTGTGGCAGATGGTCGAGATGTCGGTCAGCATGGTCGGCGCCGCCGTGCCGGGGCCCGGGGGCGGGATCTTCTCCCGCTTCAAGCGCCACCGGAACGGCCCGACGCCACAGGACGAGTTCTGGCAGAACGTGCGTGACACCGACGACGTCGTCGACGGCGAACAGCGCGGCCCCCTCGGCGCGACCGCCGGTGGTGGCCGCTTCCGGCCGGAGGCCACGATCTTCGCCAACTCCCAGCGGCTCGACAACACCTCGGGTGCGGGCCGCCCGGCCGCGGCCTGGTCCGGCGCCTGGCCGGGGGCCATCAACGGGGGTGCGGCGGGCGCGCTGCCCGCGGGCGGACGCCCCGGGTCCCCGGTGTTCGGCCAGTACAACCCGGCCAACGGCGACCCGGGCGACTACGTCGTCGTCGGCGCCGGTGGCCGTCCGGTGCTGCGCGGGGAGGAGAGCCGGCGCGTCGACACCTCCCCGGTCGCCGACCGTCGCTGGAACGACGAGCCCGAGCCCGTCGTCGTGCCGTCCGACCTGCGCGCACCCGAGTCCGGCTTCAGCGACTACACGCCGCAGGACGTGCCGCGGACCCCGGGTGTGCGGGCGCAACCCCGCCGCGTCGACCCCGAAGTCGTCGCCGGAAAGCCGGTTTTTGTGCTGTACCGGCCGTCTCGGGGCATCGAGGTCCGCGAAGAACCGCGTGACACCGACCAAGTGATGGGGCGGTGACCGATGCCGATCCGCACCAACCGCGGCCGCGCCGCGGTCTACCGCCGCCTGTGGGGCTGGCCGCTGCGCTCGCCCCGCCACCTGATGGGGACGCTGGTGTTCCTGGCGATCCTGGTCACCGCGCTCGGCATCGTGCTGCCGAAGGCGATCGGCAAGCCGCAGGCCAAGGCATCGCCCACCACCGGCACGACCACGTCCGTCACGGCGACGACCGCGCCGGGTGCCGCGGCGCCCGTGCCGACGTCGAACCTGCCGACGCGGCTGTCCGCGCCGCTGGCCACCCCGACGACGGCGGCGCCGAACGGGGACGCCGTCCGCGTCGCCAAGGAGTGGGCCGCGGCCTGGGTCGACCACCCGGCCGGGATCACCTCCGACCAGTGGCTGGCCAAGCTGAAACCCTTCACCACCGAGGAGTACCTGCCGGTGATGGCGTCGGTCGACCCGGCGAACATCCCAGCGACGAAGGTCACCGGTGAGCCCACCGTCGGGACGTCGTACACCAGCTCGGTGCAGCTGACGATCCCGACCGACGGGCCGAAACTGGCCATCACGGTCGTGAACACCAACGCGGGCTGGCGCGTCGCCGACTACGACCAGGCGAGCTGACCGTGCGGCGGCTGGGGTTGTGGCTGGGGCTGGTCGTGTTCGTCGCGATCGGTGCCCTCATCGTCACCGCCGTCGCCGCCAAGGTCGTCGTCGACAACCAGCAGGCGCAGGCCCGGGGCGTGTCGCTGATGAGCTGCGACGCCTCGGTCGGGCCGACCCAGCCCGGCGAGGGCGAGCGCGGCACGGTCGACGCGTCGAAGCTCGACGACGAGCAGAAGGGCATCGTCGCGCTGATCATCACGGTCGGCAAGCAGCGGTCGCTGGCGCCGCGCGCGTGGCAGGTCGCGATCCAGGCCGGGATGACCGAGTCCGGGCTGCACAACCTCACTTACGGTGACCGCGACTCCCAGGGCATCTTCCAGATGCGCCCGTCGATGGGCTGGGGCTCGATCGCCGAGGTCACCAACCCGACGTACGCGGTCAACAAGTTCTACGACGTGCTGCTGGCGGTGCCGGACTGGGAGAACAAGCGCCCGGGCGACGCGGCGCAGGCCGTCGAGCGCTCGGGCTTCCCGGACCGCTACCACAAGTGGGAGCCGATGGCGGCGACGCTGGTGGAGAACGTCGGCCAGGTCGTCGACGTCGTCGCCTGCGGCACCGGGCTGGGTCAGCTGCTGCCGCCGAGCCAGGCCGCTGGGAAGGCGATCAGCTTCGCGCTGGGCGAACAGGGCAAGCCGTACGTGTGGGGCGCCACCGGCCCGAATTCGTACGATTGTTCCGGTCTGATGCTGCGGGCGTACGAGTCGGCCGGGATCATCCTGCCGCGCGTTTCGCGCGACCAGTACCACGCGGGCGCGCTGCTGCCGGTGCGCGAGGCGCAGCCCGGTGACCTGCTGTTCCTCGCCACGGATCCGTCGAACCCGGACACGATCCACCACGTGATGATGTACCTGGGCGACGGCAAGGTCGTCGAGGCCCAGCAGACCGGTGTCCCGGTGCACACGCGGCCCTTCTCGTTCGACGAGGCCGAAGTGGTGCCGCAGGCGGTCCGCCCCGGCGTTTAGCATGGGTCTCGAGGGCCTTGACACGAATCGGCCGATTCACCCGACGTCGCGGCGCTTCCACGAGCAGGTGGCCGCGTACTGGCAGAGGATGAGCACGTGGGACGCAAGTTCGGCAAGCGAGGCAAAGCCGGTCAGGACCCGGCGGAGCTGTTCGGTGCGCCACAGCCGCCGAGGCAGTCGGCGCGCCCCGCGTCCAGCACGCCGTTGGCCGACCAGCTGAGCCAGGGCTACCCCGGCGTCGACGCGGGGTACGTCGTGCTGCCCCGGTCGTTGGCGGAGGGGATGTCGCTGCCGTGGCAGCATCAGATGGCGGCGCTGCTGGCCCAGTTCCACGCCGAGCACGCGTCGCTGGCCTGGCCGATTTATCGAGTGGTGCCCTCCCGGTACGAGAGGCTGGCGGACCTCGACGAGGAGCAGCTCGCGGAGGCGGGCTACCTGGTGGAGATGGACGCCGACGGCGACATGGTCTACCGCGAGCGCAGTGGCCGGAAGGTCGAGGACCCGGAGAACACGTCGGTGCTGGTGTCTTCGCTGGACCCGATCCCTCGCCCGGCGGCTCGTCCCACGCCGCCACCGCCGGGGGCCCCTCGGGTTCCCGGGCAGGCGCCGGCACCGATGAACATCGGGCCGGCTCCGGTTTGGCGGACGGTGCCGCAGCCGTCCGTGCCGCCTGTGCCGCCGCCTGCCGCGCAGCCGGCGCCGGGGTGGTCCGCTTCGGGGGGCAGTTCGACGTGGAACCAGGAGTCCGGCGCGCCGCCCCGCCGTGTAGCGGACGACCGCGAGTGGTCGGTGGCGGCGGAGTCGGAGCTGCCGGGTCCGGTGAAGGCGGCCCGGCATGCCGCTCCGGAGGCCGAGGCCGGTCCGGCTGGCGTGGCGCCGGTTCGTGGCGCACATGCGGCTGTCGAGTCTGAGGCGGCCCCGCCGGAATCGCGGCCGGTGGCTTCACCCGAGATGGCGACATCCGGGCAGGTGGAACATCCGGCGCCGTCGATGGACGAGCCTGGGGAGACCGGCCAGCCTGCATTGGCGGAGACGCCTGCGGACACGCCCGCGAGTGACGCCGCGCCGGCGGCTGAGCCGGGAGTGCCAGCGGCCGATGAGGAGCCTGCGGTGGCCGATGAGTCGGTCACCCACCAGCCGGTGCCTGAGGTGGAGGAGCTTGCCGAGCCGTCGGAGCCGGAATCGGCAGCGGTCGAGTCTGTGCCCGAGCCAGTCGAGGCGAAGTCTTGGACTGCGATCGAGCCGGAGGCGCCTTCGCCGGAACCAGCCGAGCCGAAACCGGCCGACACCACTCAGCCTGAGATGGCGGCGGAACTGAAGCCGCAGGAAACGGTTCAGCCGGAGACTGCTGAACACGAGCCACGGGACGTGGTTCAGCCCGAAGCGGGTGTGTCTTCGTCGGCCGAGCCTGAGTTGCGGGATGCGGTTGAGCCGGAGGCGGCTTCGTCTTCGCCGGTCGAGCCTGAGTTGCGGGATGCGGTTGAGCCGGAGGCGGCTTCGTCTTCGCCGGTCGAGCCTGAGTTGCGGGATGCGGTTGAGCCGGAGGCGGCTTCC